>WTGY01000150.1 GCA_011523365.1 Caldilineaceae bacterium
CCTTTCTTGACCAACCCTTCATCCCTGATACCTCTCAGGCTTAGTAGTTACGTTTCAACCTAGTTTGGGCGAGGCAGCGGTGCGGCCCATGAACGAATTGCTCCCCTGGTGGGCGATACTAAACGTAACGCTGGGTTTTGGTGTAACCTCCTTGATATTCAATACAGGTTCAAGTTTGGCTCTTTTCTTCAGTATTCAACGAAAGAGTGTTACGTTCTTCCTAGTAGCGGTTGCATACTACACCTTATACTCTCTTACGCCAGAACTCTTGGAGCATTCGCCTTTTTCCGGACCTATCCAAGTCGTCGGTTCTTTCCTTATCGTGACGTTGCCCTTCTTGCTGATCTTCCGCCTGCGCAAGACGTTGCCAAAGGCAAGGGCTTAATGCCACCATCTGCAATGCTCATCAGTGATTGAATATTGATTGGCGTGTTTATTTCTCCCTTCGCCTTGCTCGTCGTCAACGTTCTTTATGGTTGGCCCCAATCGCTAGACCACGAAATGGGAAAAATAAGGTGCATTTAGGCGAATGCGGCTGGCTCTAAACAGAGCACGAAGTGCTCCTCCGTCGGCGTGCGATTGTTGAGACTCTGACCTGCCCCCGATGTTTACACCGCCCGTTATGTTAGTCCGACAAGCACGGGGAAGGGTTCGGCAGGCAAGAGGACCTCAGTCGCCGGCGGCCGGTAGCCCAGAGATCTGTGCGGTCTGATCCGGTTGTAAGTCCGCCTGTAGTGCTCCGTCAGCACACGCACCTCCAGCAAGGTACAGAAGACCTCTCTGTCCAGCAGTTCGTCCCTCAACTTCCCATTGAAACTCTCGATGTAGCCGTTCTCCCGCGGCGCGGCTCCAATTTGGATACGCCCGGCTAATGGAAACGAATTGATCCTCTTGACACAGCCGACCGCTTGTGTTTAACTCCCCAAAAGCTGCTGCTGGTCTTTCGTCTTTAGTTTCCCTCTTCTTCGTCAAGGTTTCCGCGACAGACTCTCTCCCAGTGTGATACGCAACCTCCGTTGGTCGGGCCGGGGTAGAGAACATGACAACAGCCGGGACTGACGTACAACAGGGCGTAAGTGAAAGTTCCGCTGCGAGCCATCGGGGACGTGACGGCCGTCGCAGCCACTTCCGGCGGGAGCTAGGACGCGCCTGGAAATACCGCGAACTCTACCTCCTCCTGCTCCCCGCCATCCTCTTCTTTGTGATATTCCGCTATATCCCCATGGGGGGACTGGTGATGGGTTTCCAGAACTATTCACCGGTCCGCGGCTTTCTGGGCAGCCCCTGGGTGGGCTTCCAGCACTTCGAGACCCTGTTCGCTCTGCCCAAATTCCTCGAAGTCTTTCGCAACACCGTCATCATCAGCCTCTACAAGCTTTTCATCGGCTTCCCCGTCCCCATAATCTTCGCTCTGCTGCTCAACGAAGTGCGCCACCTGCTCTTCAAGCGCACGATCCAGACCGTTACCTACTTCCCACACTTCCTCTCCTGGGTCGTGTACGGTGGCATTATGGTGCTCTTCATCGGCCCGGGCGGCGCTGTGCCGGAGGGGCTGGAGGCGATCGGGCTGAAAATGCCGGCCCTGTTGGTCAATCCCCGTTACTTCCGCACCATCCTCGTCATTACCAACATTATGAAGGAGTTCGGCTGGGCCGCGATCGTCTACCTGGCCGCCATCGCCTCGATCGATCCGTCGATCTATGAAGCCGCTATGGTCGATGGGGCCAACCGGTTTCAGCAGGCGAGGTATATCACGTTGCCCGGCCTGCGCGGGGTGATGGGCATCGTCTTCATTCTCAGTATGGGCAATATTCTTGAGGCCGGTTTTGAGCAGGTCTTTGTGATGTACAACCCGGCCGTCTTCTCCGTAGGTGACATTCTGGACACCTATATCTATCGCATCGGGCTGGTGGACGGCCGTTTCAGCCTGGCGACGGCAGTGGGCCTGTTCCGCTCCGTGATCGCGGCGATAATGATTGTGCTGACCAACTATATTCTCAAACGCGCCGATCAGCCGACACTCTGGTGACGCAGACCGATGAGCGCCCACATCGATACCACAGATTACGAAGAACAGCCGCTGCGGTCCAGATGGCATAGCAACCGTCTGGCCGAAACCACCATCTACGGCGTGCTGCTTCTGCTCGGCATCATCAGTCTGTTGCCGATCTGGCACACGGTCAACGCCTCGTTGAGCCGACCCGAAAAGGTCGCGCAGGCGGTGCTCCTGCTGTGGCCGCAAGACTTTACGCTGGACTCCTACATCTTTATCTTCAAGGGCGAAGCGCTGATACGCTCCTTTGGCGTTACCGTCTTCATTACCGTGGTGGGCACCGCCCTCAACCTTCTGGTTACCTCGGCCGCCGCCTATCCGCTCTCGCGCCGCGATCTGCCGGGCCGGCAGTTCATCATGCTCTTCATCATGGTGACCTTCGTCTTCAGCGCGGGCATCGTGCCCGGCTTCATCCTGGTGCGCAGCCTGGGCCTGATCAACAGTCTGTGGGCGATGATCTGGCCGACCCTGGTTAACGTGTTCTATCTGATTCTGTTGCGTAATTTCTTCGAGAACCTGCCGGACGCGGTGATCGAGTCGGCGCGTATGGACGGCTCCAGCGAGTTGCGCATTCTGTTCCAGATCGTGATCCCGATGTCGCTGCCGGCGATTGCAACGATGGGGCTGTTCTATGCCGTCTCCCACTGGAATGAGTTCTTTCGCGGCATCTTCTACATCTATGACCCGGCCAAATGGCCTTTGCAAGTGCTGCTGCGCTCGGTTGTCATCCAGGCCAACCTGAACGAGATCGGCTTCAGTAACCAGGACATGTACGGCAACGCCCAGGTCAGCCAGCTCACGATCCGGGCAGCTACGGTGATCGCTGCCATCGTGCCGATGGCGCTCCTTTATCCCTTTGTGCAGCGCTACTTCGTACAGGGAATCGTACTGGGCGCCGAGAAAGGGTAGTTGCCACGAGAACGGGGGAGGTGATGCCGCGACGATATCTGATTCCCATACGGAATGTCCCTCCATCAGGAATACTCCGTCAGGATATTCACGTGACCGAACCAATGTACAGAAGAGGAGGAGTCCCTGTGAAACGCCATCTGTTGTGTCTGCCACTTATGATTTTGGGCTTGATCCTGCTGAGCGCATGTGCGGCCGGGCCGGCCGCGACGACCGAGGAGGAGGCGGCGGAATCAGAGGAGGCCGTGGCCGAGGACGTTACCGTCGTCTATCTGGGCATCGGCGACAGCTGGGTGCCGGATAACGAGTGGGTAGGGTTGATCGAGGCTGGGTCCGGCGTAGATATGGACTATCAGTTTGTGCCCAATCCCGAATACGAGGAGAAGCGCAACGTACTGATGGCCGCCGGCGACTACCCCGACGTCATCCGCATCAACCCCAGTTCGCGGCAGTTCAAACAGTATCTCAACGACGGCCTGCTGATCCCGATCGACGAGTACCTGGACAGGTACCCCACCGTTCGCGATGCCTTCCCGGCCGAAGTCTGGGAAAACAACCGCCAGGCTGACGGGATGATCTACCATATTCCCCGCATCACGGGCAATCTGCCGCGCTGTCTCCACTACCGCACCGACTGGCTGGAAAAGCTGGGAATGGAGGAGCCGACCACGCTGGCTGAATTCCGCACCTTCCTGGAGCGGGTTCGCGACGAGGACCCCGGCAACATCGGCGATCCGCTGATCCCCTTCGTGCCCAACCGTCTGGACAGCATTACCTGGTCGATGGAGGTCTTCCTGAGCGCCTTCGGCGTCGATCACCTGGCCTGGGTGCCTTCGCCGGATGATCCCAGCCAGCTTGTTTTCGCCAATACGCTGCCGGCCCTGAAGGATGGCCTGCAGTGGGTGCGAGAACTGTTTGCCGATGGGCTGATGGATCAGACCTTCATGGTGGCCACCGACCGCGGGCTGTTCAAATTCTACGCCGGCAATACCGCTGTCACCACCGACTGGCCCCGTTTCAAGCATTTCCGTCTGGAGGCGATCCGCAACGCCCATCCTGATGCTAATGCGGACACCGGCTACATCTGCAGCCTGACCGGTCCCACCGGTATCGCAAGCGGGCCGATGGTCGTGCCCAACACGCAGAGTACCGGAACGGCTTTGACCATCGCGGCGACAGCGGCGGAAGCGGATGCTTTTTTCCGCGTGGTCAACTGGCAGTATACCGATGGCTGGGAGCTGATGACCGTGGGCGTCGAGGGCATCACCTATGACGTGGTCGACGGTGTCCCCGTCACCCGCGGCCGCGATGCGATCCTGAACGACACGCCGCAATACGATCTGTACTCGCGTGATTATCTGTTCAAGAATGAGCCGCCGGCCTACTTCGATTACCGCCGCGACAATGTCAAATGGGTCGACGTTCCCGACGACATGATGCGCTATGTACAGGGCGTTCTCAACCGCGCCTTGGAAGAGCAGCGTCACATTAACTATCTGGTCGATCGCGACGACGCGGTAATCCTGGACAACCTGGGAGCATTGCAAGATCTGGCCAATGAGTTCGCGGCCAAGGTCGTCCTGAACCCGGGCCTGGACATCGAGGCCGAGTGGGAGGGTTACCTGGCCGCGTTGGAGGCCAACAACCTGGCTGCGGTGACCGAAGCTGTCAACCGGCTCAATGATATCGACGCCATAAACACGATGGCCGCTGCCATCACCAGTCCGGATGATGCGCTGGAATAGATTACAAGAGAGGAGGGGGATCGGGGTCATTCTCCGGTCCCCTTTTTCGCGTTACAGGGACGGACAATATGACTGAGACCGATATCGTGATCATCGGCGGCGGCTCCGGCGGCTTTGGCGCCGCGATCCGCGCCGCGCGCGCCGACCCCAGTGCCCGTATCCTGCTGCTCGACAGCATGGCACAGCTGGGCGGCACCTCCACCGTTGGCGGCGTCAACAACTGGGAGCCGGGGATCGGCGGACCGGGCGTACACTATGAGCTGGCGGCGCGACTAAGTCCGAATGCGATCGGCGTGGGCAGGACGGTCCACTTTTCGAGTACGGAGGAGCCCTACGGTTTTTCGCGCATCGATCCTCACAGCCCCTATGAAAGCTCGTTACGCCGCGCCGGGCTGCCCAAACCGGAGGTGCGTCGCGTCCACTTCGAGCCGGACGTCATGGCCGCGGCGATGCACGCGATGCTGCGCGAAGCCGGCGTCGAAATTCGCTACCGCACCCGTTTCACCGACGTCAGCGTGCAGGGGCGCCTGATCGTCTCGATCACGGCCCAACCACTGGATGGCGATCCTCCCTATACCGTCCGCAGCAAGCTCTTCATCGACTGCTCCGGCGGCTGCCACCTGGCGCGGGCGGCCGAGTGCAACATGGCCTTTGGCGAAGAGCCGCATGAACTCTACGGGGAGCCTTCGGCCCCCGACAGCGCCTCCCCCATCGTCAACGGTATCTCACAGGTCTTTCGCGTGACGCCGGCTGACGAAGCGGGGACAGATGAGTTGCCGGCCGCGGCCCGCACCCCCGAGATCCAGGACTGGCTGGCTACGCACAGACCGGCTGCCCACGTGACCGAGTACCCCAACGGCGACCTGTGCATTAACGTGCTGCCGACGATGGAGGGCGCCGAGTTCCACAGTATGCCCTATCCTGAGGCGCAGGCGATCGCGCAGGCGCGCATGCACGCGCACTGGCGGCGGATGCAGACCGACTACGGCTTCGACCGCTATCGCTTCAAGAGCATGTTTCCCCTGGTGGGCATCCGCGAGTCGCACCGGCTGGTGGGCCGCTACGTGCTGCGTGAGCAGGACGTACGCGCCGGTCTTCTGCGCCAACCGCGGCGGGAAGAGATCATCGCCCTCGCCGACCATCCGCTCGATACGCATGGCGAGCGCAATGTAAAGGGCGTCAAGCTCAAGGAGCTGGAGCAGCCCTACGGCGTCCCCTACAGCTGTCTGTTGCCGGCGGAGTATGACAACCTGATCGCCGCGTCGCGGGGAGCGTCCTTCTCACACATTGCCGCCTCTTCGTGCCGGCTGTCGCGTACGATGATGGCGCTGGGAGAGGCCGTCGGCGTAGCCTCAGCGCTGGCCCTGCGCGACGGCGCGGCCTATGCCGATGTACCTGTCGACGAGATACGGGGGAGGCTCGGGATCCCTGCCTTTGAGGAGAAGGCGCTCAGTGTCTGGGGGATTCAGGCCTGATGCAACCGGCTCAGCCCGCGCAGGCAAGGTAGCCGGCGGTGAAGAGCCCTGGTTGTTACCGGGCGCGTCTACCCTCTCAACGATATCGATGACGTCAGACGAGAGGCAGCGGCCATCACCAGCTTGGATGTCGTTCTGACCTGATCTGCCGTCAAGGTGGCCGGGGACAATCGCTCCGGCCACAATGCTGTTTTTGGGGAGCGAATGTATGATCGAGACCGATATCGTGATCATCGGCGGAGGCTCCGGCGGCTTTGGCGCCGCAATCCGCGCTGCACGCGCCGACCCCAACGCGCGTATCCTGCTGCTCGACAGCATGGCCCAACTGGGTGGCACCTCCACCGTTGGCGGCGTCAATGTCTGGCAGGCGGGGATCAGCGGCCCCGGCGTTCACTATGAACTCTATGCCCGGCTGGCCCCCAACGCCATCGGCATCGGCAAGATCGTGCATCTCTACAGCAAGGAGGAACCCTACGGTTTCTCGCGCATCGACCCCAACAGTTCCTACGAAAGCACGCTGCGCACCGCCGGACTGGCCAAACTCGATGTCCGGCGCGTCCACTTCGAGCCGGACGCCATGGCCGCGGCCATGCACGCGATGCTGCGCGAAGCCGGCGTCGAAATTCGTTACCGTACCCGTTTCACCGATGTCAGTGTGCAGGGGCGGCGGCTCGTCTCGATCACGGTCGAGCCGCTTGACGGCGGCGCTCCCTACACGGTTCGCAGCAAGCTCTTCATCGACTGCTCCGGCGGCTGCCACCTGGCGCGGGCAGCGGAGTGCAGCATGGCCTTCGGCGAAGAGCCGCATGATCTCTACGGCGAGCCGTCGGCCCCCGACAGCGCCTCCCCCATCGTCAACGGTATCTCACAGGTCTTTCGCGTGAAGCCTGCCGCCGAAGCGGGGGTCGATGAGCTGCCGGCCGCGGCCTGCGCCCCCGAAATCCAGGACTGGCTGGCAACGCACACACCCGCCGCCCACATTACTGAATATCCCAACGGCGACCTGTGCGTGAATGTATTACCCACAATGGAGGGGGCCGAGTTCCACAGTATGCCGTATCCTGAGGCGCAGGCCATCGCGCAGGCGCGCATGCATGCGCACTGGCGGCGGATGCAGACCGACTATGGCTTCGATCGCTACCGCTTCAAGAGCATGTTTCCGCTGGTGGGCATCCGCGAATCGCACCGGCTGGTGGGCCGCTACGTGCTGCGCGAGCAGGACGTGCGCGCCGGCCTCCTGTGTCAGCCGCAGCGGCAAGAGATCATCGCCCTCGCCGACCATGCACTGGATACACATGGCGAGCGCACCGTCAGAGGCGGCAAGCTCAAACACTTGGAACAGCCCTACGGCATCCCCTACAACTGTCTGCTGCCGGCGGAGTATGACAACCTGATCGCCGGGTCGCGAGGCGCATCCTTCTCACACATCGCCGCCTCCTCATGCCGGCTGTCGCGCACGATGATGGCGCTGGGAGAGGCTGCCGGCGAGGCCTCGGCGCTGGCCCTGCGCGACGGCACGAACTATGCCGACGTGGATGTCGACGCGATACGGGAAAGGATTGGGATCCCTGCCTTTGAGGAGAAGGCGCTCAGCGTCTGGGGCATTCAGGCCTGAGCCAACCGGTTCAACCCACGCTTGCGCGATAATCCTCAGTAAAGCTGTGACCGTCAAAACCAGGCGCGTCCGCGGAGAGCTCATCAATGCGAACGGGCGCGAGCCGCCCGCGGCGCCTACTCTCACGACCGGCCAGCAGCACCATAACCGCCTCGCACAGCATATCAATGTCGGCGGGGAATGGCCTCTCGCCCTCGAAGTGAGCGACAACGTCCTGCAGAAGCGCACGGTAGAAATCGCTCTCCACGGTCGCCGACCAGCGACCGTTGCCGCCGCTTGCAGAGAGGAAGAAACCGCCGGCCGCTTCCAATTCGAGCACCACCTGCAGGCCATTCGCGTAGTCGACGATCAGCCGCTCCGATCCATGGCTGCCGAGATGCGTCACCGCGACCGCCGGGCTGCTGCGTTCCATCCCGATAACGCCCTGCACCATCTCGATTACGTGGATGCCGTAGTTGAAAATGTCGTTCGGCCCGCTGGCAAAGATGGTGTGAAGGTCGCTCCCCTGCGTCTGCGCATGGACCCGCTTGACCTCCTCACAGCAGCGCAGCGATGAGCCGCCGATAATGTCCGCGCCCTGCCCCGCCCACGCCTTCAGTTGCCGCAGATCGGCAACGTTCCCGGCCAGCGGTTTGTCGATATAGACGCCCTTGCCGGCCTCGACGAAAGGCCTGACGCGTTCCACGTGCAGGTCCCAGTTACAGCCCTGGACAAAGACCACATCGACCAGCGCGATCAAGTCCGCCAGCGCGGGCACGACTTCCGGAATGTTGTGTTCGGCCGCGAACTGTTGGGCATAGCCCGGCGGCCGCACGCTGCCGCCGTCCCAGCAGGCCGCCACCGCGACACTGTCCCACTCCTGCAGAATCGGCACCCAGCGGCCCGGGTGCGAGGTATCGAGATCGGCGATTCCGATTTTTAGCATGGGTCGGTTTCCAGTTATCGGTGGCGGGCCGGTTTCGGAATGGAATGGAGAGACTGAAGGCTGCGCGTTGGTGTGGTCAGCGCAGCCATTCGTCGAGGTGTTCGGCCACGAAGTCGTCGTCGGTCAGGTGAGGATAGGCGCGGCAGACGCGGTCCAACTCCTCGCACTGGCCGGGGGAAAGGCTCTCCTGCGGGTTGAAACACCAGATCCCCTGCATCAGCCCCTGTCGCCGCAGCACCTCATGGACGCCGGAGATACAACCGTGGAAGTCGTGGGCGCTGTCGAATACGGCCGCGTTGGCGTCGGTCATCTGCGCGTTGTAGGTGAGCCAGTGCCGGTAGTCGAGCGTGCCGGCTGCGCTCTGGTCGTGGATGGCGCGCAGCACGGCGACCGCCTCACGTGTCCACACAGCCCACTGCCCGAGAAGCCCGCCGACGATACGCAGCGGCGGCCCATCCGTCTCTTGTCCGCCAAAACTGAATTCGGTGAGCAGGTCCCCGACGATGTTGTCGTCGTTGCCCGTATAGAGCGCGATCTCTCCGCTCCGGCATGACTCGGCCACCGCGCGCACCACGTCCAGCGTCTTGTAGCGGTCGAACGGCGCGACCTTGATGGCGACGACGTTCTCAATTTCGACGAACTCGCGCCAGAAGCGGTAGGGCAGCACCTGTCCGCCCACCGCAGTCTGCAAATAGAAGCCGAATACCGGGATCACCTCCGCCACGCGCCGGCAGTGTTCGATAAGCTCCGATGGCGATGCCTCTGCCAGCGCGCGCAGGCTCAGCAGCCCCGCATCGTAACCGTGCTCCAGGGCCGTCTCGGCTTCGCGCACCGCCTGCCGCGTATCGCCCAGAATGCCCGCTACCTTGACAAAGGGGCGGGGATTTCGCTGCATATGCTCGTCCACCGTCTCCGACGCCAGCGCCAGCACCGGCTCCAGCAGACCGTATTCGGGTTGATGCAGCTCAAACTGGGTCGTATGCACGCCCACGGCCACGCCGCCGGCGCCGGCCGCGCAGTAGTAGCGGGTGAGGGCGCGCTGTCGGCGCTCGTCCAGCTTGTGGTCGGCGGTGAGGGCGAGTGGGTGGGCCGGGATAACCTGCCCGTTGGCCAGATGTTGTCTCAGTTCAGGCAGAGTTTGGGCCATCAGAAGCTCCCGTCGCGCGTCTCAAAGTGGGTCGGTTTATCCAGCGAAGCGCCGTCGTTCTGCACCCAGTCGGCGATCCACTGCAGCATCTGGTGCAGCGAGACGCGCGGGTAGCCGAAAAGCTGCGCGGCCTTGGCCGCGTTGTTGAGCAGCGCGGTCGGCGCCTCCTCGCCGCTGAAACGGACCTCCTTGCCGAGCATGCCGCCCAGTGCTTGGGCCACGCGGCGCACCGAGACGGTCTCGGGCCCGGTGACGTTGAGCACGAAGGGCGGCGCGGCGCAGTGGTCGAGGAGAGCGATGGCCTGGGCGTTGGCGTCCCCCTGCCAGATCACGTTGGCCGCGCCCATGTCGAGCGTAACCGGCTCCTCCGCATGCACCTGGCGGGCGATATCCACCAGAACACCGTAGCGCATCTCCACCGCATAGTTGAGGCGGACGATGGCGCAGCGCAGACCGTGCCGCCGCGAAAAATAGTCGAAGATGCGCTCGCGCCCCAGGCAGGACATCGCGTACTCGCCGACCGGGTCCAGGGGGTCGCTTTCAAGCGGGCCGCCGGCGACCACCGGCACCAGCGGATAGACGTTGCCGGTGGAGAAGGCGACGATGCGGGCGTTCAGATAGCGCTCGCAGACCAGCGCCGGCAGATAGGTGTTGATGCCCCAGGTCATGTGCTGGTTGCCCGTCGTGCCGAACTTCTGACCGGCCATGTAGATCACGCTGTTGCTATCGGGCAGGGAAGCCAGCTGCGACCGGTCCAGCAGGTCGCAGGTAATCGTCTGCACGCCCCACTCCTCCAGCTGCTCGCGTGTGCCGGGCTGGCTGAAGCGGGCCACGCCGTAAACGCGGTGGGGCGAGTTCAGTTCATCCAGCGCGCGCACCGCCATGCGCGCCAGCGAGGGACCCATCTTGCCGCTGACGCCGAGGACGACCAGGTCCGAGTCCAGCCTATCAAGCGCGGCCAGAGCCGCAGGCGAGGGTTCTGAGAGCAGCAGGTCGAGCTCCTCTTCGTTGCTGGGTCCGGCGGCCGCGGCCTGCTCTTCAATACTGCCTGCCAATGTTGCTGCGTTCATCGTTCCTCTCTTTCGCTGACAAGCCGTCTGTACCGTGATTGCCTTGGTCCGTAACCGGCCAGTCCCTGCTGACAGGTATTCGTGAATGTAATATAGAACCTATTGGGTGTCAATGTTCTACGGGATCTTCCGGCGTCTCTGACCACTGACCACTGACCACTGACTACTGACTACTGACTACTGACTACTGACTACTGGTTTTTTGGGCGGTCGGGCCTATTCGGCCCTCCCTTGTGCGGGGGCTCCGCCCCCGC
>WTGY01000186.1 GCA_011523365.1 Caldilineaceae bacterium
CTGCCTGACCCTCTCTCCCCATCCCCCGCCACAAACCCAGCACCGCATCCACGTCCTCCGCCGCAGCCGTCGCCAGCAGCCCCCCAGACGCGATCGTACCCAGTGGGTCAAGCCCAAACACCGCGCACGCGGCCGCAGTCAACCGCGTCACCGCAATGTCCCCCAACTCCACCTCCAGCCCGCAACCCGAAGCGTCGGCCAGCTCCCACAAACCGGTCGCCACCCCGCCCTCCGTCGGATCGTGCATCGCCGTCACCAGCCCCGACTCCGCCGCCGCCAGCGCCGGCCCCAGCACACTGATCCCCGGCTCGTACAGATAATTGGCCGCCTCGTCTAACTCCTCCCCGGACCAGCCCTGCGCCAACAAAACATCCCCCATCTCCCGCGCGATTATCGACGTTCCCTCAACCCCCGCGCTCCCTACCAACAGGACCACGTCGTCAGGCCGGCACCCGCCCGTCCGCACCACCTTCCCCCGCGCAACCTCCCCCAGCAGCGTACCAGCCACCACCGGCTGGTTCACCGCCGCCGTCACCTCCGAATGCCCGCCCGCCACCACGATGTCAAGCGCACGGCACGCAGCGCCCAGCTGGTCGCAAATCCCCCGCACCTCCTCCTCAGTCGTCCCTACGGGCAGCAGCACCGTCGGCAGATAAAATCGCGGCCGCGCCCCGCACACCGCCAGGTCATTCGCGCATACATTGACCGCGTAATACCCGATCTCATCGGTGGCAAACGTGATTGGATCGCTCTTCGCAGCAAGCAGGATGTCGGCGTCGCCCTGCTCGGACGGTACACGTTGCCGCCTCCTCGCGGGAACTCCCCCCTCCCAAGCCCTGCCAACCTCAATCACAGCGGCATCCTCGCCTACGCCCGGTCCCAGAAACAGATCCGGGTCACTGATCGGCAATGTCGAGATCAGCTCCCCCAGCAGCTCTGACGGCAGCTTCCCGGTCGGTAGAAAAGTGTTTTTCTCTGACATTTCCATCTCCTGCGCGTCTGTCTCTGTGCTGGCCGCCGGTTGCTCCGGAGCTTATCGTCGCTCACAAGACAGTCTCTGTTTTCAAGGCCAACTGAAATCTATGCTATGATTCCCGGAACTGAACAAAGGGCTTGCCGCAGGCAGCTGCTTTCCTGGGCGAACCCTATACCTCAAATGGGGCCCGCTTTGGCCCTACTGCCCGGGCAGACGTCGCAACCGGATGCTACAACCACAGAACTACCCGCGGTTCATCGGAAAGGCCCTCCTTCTGGAACCCGACCCATTCGTAGAAATGGTCGACGACGACAATCCCTGGATTGAGGGACTCTTCCTGTGCGCCTGCATCGGTGTTCTGGTCGCCGTCGCCCAGCTCATCGGCAGTCTGCTCCTGACCGCCTCGCTGCCCCCATCCGAAGCCCTCCTCAACACTGTCTTGCAAACCCTGCGGCAGGGAACAGCGGGCGGCGAAACCCTGTTCGAGATAGAGCGCACCCTGCGCAGCGGCTGGCCCCTCCTCCTCGCCTACAGCGGCTATGACACTGTCAGTTTCCGCCTTCTGAATCTCGCCACCACCCCTCTCGCCCTGATCGGCCACTGGCTCCTCTTTGGCTTCGCCAGCCACCTGCTTGCCCGTGCAGCCGGTGGACAGGGCACTCTAACCCAGACTTTGGGCGCCGTCGCCCTCAGCAACGCCCCTCGTCTTCTCTATCTCTTTACCGTGATTCCGTTCGTCTCAGTCGCCGCTGTCCTCATCCACGTCTGGGGAATCCTGATCGCCTTCCGCGGGCTGGAAGTCGCCCACGAGCTGCCTCCACGCCCCGCCGCGCTGGTCGCCGTCGGCACATATCTGCTGCTTCTGCTTGTCAGTGCCGTCGCCGCCCTGGCTTTTGGCTGGTTGCTCCTCATCGCTGGAGGCAGTCTGTGAACCTTCGCCACTGGCTGCCCTCGCCTCAGAAAATGAGCGACGCAGTCCAGCTGCGCGCCTCCGGTTTCACCGAAACCACCATGCGCCAGTCCCTCGGCATGGTCTTCCTTCTCGGCCTCCTGGCCGGCTTCCTGCCCTTCCTCGTCAACTGGGAACAGGCCGCATCAGCTGGTACCGCCCTTCCTCTTGCCCGGCTCGGCGCACAAACCTCTCTCTTACAGCAAGCACCTCTTGACTATGTCTTCCCCCTGTTCAGCCCTGCCCAGCTGGTCGAGCTCTTTCAGCTGATCGCCGGCCTGCCGCAACCCCTGCCCGGCTGGCTGGCCGCCTTCATCAGCGCCCTCGGCGAATGGATCAACTGGCCGCTGCGCTGGCTCGCCCTCTGGATCGTCTACGGCGCGCTCGTTATGGTCTGCAACAGCGTACTCGGCGCCACCTGCCGCTTGCAGCCATTCTTCGCCGCCACCGGATTCGCGGCCGCGCCTCTGCTGCTCATCGGCCTCTTGCCCGTCCCCTGTTTCGGCCGCGTCTGCGGCGTTGTCGGTGTCGTCTGGGCCTTCCTCGTCTACATCAGAGCCAATGAAGAAGTAACGCATCTTCCCCGTCTGCGCTCGTTGGCCGCCGTTCTGCTGCCGCTTCTGTTTATCCTGATTGTTACACTGTCTGCAATCGCCCTGGTCCTGCTGAGCGTCTATCTGTTCGCCACCGGATTCTGAACCGCATGTCTCGGCAACTATAGCCTGTTCTGCTCCCGATTGTCAGTCGCCAACAACCGAAAACCCACGAGAGGAGCCGTCATGTACCCCCAAAGTGAAATTCTCTTTCCCCATCGGGCCATCAGACCCTTGCGCCGGGAACGCGGATCGGACTGGCAGGACCTGGTCAGTCAAGTCGCAAGTCAGCGCGATGGCAACGAGGATACACTTGCCTTCTCTCTCATGATGATCCGCCTTTGCGACTGCCTCAATTGCGACCAGAGCAGCTACAAAGCCTCACTGGGTTGTGTCACCTGCGCCCAGCGCGTCGTCAACGCCCAGAAAGGCTCCGACCTGAAACTTCGCCAGACCTTCGAGCGGACGCGCCAGGAAATCAGACAGCGGCTTATCCCCAGACCCAGCTGACTGCCACAACACGAATCCGGTGGCCGCGTAACCCGCCTGCCCCCGTGCGGTGCGTCGCGAACCTGCCCCAGTAAACTACAAAGGCGCGAGCCGCACAGCTCACGCCCTTCCCCGTCTTCTACTCTAAGTTACACCCGCCTGCCGTATCGGACAGGCCCGAAAACGGACTCCCGCCGGCACCCAAATCCATCAACTCGTCCGGCTGCCGCTCAAATCATCTTCAGAACCTGTTGCGCCAATACCGTCCCTTCTGCCAGCAGCGTCGCCACTGCTTCGTGCGACGACGCTTCAGCATAAATGCGCAGTACCGGCTCCGTGCCGCTGGGTCGGATCAACAGCCAGCTATTGTTCGTCAGGATGAACTTCACGCCGTCGCGGTTGTTCACCTGCGCAACGCTCGTTCCCGTCAACGCACTCGGCCGGTTCGCGATCAATCCCTCCATCAGGTCCGCCTTGGGGAACGGTTTCACCGCCCGGTCGTCGCGACCATAGCAGAACCTGCCCATATACGGCCGTCCCATCAGTTCATCAATCAGCGCGCCCAACGGTTTGCGCCGCTTGGCCACCATCTCTGTCAGCAGCAGCCCCATCAGCAACCCGTCACCCTCAGGAATGTGGCCGAGTATACTGATCCCGCCGCTCTCCTCTCCGCCCAGCAGCACCGGCTCCTGCAGCATCAGATCGCTGATGTAATGAAAGCCCACCGGCGTTTCGTGCACGTGCAGCCCGTAGTGCGCCCCCAGCCGGTTCAACATCTGCGTTGTGCTGACCGTCTTGGCGATGCTTCCCCGCAGCGACCGGTCCTGAATCAGATAGTCGACCAGCAGTGCCATAATCTGGTGCGGATCGATAAAACGTCCGTCCGGGTCGATCGCCCCGATACGGTCGGCGTCGCCGTCGGTAGCCAGCCCCAAATGGTACTTGCCGGTAGCCATCTCCGCCACCAGCGGCTGCAAATGCTGGGCGATCGGCTCCGGGTGTATACCGTTGAAACCGGGATTCATCTCGTTCCGCAGTTCAGTTACCTGGCACTCGGCACCCTCCAGCAGCCGCCGCAGATAAATCCGTCCCGCCCCGTACATCGCATCCACCGCGACCGACAGCCCGGCCCCTTCAATCGCATCAAAATCCACCAGGCTCCGCATCTGCGAACGGAATGCCGGCAACGGGTTGAATCGCTCGATGATGCCTGCCTTCAGCGCCTGCTCATAGTCCAACCTCCTCGGCTGTTCTCCCCGCCCCTCGCGCAGATGTATGCGCCGCTCCACCTCCTTATGCGTCGCCGCGCTTGCCGAGCCGCCGTACGACGCCTTAAGCTTGATCCCGTTGTAGCGCGGCGGATTGTGACTCGCCGTGATCATCACGCCGCCGTCAGCCCACTTGTCAACGATCGCATACGAAATCATCGGCGTCGGCGCATCGGCCTGGCTCAACCACACCCGGATACCGTTCCCGGCCAGTACCTCCGCCACCGCCACCGCGTAACGATCACTCAAAAAACGCGTGTCGAATCCCACAACCAGCGACGGCTGCAATCGTGGCAGTCCCCGGAACTGATCGTTCGTTACATCCGCAATCGCCTGCGCAACCTTGCGCACATTCTCAAAAGTAAAATCTTCGCTGATGACGGCCCGCCAGCCATCCGTCCCAAATTTAATCGACAACGCTTATCCTCCGCGGCACTGCGAATCGAGCCGGTACGCTCTTTCGCTTATAAATCGATCGTTTCAACTACTCGAAATACTGGGCGCGCTTCCGCTTCAAAAACTCGATGCTCTCTCGCATCTCTTCCATCCCGTTCATGCCATCCTCAATGCTGACCCAGCCATCGAATCCCCTGTCTCGCAGGATCGAAAAGATGGTGTCATAGTCGTTGCTGCCCTGTCCGGTAACGCCGTGTTGCAGCTTATCCGGATACCCGATCAGGCCGTCTGGCAGCAGCACATCTTCCAGCGTCGTCCCCTCTTCCAGAAAACGGTCGCTGGCGTGCATCGTCACCACACGGTCCGCCACCTGCCGCAGCAACTCAACCGGATCGTCCCCCGCAACCAGCGCATTCGAAGGGTCATATTGGACCCCAAAATGAGTCCGCTCCGGAATGGCCCTTAGCAACTCTACAAAAGTCTCCATCCTCTGCGCAAATTCCGGGTACTGCCAGTAACCGTCCTTGTAGTGGTTCTCAAGTCCAAGCACGATATCGTTCTCTTTAGCGATCCCGATGCATTCCTCAATGCACTCCACCACCCACTCCAGCCCCTGCTCCACCGGCACGCCCGGCCGCCTCTGGCCCGACAGTACGCGGCACACCGCGCCAGGACCGCCCAGCCGCCGCGTGATCCCGATCATCTGAGCTTCCCGTTCAACCGCCCGCTCCCTTGCCCCAGGGTCGGGGTCCGTGAAGTCGGGAGAACAGCACAGCATCGGCATCGCAAATCCGGCCCCCTCGATCGCTTCCCCGATCGAATCGATATAGGCGTCGTCCAGGCTCCAGAAAAAACCCTCGTACATCTCCAGTCCCTCGGCGCCCAACTCGCCCGCCCGGTCAATCCAATCGAAGACCGACATCGTGCGATGAAGGGAAATATCGTCCAGATAACACTTTGGAAACGCTGCGATTTTCATAGGGTTGAACGCGTGGTTTTCTTTCTATTCAGTCAATCACACTGTCAAAAGATCGGACAAGCGCGCTATCTGATTTTGCGCCTATCACATCTATCCGATTCGTCTACGGTTTCAAAATGATCTTGACCAGGTCGTTCTCCCCCGCGGCCAGGCTGCGAAACAGCTCCGGCCCGTCGTCCAGCGGCGCCACCAACTCCACCAGCGGATCCACGTTCAACCGGCCCGAGGACAAAGCTTCAATCGCCGCTGCAAAATCGGTCTCGTCAAACCCATAAGAGCCGCGCACGCTCATCTCACGCGTAACGATGCTCTGCATGTCCAACTCGATCATCGGCGCATTGTTTCCGATCCAGGTCACGTTGCCCCCATTGCGCGTCGCCTCAACCGAAAGCTGCGCCGTCGGGGTCAGTCCTACCGCCTCGAACGCCACGTCCACGCCCCCGTCCGTCATCTCCCGAATCGCCGCCGCCGCGTCCGTCTCGTCAACGTTGATGACCGCGTCCGCGCCCAGCTCCTCGGCCAGCTCCAGCCGGTGCGCCGAACGGTCCACCGCAATCACCGTTCCCGCCCCCTTAAGGCGCGCCGCCAGCATCGCCAGCAGGCCAATCGGCCCCACGCCAACCACCGCCACCTTCTGCATTGGATTGATCGGTGTTATGCGTGCAGCGTGCAGCGTCACAGCCATCGGTTCGCATAGTGCCGCACGTTGCCAGCTCAGGCCGGCCGGTTTGGGAAACAGCTGCCCCGTCCGCACCGCAACCCGTTGCGCATACGCGCCGTGCTCGTTCATGCCCGTCAACCGCCGGTGCGGAGACAGGTTGATCGGGTACGGATCCGCCCCAGGGGCAACCGTAAATAGAGGCATCACGACCACACCGTCGCCGGCAGCATACCCCTCCACCTCAGGCCCCACTTCCCCGACAGTGCCCGCAAATTCATGGCCCATCACGATGCCCGGCGTGCGCCGCCCGCTCCTGCCGGTGAACCCGTGCACATCCGACCCGCAGATGCCCACCGCCTCCACCTCCACAACCACCTTGCCCGCCGACGCCGTAGGTTCCTCAAGCTCCTCCACCGGCATCTTCCACGGGCCGCGGTACATCATTGCTTTCATTTGGGCGATTCCTTTTCGAAGGTAGCCGGCCTGACAACGCGCCCAGCGGGCCTGTTGCCGGCACATTGAAAGCTCAAAGCTACGCAAACGCAGTCCGGCCAGCACGCGCCGCGCCATCCAATTGCAGGGCAGGCCGCAGTATGGATGCGAACACAAAGTTTCCTCGGGCGCGCAACCCACCGCAGACCGACCTGAGCCGGCCACCAGGTTTTCCAGGGTGATTAAACTGCCAGAAATGCCTCTCGTCTATGAGCGGTGTCGATGAGTTCAGTGCTGGTCCCTGCATCTTGGCACGCCCTCCCCGTTTTGTCAATGACACCCTCCAACCGTGTGCGCCCAAAATGGCGGCGAACTCTTGTATTCCTCAGGCAGCAACTAAGTCATCTCTGGCCCTCAAATCCGTCCCCGATAAATTGTCGAGTCACTGCCCCCTAACCACTAAAGACTAAAAACTGACTACTAAAAACTGCAGTTCTGGGCGGTCGGGCCTATTCGGCCCTCCCTTGTGCGGGGGCTCCGCCCCCGCAACGCCCCCCCTTCTACAACATCCCTCGCCGACCTGGTGTCGATATTCGTAACAGGTGCCCAGTCGAAAGAGTTTCGCCAACCACGTCCCCCCAGTCCTATGTATTCCCCGTAGGCGCAGCCCCTGTGCCCGCCCTGTACCTCTCTGATTGCACGCAAACAATCCAAACTCCCAATGTGCACCGCACCCACCTGACTGGCCGCGTCTCGTACCCATGTCGCCATGCAGTCCATCCCTTCATCCGCCGCAAGAAATACCCGCCCAACAGACAGCAACCGGTCGCCGGCTGTCCTGAAAATCCCTATAAATCCTGCAAATCCTGATTCAGACATAGGCAACTAGCCACTTTCTCCCCGCATTCGACTACACCCATCAACCCAATATCACATTTACCCATTGCGTCCTCAACAGGTATCATAAATAAATCCGCCTGGACCGCTAAATAGTTGCGTCGAATAGCCGGTATTTCACGCCTCGTTCGCAAAGGTATACCGCGTGGAAAGTACCCCCATCGCAATCCTCCGTCGGATTGGCTTACGCAGAAGAAACGGAATAGAAGACGAACCGGTTCCCGCCGCACACCATGCATTGCCCTCGCAGCAGGCATGGATGATCCTCTACGCCTTGATGATACCGTCAACGATCATGCCTCTCAGCTCCTCCATGAGCCGCGTGGCCCTCCCCGTCCTGCGCGACGCCTTCGTCATGAGCGCCGACGTCGTCGCCTGGACCTCCAGCGCCTTTACCCTGCCCTACATGATTCTGATGCCCGTCTACGGCCGCTTGAGCGACGGTGTCGGCCGCCGCCGTCTCATCCTCGCCGGTATCGCCATCTTCTCCGCCGGCTCGGCAATGGCCTTCTTCGCAACCAACCTGACCTGGCTCATGATCGGCCGCGCCGTTCAGGGCTTCGGCATCGCCGGCATAATGCCCCTCGGCATGGCCTTCATCGCCACCATCTTTCGCGAAGGAGAAAGAGGCAAAGCACTCGGCACCTGGGGTTCCATCGGCCCCCTGACCGCCGCCATCGGCCCCTTCTTCGCCGGCTTCCTCGTCGACGCCTGGGGATGGCGCGCCGCCTTCGGACCGGCAATCCTGCTCGGCATCCTGGGCCTGTTCGCTGTACAACTCTGGGTTCCCGCCGGCCTCAGCAATGTGCGCCCCCGCTTCTGGCGCACCTTCGACTGGCCCGGCGTCCTTCTGCTCGCCGCCGCCCTGACCATGGGCCTCTTCTATCTCTCCAGCCGCCCCATCACCGGCGTGGCCCCCCTGCAGGATTGGCGCCTGCTGGGCGCTTTGCTGCTCTGTTTCGCCGCCTTCCTCGTCTGGGAAAAGCGCCGCCCCGAGCCCTTCGTCAATCTGAATCTTTTCCGCTACCGCAACTTCAGCTCCGCCTCCCTCTGCGCCTCCATGCGCATGTTTGTAATGGGCGGCTCCAGCTTCCTCATCCCACTCTATCTCGTCGATATCCACGACCTCAGCCCCGGCTACCTCGGCCTCATCCTGACCATCAACCCCGGCGCCATGACCGTTATGGTGCGCTTCGGCGGCCAGGCCGCCGACCGCTGGGGCAGCCGCTGGCCGGTTCTCGTCGGCCTCAGCGGACAGGCGCTCGCCGTCTTTTTCTTCTCCCAACTTTCAGCATCCGCCCATATTGGCTTCGTCCTCGCCCTGCTGGCCCTGCAGGGGCTCAGTGTCGGCACAATGCTCGCCGCACTCCACCAGGCCGCCATGTCCGAAACCGATGCCGAGGAAATGGGAACAGCCGCCGGCGTCTACAGTATGATCCGCTTCGTCGGCGTCGCCATCGGCACCGCCCTGGCCGGTGTTCTCCTGTACAATGCCCTGGAGCGCGGCCTGCCCGCCATCGAGGCCTACCAACAGGTCTTTCTGATCATTGCCCTCGCCGGCATTGTCGGTATCACCACCAGTCTGGGTCTCCGCACCCGCAATCCGGCGGACAGTGATGCGTAGGAAACGCAGCCACAGGCCTCAGGCGCCTGACTGCTGGCCGTCGTAGAGCCAGGCTATGCGTCTCTTGAAAACTCAAAATCTTGCACATCAGCCTCCCTTCAGGAGATAACCATGTTCCCGAACTTCAGCCCCGGTCCGCTGGGCATCAACGTGCCCTTCAACGATGCCGTCCAACTCGCCGTCCGTTTCGGTTTTGGCGGTCTCGATGTGTCAATCGCCGAACTTCAGCAAATTGCAGCCACACAGGGCGTCGAGGCAATTAGCGAACAGATGGCTCGCAATGACCTGCAGTTCGGAATATGGACTTTTCCCTTCCCCTACCGCGACGACGAAGACAGCTGGCGGCAAGGACTGGCCGAACTGCCCGCCCGGGCCGAGCTGGCCAAATCTCTCGGCGCAGTCCGTACATCCACCTACATCGCGCCCGCCGATGACGACCGCAATTGGGAAGAGAACTACGAATTCCATCTCACACGTCTGCGTCCGGTCGCCCGGATTCTGGCCGATCACGGTATCCGTTTCGGACTGGAATGGGTAGGCCCCAAGACCCTGCGCGACGAGAAGAAATACGACTTCATCCATACGATGGAGGGAGCCCAGCAGTTAGGCGCAGATCTGGGTACAGGCGAGGTCGGCCTGCTCGTAGACATTTTTCATCTTTACACCAGCCACACCGACGTTTCGGAAGTGCGCAACCTTACCAACCAGCAGGTTGTCAACGTCCACGTGAACGACGCCGTCGCCGGCCGCACCGCCGACGAGCAGATCGACTTCGAACGTACTCTGCCCGCCGAGACCGGCCTCACCGACATCGCCGGCTTCCTGCAAGCCCTCGACGCCATCGGCTACGACGGCCCCGTAACCGTCGAGCCCTTCAACCAGCGTATCCGCGACCTCCCACCCGCAGACGCCGCCAGGGAGACAGCCAAATCTCTGCAACGGTCCTGGCAACTCGCCGGCCTCAACAGCTAAATCCCCCGTAGGGGCAGGCCTTGTGCCTGCCCAGGTGCTCCCATCCACGCCGCCTTCTCCGTCCCTCCTCAATCTCCGGTAGGTGCCGGCCTTGTGCCTGCCCGCTGCCCGCAGAACAAGCGTCATTCCACCGCAAGCAGCAACCCTTGCAGTTGCCGCGTTACTTGCTTCAGGCTACACTAAAGACACCGGGCCTTTGCAACCGCCAACGAGCCCTGAACAAATCCGAATACACCGTCGCCTCGTTATCCCCCAACGGAGGTCCCAATGCTCGCCAAAGTGCGCAGCTGTGCCATTGTAGGTCTGGATGCCGAACAGATCGAAGTCGAAGTCGATATCACCAACGGGCTCGAACGGCTGACCGTCGTCGGCCTCCCCAGCGCCGCAGTACGCGAAAGCGGCGAACGCGTTCGCTCCGCAATCGCCAACAGCGGATTCCACTTTCCCCAACACCGCCTCACTGTAAACCTGGCCCCGGCCGACCTCCGCAAAGAAGGCCCGGCATACGACCTGCCCATCGCCCTCGGCATCATGGCCGCCACCCGCCAGGTCCTCGCCGAGCTTGACGACGCGCTCATCGTCGGCGAGCTGGGTCTGGACGGCTCCGTCCGCCCCGTAAACGGCGCCCTGTCCATGGCCGCCATGGCCCAAAAAGCCGGTTACCTGCGCCTCTTCATTCCCCAACCCAACGCCTCCGAGGCCGCGCTCGTCGAGGGTATCGACGTATTCCCCGTCGGCCATCTCTCCGACGTCGTGGCCCATCTGTGCGGGCAAAAAGAGATCCCTCCCCAGAACGTCACCACCTTTGACCCCGGTGAAGACGTCGTTCACGCCGTCGACTTTCAGGACATTCGCGGCCAGGAGCACGCCAAGCGCG
>WTGY01000041.1 GCA_011523365.1 Caldilineaceae bacterium
TCGGCCCTCCCTTGTGCGGGGGCTCCGCCCCCGCAACGCCCCCCCCAACAACATCCCTCGTCGACCGGGTGCCGAAATCTGTAACCGGTGCCCAATCGAAAGTGCTTAGCCAGACCACGTCCCGCCGTCCCCCGTAGGGGCACCCCTTTGTGGGTGCCCTCGTACGCGCCACGCCTCCCAGACCCCGCCGTCCCCCGCGGGGCCACCCCTTGTGGGTGCCCTCGTGGGAGCCTTATGCAACTCTGTGCCCCTCGCGGATCGGCAAAATGTTGGGCCTACAGAATTCCTACTCAGACAGAGGCAAACGACGCTAAACCTCTTGCACGAGTTTCCCACTGGATCTGTGCCAGTCTCGCCCGCCACTACGCAACACGAAATACGCTCAATCTCATCCTCTACGCCCATCAGCCGTCAAACAGACGTATATCCGCCGTCAACCACCAGCACCTGCCCTGTCACCATCCGGGCGGCATCCGACGCCATGTAGATGATCGCACCCGCGATTTCATGCGGCTCCGCAATGCGACCCATCGGAATCTTCTCAAGATTCTTCGCAAAATCGGGGTTCTTGATAGCCTGTTCCAGGAGCGGCGTGCGCGTAAATGTCGGTGCCACCGCGTTGACTGTAATCTTATGCGGCGCCCATTCGACCGCCAGCGAGCGCGTCATCTGCCCAACCGCGCCCTTGGCCGAAGCGTAGATCGACCGCAAAGGCCCGCCCACCACCCCAACCTGGGAGCTGATGGCAATCACGCTGCCCTCGATCCCGGCATCAATCATGCGCCGCGCACAGGCCGTCGACATGAAGAAAGCGCCCTTGAAATTAACGTCCGAAATGTAGTCGAACTCCTCTTCCGTATAGTCCAGCGCAGGCTTGGGGCTGTTATAGCCCGCGTTATTGACAACCGAGTCGATGCGGCCAAATGCGTCCCAGGTCTGCGAAACGAAACGGTCGATGCTCTCCAGGTCCGTCACGTCGAGATGCCATGCCTCAGCCTTTACCCCAAGATCTCGGCACATCTGGGCAGTCTCTTCACTCTCACTGACCGTACGGCTGCCCAGTGCCAGCGTCGCACCGTAACGGGCGGCTGCTTCGGCAATCGACTTACCGATTCCCTTGCCCGCGCCGGTGACAATCATGACTTTGCCGCTCAAATCAAAACTAACTTCATCAGACACGTTGGTCTCCTTATTCGGTTTTTGCGATGTAGAGAGGCGTCAATGCCAGCCTCAGGACAGGTACTCGTCGGGCAAGGCATCTGTTTTTCGGCTCATGCCGGCCTCCTGCTCAGCTTGCCGCCGACCTGGCTATTTCAGCTTCAAGACTTTCGTTCAGTTGCGTTCAATTCCGGCGTCGACAAATGCCTGTGCCAAGGTTTTGTAAGTCTCGGTCGCGACCGCTATGGGATAATACGGGGTCCGGCGCTGCACCATGTTGCTGATCTCGGCCGTGATGAAGCCCGTGTATCCATGCCGCTGCATCGCCTTCAGATAGGTTACGTAATCGAACTCGCCTTCTCCGGGCACCAGGAACTCAAAGTCGGGCACGGTACCGCGTTCATCCTTGACATGCGTATGGCGAGCGTGGGGGGCCATCTTCGCCACCGACTCTTCGATGCCGATCCCCATAACATTGAAATGGCTGATATCGAAATTGACGGCAACCGCAGGCGAATCCACTCGCCTGATAACCTCAAGCATGCGATCCGGTGTGTCGATTATCGACCCAACGTGCGGCTCGATTGCTACTTTGACCCCCGTCTTCTCTCCGTATTCCGCCGCCTCCTGAATCCGCTCGACCAACATGCCGAGCTTGCTGTCCCAGTCTTCCGGCACGCCCCCTGCCGTCGTGTCGATCACCGGCAGCCCGTCCCCATACGCCCAGTCCAGCGCCAGGTCCATCGTCTCCTTGAGCCGTTCGAGATTGGCGCTATGGCTGGCGCTGTCCTCATCCATCAGGCTTACGTGACCGGCAATCGCCGGCAGCTGCAATTCATGTTCTTGCAGCAGCTTCAGGATGCGGCCGCGCTCGGCCTTGTCCAGCTTCTCCAATGCGGTTGTGTGGTGGGAGAGAACGGTGAGCTCGACACCGTCGAAACCAAGTCCGGAGAGATGCCTTACTATGGCGTCGATCGGCACGGTCGGCATGCCCCAAGTGCTGTATCCCAGTTGCATAGTACGCTTTCCCTGTCTTCCTGCTGGCTCGCGGGGTTTGGGGCTACTCGATTAGCGTCCTTTCAGGTCGAAACACGCTGAACAGGATCATACGAACATGTCCCAAAAAATGCAAACTTACTCTGGTCAGATCGGACCATGATCTGCTCAAGCCCCGAAGGCCGCGGCACCGTCCCCACCTGTCTCACGCAAAGCCCGAAAACTGCCGGTCCCGCGACCCACTCA
>WTGY01000070.1 GCA_011523365.1 Caldilineaceae bacterium
GGCCACCTATCCCGAAATGAACGCCTACTACTCCTGCGGCAACCTGAACTCTGTCGGCGCCACAGTGGCGTTCCCCGATGCCGGCCGCGACGACATCATCGTCACCGGCGTCGATGACGCGCCCGAGATCGTCGAAGGCATCATCAACGGGACCGTCGCGTTGACCTATGTGCAGCAGCCCTATGGTCAGGGCTACCTGGCGGTCTACATCCCCTGGCTGATCAGGCACCAGGACGTGCACTCGACCCAACAGTACCTCGACACCCGCATCACGCTTGTCGACCAGTCCAACATCGACAGCTACCAGGATACGATGAAGCAGAACTTCCTGGAGATCAAGGAGATCGTCGAGAACGAGATCATGCAGCCCAACGAGTAAGAAACGCGCAGGAGCGGGAAGGGCGCGCCCTTCCCGCTCCCCACATCACCAGTGAGTACGCCCATGAGCAACGATCATGTGGTCGAGATGCGGGGAATCTCCAAGCGATTCGGCACCGTCCAGGCGCTGAATGATGTCGACCTGGAGTTGAGGCGCGGGGAGCTGCTGGGGTTGGTAGGAGACAACGCGGCCGGCAAATCCACCCTGATGAAGACGCTCTTTGGCTCCGTGATCCCCGACGCGGGCGAAATCTTCATCGAGGGCGAGAAGGCCGAGCTGCGCAATCCGCGTGACGCCCAGGCATTGGGCCTGGCGATGATCTACCAGGACCTGGCCGTATTCAACAACCTGGACGTGGCGGCCAATGTCTTCACCGGGCGCGAGTACACCAGGCGCATCCTCGGCATCACCTTTCTCAACCGGAAGCGGATGGAGGAAGAGTCGCAGGCCCTGCTTGACCGGCTGCGCATCAACATCAGTTCATCCAAGCTGCTGGTCGAAAGAATGTCAGGCGGCCAGCGCCAGATGGTGGCCGTCGCGCGCGCGATCGGCTTCGACGCCAGGATTCTGATCATGGATGAGCCGACCGCCGCCCTCGGTGTGAAGGAGGCCAACACCCTGCTCGACCTCATGGCCGGCCTGCGCGATCAGGGCATTTCGATCATCCTCATCACCCACCGCATCTCCGATGTCCTCGCTATCGGCGACCGGGTGATGGTGCTCAAAGGCGGCGAAAGACAGGGCGTGCTCGATGTAGAGGACTCAACCCTGGAGGACATTGAGAGCTTGATCGTGCGCGGTGCAGCCTACCTTCAGTGAGCGGCCGCAGTTAGCCATTCCTTTGACACCGGACGAAGCAGATGGCGGAGAACACAGCCCCTTTCGCCGACAGATTTGACAAGGCCACCCTGATTACCGGCGGCAGCAAGGGCATTGGCTCGGGCTGCGCACGCGTCTTTGTGCGCGCCGGCGCAAGCGTCGTCATCTGCG
This sequence comes from Caldilineaceae bacterium, assembly GCA_011523365.1. GTDB lineage: Bacteria > Chloroflexota > Anaerolineae > Caldilineales > Caldilineaceae > Bin5. The sequence goes on from WTGY01000070.1 coordinate 1,370, forward strand.
ACATCGACGAGGAAACCGGCCGCGCGCTCGCCGCTGAACTGACCGCGGCCGGCCCGGGAACCTGCCATTTCGAGCCGTGCGACGTGCGTCAACCCGACCAGCTTGAGCGCGTTATCGAGCGTGCCGTCACACGCCTGGGACGCTTGGACTGCCTCATCAACAACGCCGGTCAGCACCCCCCGCACCAGCCGATCGACGGCTTCTCCGTCGAAGCGTTCAACGATCTGCTGCAGATGAACCTGGTCAGCGTCTTCGCCGCCTGCAAGCACGCGCTCCCCCATCTGCGCAAAACGCGCGGCAGCATCATCAACCTCGGCAGCATCGTCGGCGCGGTCGGCCAGTGGCACGCCACGACCTACTGCGCCTCAAAAGGCGGCGTCCACGGCCTCACCAAGGCGCTCGCGATCGACGAAGCCGAGCACGGCGTGCGCGTCAACGCCATCCTCCCCGGCAACATCCTCACCCAGAGCCGTCTCGACTTCGAAGCCGGCATGGAGAACGGCCAGGCCTTCCACGACTTTGTCGAGACCTGGCAGTGGACCGGGCGCAGCGGGACGATCGAGGAGGCCGGCAATCTCTGCCTCTTCCTGGCCAGCGACGCCGCCAGCTTCATCACCGGCGCCGAACTGCCCCTCACCGGCGGCATCGAGCTCGGCCAGGGCCCCAAAGTTACCGTGAGTGAACACGAAGTCAGATAAGCAGTGGCTGGTGGATAGCCCGGATCGTAGACCGCTCCACTCTCTTGGTCAGGCTCCATAGCGCCTGAATCAGCCGTCTGAGTTGACCAGGTGCGGCGGCTCGACCGCCGACGTGTCCAATTCGAAGGCCACGATTCCGCCCGCGGTCCGCACTGCAACCCGTTCGTAAGCCGCGTTCAATCCACAGACGTGATCAGATGCAACGGCTCCAGCCCTTTGGAGACCCGATCGACGTTGTTCGCCGCCGCCTCGCCGCGGCGCTGCGCGGTCTCCTTGGTCACGCCGGCAACGTGCGGCGTGCAGTAGACGTTGTCCATCTGC
>WTGY01000117.1 GCA_011523365.1 Caldilineaceae bacterium
CCGGCCAGAAATGCAGTGGTCAGTAGTTTGGTAGGGCTGCGGCGAAGTTGCGGTAGATCAGGATTCGTTTATTTCGGGGTCTTCCGGGTCCGATTCATCTTCCGGCAGCTCGACGAGGGCGGAGTCGACGGCGCGGCCGGCGACTTGCTCGACGATGTAGCGGATGCCGTTGCGCTCAACGATGTCGCCGACGACGGGGATACGTCCGAGGTGGGCCATGATGAGGCCGCCCACGGTGTCGACCTCCTCTTCGGTGTAGTCAATGTCGAAGTGCTGGTTGAGCTCGTCGAGAAGGAGCGAGCCGTCGACGCGCAGGCGTCTTTCACTGACCGACTCGAAAGGCGCGCGTTCGGCGTCGAATTCGTCCTGGATTTCGCCGACGACCTCCTCCAGCAGGTCTTCGAAGGTGACGATTCCGGCAGTGCCGCCGAACTCGTCAATAACGACCGCGAGCGCGCCATTTTCGGCGCGGAAGCGGCCCAGCATTTGATCGAGGGAGAGTGTTTCGGGTACGACCATCACGGGGCGGGCCTGCGCCATTGCGCGCAGGTCGAGGGGACCTCGCTCAGGGCCGGTTTGCAGGTGGCGGGCGAGGTCCTTGACGTGCAAGAAGCCCCTGATCTGGTCCAAATCGCCATCGTAGATGGGATAACGTGAGTGAATGGATGAACAGACGAACTGCAGAATCGCCTGTTCGTTTTCGTCGATGGAGATGCCTTCGATGCGGGTGCGGGGGGTCATGACCTGGCCAACGGTACGCTCTCTCATGTCGAGGATGTTCTCGATATAGAGCTGCTCCGAGGGGGCGATCAGTCCCTCCTCAGAACTTTCTTCGACAATCAGTTCGAGATCCTGCGGAGAGACCATGTGGTCGTGGGCGCTGCGCTCGGGCACGCCGCAGGCGCGTGTGATGGCACGTGCAATCTTGTTCAGAATGAAAATGGCGGGAGAAAAGATGCGTTCGATCAGCCAGAAAGGCCCGATTACGCGCAGGGCAGTTGTTTCGGGCGCCTGCAGCGCCAAGGACTTGGGCATTACTTCGCCAAGAACTACGTGCAGATAGGTCATGACGCCGATGGCGAGGACCAGGGCGGCGCTGTGGGCTGCTGCGACGCTGATCAGGCCCCTCTCTACGCCATAGTGCTCCAGCCCCGACAGGATCCATTCGGCGATCGTGTGTTCGCCGTACATGCCCAAGCCCAAGCTGGAAAGGGTGATGCCGAGCTGCGCCATGATGATGAAGCGGGTCTGCCCGGTCGGGTCGGTCAGGACGCGCATTACCCTGGAAGCCGCAGAAGAGCCTTCGCTGGCCAGCTGGGACATGCGCGCCCTGGAGGAGGCCACGACTGCGAATTCCACGGCTACAAACAGGCCGTTGAAGAATATCAATGCTGCTATGATGACTACGGGAAGCAGGTATTCCACTGGTTCTAAAGCACCTGGGATTGGTTATCTTTGCCCCGCCAGGCATTGATTGAGCTGGGCACTATCTGGTCTCACTCCCGGACCGAGGCAGGTTAGCTGCCGCGCCGGGTGGAAGCGCGACGCTGACGCGGGTTATGGCGTAGCCGCTGACTTCCTCGACCCGGAATTCGAACTGTTGCAGGCGCACGACCTGGCCCTGTTCGGGAATGGCGCCCAGCTCGGAAAGGATGGCGCCACCAAGCGTATCAATGTCTTCAAGTTTTAGGTCTGAACCGAGGACCTCAGACAGGCTTTCCAAGTCGATCTCGCCGACGAGATTGAGCCGGCCGTCGTTTGCCAGCGCCATCTCCTGGCTGTCGGCATCGAATTCGTCGGCGATGTCGCCGAATATTTCTTCAATGAGGTCTTCGAAGGTGACGATGCCGGCGGTGCCTCCATACTCGTCAATGACTACCGCCAAATGGAAGTGCTCGGTCTGAAGTTGACGAAACACATTGAGTACAGAGGCCGATTCCGGCACATAGGGAGGAACGCGCATCACGTCACGGACATCGTTTTTTTGGCCACTCTGCCTCTCGGGGCCGCCGGCCTTTTCGGAGTCAGGGCCGGCTTCCAGACAGAGCAGGTCCTTCAAGTGGACCACGCCAACAATATTGTCGATCGTACCCTCGTACAGGGGGAGCCTGGAATGAGTTGACTCCGCCAGCAGCTGCAGAAGCTCGGCCGTGGACAGATCTACAGGCGCTGCCAGCAGTTGCGTGCGAGGGACGATCACGTGTCTCAGCGAACGCCGGCGCAACTGCAATGTATTCTCCAACAGTTCGGTTTCCCCTTCTTTGAGAACGCCGCCGGCGCCGCTTTCCTGGACCATCATCAGGATCTCTTCGGGGGCGTGAATGTGAAAGCCCTCCGACACTGCTCTCAGGCCGACAAGCCGCAGAAGGAGGCGGCCGCTGCCGTTGAAGAACCAGATGAGGGGGCGCAGCAGAATGATCGCCCAACTAACCGAAGTAACAAGAAGCAGGGAGGTCGGCTCAGGGAACTGTATCGCGACTGTTTTGGGAGCCAGTTCGCTCAAGGCTACCTGGATCACGGTAAGGACCACTAGGACCCCTGTGGCGGCTATGGAAACGGCGGCGGCCTGGGCAACAACGCCTGAGCCAACAAGCAGCGGTTCCACCAGGGGCGTGATCACAGCTTTGCCGTAGTAACCCAGCATCAAGCTGGAGAGTGTAATGCCCAGCTGGCAGGCGGCGATATAGTCGTCGAGCCGGTCAGGGCTTTCCAGGATAGGGAGCAGAATCTGGGCGGGGCGGCTGCCGGCTGCCGCTTCCTGGGCGATGCGGGCTCGACGGGCGCCGACGGTGCCGATTTCGGCGGCTACGAAGAATCCGTTCAAGGCTATGAGAATGAAAACGGTAACAGTTACCAGAACGTAGATCATGAAAGAAATCGATTTGTGTCTGTGCAGGTCGCTTGTCCCAGCTACTTAGACGTGTTCTGTCAGGAAAACGTTCTACTGACCGAAAATGGCCTGACGAAGCGGGCCGTGAACGGAAGCGGGCAGGGTCTGACGAACTGCAATATGCTTGCCACCGACTCTACAATTGCTGAGCAGTAGCAGTGTATGCTTCCTGGATCCCGACCCGGTTTGGTTGCGACTTTGCACGTGAAGTATGATTGGCGCTCAGCCGACTCTGCAAGTTCCGGCCCCGATCAGATGCAAGCGCCGTTGCAATGCGTTGAAGGCGGAAATTGGAGATCGCCAGACCAACCCGGCGACCTGGAGCAGTCATCAATGGATCGTGCCACAGAGCCGTTCTCGCCCTCATCGGCCGAACAGCCCAGCCAAAGAGAAGAATCTGCTTTGACCACTGGCCGGCGCCTATTGTACCTGTTGCGGACGATGCGGCCCAAACAGTGGACGAAGAACGGATTCGTTCTGGTTGCGTTGATCTTCGACGGAAAACTCCTGGACCTGCCGCTGACGGTGACTGCGGTTTGGACGCTGGTCTGCTTCAGTCTTGTTGCGAGCAGCGTTTACATACTGAATGATCTGATCGACATCGAGAGGGACCGACAACATCCGCGTAAACGGCTGCGGCCGCTGGCGAGCGGCCAGCTCAACCCAGGACTTGCCAAGGCGGCGATGGCGGCACTGGCTGTCGCCGGGCTTGTGGGAGGCGGGTTGACGAGTTTCAACGTCGGGTTGACGCTGGCGGTCTACGTAGTCCTGAATGCTGCCTACTGTGTCTATCTCAAAAACGTCGTGATAATTGACGTGATGATGATTGCGGTCTTTTTCGTCCTGCGGGTCGCGGCCGGTGCGGCAGCGGTCGAGGTAAGCGCATTCAGCCCCTGGCTTTATATTTGCGTCAGCCTTCTGGCGCTATTGATCGCGTTTGGCAAACGCCGGCACGAAATCGTCCTGCTGCGGGAGGCTGCTTCCGGCCACCGATCGAGCCTGAAGCAGTACAACCTGCCTTTTCTGGACCAGATCATCGGCATCGTTACGACAAGCGGCCTGATCAGCTACACGTTTTACAGTTTTGAGGCCGAGACCGCTTTGGCGGACCCATCACGCATGATGCTGACGGTGCCGCTGATCGTCTTCGTCGTATTTCGCTATCTCTATCTGATTCACGTTGAGCAACGCGGTGGGGCGCCGGACGACCTGCTGTTTGCAGACCGTCCGCTGTTTGCGGCCGTCGTCCTGTGGGTTCTCTCTGTGGTGGCGGTCATCTATGTGTGACGGGCGGTGCTTGACCAAAAAGGAAGGGTGTCGAAACAAAGTTCAGTCGGTCTCGTCGACGAACTGGGCCCATGCGCCCTCCATTCCTTCGCTGGTGACGCCGTAGAAGACGCGCAACTCTGAACCCTCGCGCAGAGCCAGATCGTATCTCTTCTTGCCGGCCCTCTTGCCGGAACGGATGTAACCGACATTCTCTTTCCAACGGATCTGACCGGCCTTGACCGGGCTGTCTTCGTACTGGGCGATGGCGTAGTTCCAGAGCTTACGAGCGCCCTTGCGGGTAACGTTGCCTACGCTGCGCTGGTTGCGCATGTTGCGCACAACATAGTAGGTCGTGCCGCCGCGCGTTTCGCTGTCCACGATTTCAACGCCATCCTGGGGAAGGTAGAAAGGGTCATCCGAACCTGCCGATGTCTGCTTGGCGCGACTGCCCGGGCCCTTGGAGCCTTTTACGCTACTGCCGTCCGACCTACCCGATCCCTGAGGGGCGGGCGCGGTGGGGACCTCGTCCGTATCTCCGTTGGCGACAAGGTCGGAACTGAGTCCTACGCTTTCGAGGACCAAGGCGACAATCTCATCGCGCAGGGCCATGCTTGTTTCGGCGTCATTGCGCACGTAGAACTTGGAGCCATCGAGGCAGTAAGGTTTGGCATCGCCGGCGTCAACGCCGATGCGGAGTACGTCTCCGCCGCTATTGGTCAAGATCTCGAAGCGGGCTTCAAGAGGGGGAGACAACCGTTCAGAAATCGCCAGTTGAAGTTCGTTCTGTACCTGTTTGGAGGCTGCGAGCCCTTTCACGCGGCCCTTGCGGGCGCTGGCTCCGACAAAGATGGTGCCACCGTCGGTGTTGGCGAAGGCACAGAGGTCGGCGAGGACGACGGTCTGCCTTCCGCCTTTTTTGTTGGCGGACTCGTGAAAGCTCTGGGTCTGATTGGGACCTTCGGCGCGGGCGGCAGCTAGATGATCGACCTCTTTTTCAGGGGCGCGAAAGGGGCGCGTGCGGTCGAAGAAGCGGCTGGCGAAGAGCTCTCTGATGGCGTCGAAGGTGGGTTCGGGCAGAAGGAGTTCGGTAGCGCGCTCGCCGAGGCCGAGGCGCCGGCTGTTGCGGGGGTCGTTGTTGAGACGGTGGGCGTCGCTGCCCTGGATGCAGTGCATCTTACGGGGGTATTCGGTCTTGGTGCCATTGAAAAAGCGGGCGGTAGCTCTGCGGCTGCGGCTTTCCAGATCGGTTACTTCCAGTGCGCTCAGGTTGGGGTCCTGGGTATAGGCGATCTTGGTCTGGCCGCCAAAGGGGAAGTTGCGCATGGCGACGCCGTTGGTGCTATTGGCGTGAGCGGCGATGGCGATACCGCCGGAATCGACGATTGTCTCGTAGGCCGAGGTGACGTCGGTGCTGGCGCCTGTCTCGGTGGAGCCAACGAGCAGCCTGTCTTCCGGGACGTTCAGGCGTAAAAGCGTGTGCTCCAGTTTTCGGACCGAGGTTTCGGGAGGATAGATGGCGAGGATGTGGAAGCCAAATGTAGCGGTAAATTCGAAGCCGGGCAGGATGACGATTTCGTTGGCGAGTTGAAGCCACTGCTCGAGATTGCTTCGTTCTTCAGCCGTGAGCCGGTTTTCCTCTTTCAGGCGAGTGAGCCACTCGATCTCGCGGCGGATTGCCGCCACGCCGGCAACGGTGTTGTGATCGGTGATGGCGACGATATCGAGCCCTCGTTCGCGGGCGGTCGTTAACCACTGGAGATAAGTTATGCCGGGCTCTTCGTAGTCGTTCGAGGCCGGTGTATGGGTGTGGAGGTCGGCTTTGAACCAGCGCAATCTACCGCCGCCCTGCCGTCCTTGAGTCTGGGCGCGTGCGTCATGTCCGCTTGTTGCCTGGTTACTCCCTTCATTGGATTTCGTTTGTCTGGCCGACTGGCCGCCGGCTCTTGTCCTTCTTCTTCTACTCATTGGTCAATCTCTGTCATTAGTGTTTCACTTGCCGAAGCTGCTTATCCGGCCCGCGATGCGTACTCAATCTGTTGCTGCGCGTCTTCGGCTTCTTCGTCCGCAGGCCGTTGCCGGCTCGGGTCAGGCGCATCGGTGGAATTTGGCGCCTCGGGCATTGTCGACGGATCCAGGAGCGCAGTGTCCAGTACCTCGTCAACCGTGTCCACCGGAATGAAATTCATAAGTTCGCGCACGTTGTCAGGAAGATCTTCCAAGTCGGCCTCATTGGCGGCGGGCATGATGATGGTACTCAGCCCGGCGCGCGCTGCGGCCAAGACTTTTTCTTTCAAGCCGCCGATGCGAAGCACTTTGCCGCGTAGCGTGACTTCGCCGGTCATGCCGATGTCGGGGTCGACGGGTCTCCCGGTCAGGAGGCTAGCGATGGCGGTGACCATGGTAACGCCGGCGCTGGGGCCGTCCTTGGGGAGCGCGCCTTCGGGAATGTGCAGATGGAGGTCGATCTCTTCAAAGAAGCCTGGCGGGATGTTGAGTTCGGCGGCGCGGCTGCGCACGTAGCTCAAGGCAGCTTGCGCGCTCTCCTTCATCACATCGCCCAACTGCCCGGTGAGTACGAAGCCTTTCTTGCCGGGCATCTTGGTCGCCTCGAAGAAGAGGATTTCGCCGCCGGTCATCGTCCAGGACAGCCCAACGGCCACGCCAGGCATGCTGGTGCGATCGGCGATTTCCTCGCGTTGGAAGCGGCGCTTGCCCAAGTAGTCTACGAGCGAGTCGGGCGTGATGTGGACGGGTGAGAAGGGGGCTTCGGCCACGGCAGTAAGCTGCGGAAGCGGGGCGGCGGACTCTTTGGCGTCGCCGGACTGGCCGTTGGCAGTGTGGACCTCCCCGTTTACGGCCTGATCCTCCAGGTAGCCTTGCTGCGATTGTGAGTCGTCCAGTCCCAAGGGAAGAGGCGGCTGGACCCAGTAGGGCTGCATAGCGGCGATGTTGGCGGCAATCTTGCGGCAGATTTTGCCGATCTCGCGTTCGAGGTTACGGACGCCGGCCTCGCGCGTGTAGTCATGGACGATTTTTCGCAGGGCGGCGTCGTCGAAGACGATTTCGCCTTCGCGGAGGCCGTTTTCCCTGATCTGGCGCGCCACCAGGTATTGCTGAGCGATTTTGACCTTTTCGTGTTCGGTGTAGCTACTGAGCTGGATGACCTCCATGCGATCGCGCAGGGGGCCCGGAATGGTGTCAAGCACGTTGGCGGTGGTGATGAACATGACCTCGCTCAGGTCGAACGGCACGTCGAGGTAGTGGTCGCGGAACTCGCGGTTTTGTTCGGGGTCGAGGACCTCCAGGAGGGCGCTGGTGGGGTCGCCGCGGAAGTCGCGCCCCAATTTGTCGACTTCATCGAGCATAAAGACAGGGTTCTTAGTTTCGACGCGGCGGAGGCTCTGGATAATGCGGCCGGGCATGGATCCGATGTAGGTGCGGCGAAAGCCGCGAATTTCGGCTTCGTCGCGTACGCCGCCGAGGGCGAGGCGCATGAATTTGCGGCCCATGGCGCGTGCGATGCTGATGCCCAGACTGGTCTTGCCGACGCCGGGCGGGCCGACAAAGCAAAGCAAAACGCCCTCGCGCTCGCGGCGAATCTTGTCGCGGGCGTCCTCTTCCTCGTCGTCCTCACGTTGGGCCTTGCGGGCTGCGCGCAGTTTGCGGACGGCCAGATACTCGACGATGCGGTCCTTGATTTCTTCGAGGCCGTAGTGGTCCTCTTCGAGAACTTCGCGGGCGTGGGTAATGTCGAGGTTGTCCTCGGTGGTCTTTTGCCAGGGCAGAGAGACCATGAGGTCGAGATAGGTCTTGATGACACTGTACTCGGCCGCTTGAATCGGCATGCGTCGCATCCGGTTCAGTTCACGCTGCGATTCTTTGTAGGCTTCCTCGGGCATGCCGGCTGCTTCAATGCGCTCCTCGAGTTCGCGAATGTCGGCTTCCTGCTCGTCCTCTTCGCCGAGCTCCTTTTGGATAGCCTTCATCTGCTCGCGCAGGAAGAAGTCCTTCTGCATTTTTTCCATCTCACCTTGGGCCTGGGACTGAATCTTGTTTCCAAGCTCGGTGACGTCGACTTCATTGTGCAGAAGGTGCGTCAGGCGGAGGAGCTTCTCCTGGACGCTGTCGATCTCCAGGAGTTCCTGGGCGTCGTTCATCTCGAGGCGCATACTGCTGGCGACGAGGTAGGCGAGTTGGCGGGCGTTTTCGACGTTGGCTGCCATGACGGCCAGTTCATCTGGCATCTGGCCGTCGAGTTCGACCAGGCGCCGGAAAAGGTCCTGGACGGCGCGGGCCGAGCCGTCGAGTTCCAGCCCCTCCTCCAGCGTTTCGGGCAGCACCTCGACGCGGGCACGAAGGTAGGGTTTCTCCTGGACGTATTCCTTGAGGCGGATGCGTTCAAGACCCTGAACGGCCAGACGGATGGTGCCGTCGGGGGCTTTCAGTACGCGGTGGACCTGCGCGGCGGTGCCGATCTCATAAAGCTGACCGGGGGCAGGCTCCTCGACCGATTCATCGCGGCTGGTCACGAGGGCAATGATGCGGTTTTGGGGGAGCGATTCCTCAACCAGTTTGATGCTGCGCTCCTGGCCGATGGTGAGAGGAAGCCACATCATGGGATAGACGACGATGCCGCGCAACGGCAGGACGGGCAGGTCATCGGCGACATCGCTTAACGAGGGCTTTTTGGCGTCCTTGGTCTCAGCGTCGTCTCCGGGCGCGTCTTGGTTTTCGGCCACAACGGGCTCGGTCTCGACTTCCGTCTCGTCAGATGTGGTCTCGCTCACGGAGTCTGCCGCCGGGTCTTCGACGGCCGGTTCTTCCACAGTCTGCTTTTCTTCTTTCTCTTCCAGTTCCGAACTCATAGTTTTCTCAACGCGTCTGAAAGGAACTCGGGCTACCTTAAGGGCCGAAGCGGCGGCACGCTGCTCCGGCTCCAGGTAAGTCCATCGGATGTTACCCTATACGCTGCGGGTTTTGACTCCCGCTGACGCCCTCCGAATGCTGGCAAGGAATGCAATAGTTGGCGATTTTCTACAGATTGCCGCGAGATTACGGCCAGACTCCTGCAGGGATCTGGACGCGAACAACAGGAGAATTGTACCACAGAAACGCTGATTCTAAAGTGGGGAAGCTACCTTTTGGCCAGGGCATATTCATCTGATCGGGAGTGAGCTCTCAGGAGATAGTCAGTCTTCCAACCGGCTCGTCTACGTTTGGCAGAGACACCTGTTCGGGCGCTTTTCTTTCTGCGTAGGCGTTGGGAGCCGAGCGGTGCGAGACGGCCAGGTTGTGCTGCGCATGGGCGTGACCGGTGCGGCTGGCGTCCTCATCCAAGACAGTGTGGACTGCGCTCCTGCTGCTCAAGTGGCTGAGAGTGGGAGCCAGGAGCAGTCCTGCACTGGAGGAAGAGGCGGAATCCAGAAATGCTGCAGTTGACTTGGAGGCTGATGTGAGCACTTCTTTTCTTGTGGATTGCTTGTCTTGACTGTGTTGCACAGGCTTTCTCGTCTGTGTGTTAGACGAGCGTATACGAGTGTTCATGAGAGTTTACGAGCGTTTGCGGGTTGCCTGAGTGTTTCTCATGCAGTTTGTATGATGGGCTGAGACGGGGCCGTGCCGTTGCAGGTTGTCTGCCATGAGTGTTGGACGAGAGTTTGCGAGCGTTTACGAGCGTGTATGAGCGTCTTCATGTTGTCTGACCTGCAGTGCATGCAGTTTGTGTGACGGGCTGTGATATGGGCGCCGGCGGGCCAGAATGAGTGTTTGCGTGCGTTGTACGAACTGTTACATGGTGGGACGTGTTTGAACGTAGTAACGCGTGAAAAGTCGGTTTAAGTCGGTTAATGTCGGTCGATAATCCATTTGGCTCTTGTTGTCGTTACGCTTTTGCAACAGTTTTTCGGTCTCTGGAGTCTGTTCCGGGTTCTGGCAACCTCTCCACGACAGTCGCAGCGGCAAGACTCACGCCGGTTCCCTGGCGGCTGGGGAGGCAGGGCGTCGCGTTCGGACGTTAAAGGTCGGATAGTATCGGGTCAGAGTGGCAGATTTCCTTTTTCCCTGGACTTTGCGTTTGACTACGCGCACGTTTCCTCGCTGCCCTGGTTGGGTACTGGGCAGTAACCAGTCTTGGCAGGGCCTTCCCTCGCCTTGAGATTCCCTGCCAGCGAGTGTCGTGGCTTGATGAAAGTACGCTCTCAGCAATGCCCTATCACATTTTGGCATTGGGATATTATATCACGTTTCTTGATGCAATTGCCCTGCTTCGCAACCCAATTCAGATGCATTTGCCCAGTATATTTCCTGTGAAATCTGTGAGACCTTTGCATGTCACGCGCGTAAGTTCTATCGGCTCTCACTCGCTTTGAATGCCCTGTTGTCGCTGAAAGATTCCAGGATGCGTCCCGGATTGGGGTAGGCGTGGGCAGGCACAAGGCCTGCCCCTACAGGGATTCAAAGATTCAGGGATGCGCTCCAGATTTGGGGTGGGAGTGGGCAGGCACAAGGCCGGCAGCTACAGGGAATTGGTGGGACTGGCGGGCGCGGTCTGGCGAAGCCCTTTCGATTGGGGACCTGTTGGAATATCGACACCAGGTCGGCGAGGCATGATGTAGGAGAGGGGGCGTTGCGGGGGCGGAGCCCCTGCACAAGGGAGGGCCGAATAGGCCCGACCGCCCA
>WTGY01000001.1 GCA_011523365.1 Caldilineaceae bacterium
TATGAACGCCGAGTTCGACGTCAAGTTCATGGAGAAATACGGTGTCGCCGCCGGTGACCTCGGCCCCTTCCACGGCCAGAGCTACGATTCCGTCAAGCTGATCGCGGCCGCCATCATGGCAGTGGGCGAGTTAGGCGATGACGGTAGCCTCGTAATCGATCGGGAAGCCTTGATTTCCGCCATCCGCTCCGTCGGCCCGATCGATGGGCTGACAGGCCCGATCAAGTGCGACGCCATGGGCGAGTGCGGCGCAGGTGGTGTGCAGATCTTCCAGGTAGGAGACGGCGACTTCAACCAGGTCTCCGGCTTTGGCATGGAGTAAACGATACAACATGAAGAGAGGGATTCTTGTGTAAGGTCCCTCTCCCCACTTCTCCTCTTTTCCCTCTAAACGACAAGGTCAGGCGGGCCTTTACCGTCTGCCGATAGGTCATATTTGTCAGTGTAACCCTCACATTCAAGCCGTAACCCCGTCCTTGCTTCTTCATAACTCTTCGTCGACATCTCTTTTCTTTCCCTCCTGCTCCAGCAAGCTCAGTACATACGCCATCCTGGCCTCGCTGTACCGCCGCGAACGCGCCCTCTTTCTCAGATTCAGCTTTCGCATCTTCACCTCACGCAGGCTTGGCCGCCCCCTCCCGCGCTCACGGCCACTCCGCATACTCCGGCTTCACGTCGACGTACTGCGCCAGCCTGCGCCCCCTGGCGATCTCCCGCCCCATGCTGGCCCTGCCGCCGGCGCTCGCGGCAATCCGCTCCAATTCAGAACCTTTCATGCCGCGCAGCTGGCCGGCGTAAAGGATCCCGAAGAGATGATGGATGGTGCTCGACCTGCCCACCGGCGCCAGATCGAGCATGGCCCGTAGCTTCGTGGCCAGGTCGCGATGGCGCGCGTCGCTGTCTTCAGTCATCCTCTTCTTCTCCTGTGCAAGCCCGGCCGCCCCCCGTTCCACGGAGAGGAATGGAGATCTCATGCCAGGACACCCGGGTTGGGACGCTTGCGCGCACAGGGGGCTGGCCGGGTACAGCGTGCCTTCAGCTCGCTGCAGAGGCACAGGGCGACGGTTCTCTTTGGCGGCCTTCAATTAGGGTCGCCCCGCACAATGGCGGATTTCCGACTGTCTTTTATGCAAGCCAGGGGCAGGGGGTCCGGGTCGGACCGTATGACGCGGGCCTGCCCGTTGGGGCGTTTGGCCATGCGCCGCTCGGCATAGCAGTGGATGCAGACTTCGAGCCATTCGACGCCGCCGTCTTCGTCAACGTACTCGGTCGTTACCTGGACCCGCTGCCATACGTGGCCGCTGCCGGGAAACTTTGACAAAACTCTGCCTCCTGTTGATAGAACCTGGCCGCCCCCCGTTCCACTGGGTGAGGTGCTGTTGCTCGAGGAAACCATGATTCCCGGGCTTAACGCTTGCGCGCACAGGGGGCTGGCCAGCGATTTCAAGTCTACGCGCGGGCTCTGCTACGATAACGGGACAGTCACGCAAACCTCCACTGCCTGACTCCCGCAATCATGCCGCTCCTCTTCAAAATCCTCAGCCGTCACTCTACGAACCAATCCAGCGGCTCAATGACGTGTAGGGCAAACCAGTCTCCGATTCTCATCTCGTCACTCCTTCGCCCCAGGCCCCTCTCCCGCGCAATCGTAGAACCATTTGACATGGGGCGGTATCACAGGTGGATCGTCCCCCGGTCGCGTTTGCAGCCATGCGTCTGACAGGGCAGCCATTTCCCGCGCAAGAATAACACTCTTCTCAGTGTATCCATCCGCGCGTGCGGCATCCTCGTCGAACACAATCCGGCCATCGACAATCGACATGAAATCAGTGTCCATCTGGGCAATGTCACGCGCTCGGTCCTTGAAGCTGTTGCAGTCCTCATCAGGAGGAATCGGCGTGGGGATCCACCTGAACTTTTCCACGTCCAAAACACATCCAGCCAACAGGATCACCGACACGAGCAGACCGAAAACCTGACGACCACAACCCTTCCTACGCGACCGACCTGTAAGTCTCATGCGACTTCCACATCTCCAAGTTGAGAAACCATCCCAAACGAACGATCATCGCCTGGTCTGGCCTCCTCTTATTCCACAGGCTCAGCAACATCGCAGGAAAACTTAGGCATTACGCCGAAGCGCACAGGCGGCTGGCCGGATTGGGTGTCGCTCAGAGCTCGCGTAAAATGCCGTCGTCTCCGAGCAGAGTGTCAATGGTAGGGAGTTATAGCGTTGCGTTCTCCCTTATCCCCGCAACCCGGTTGCTGAACGTGAGGGCGTTGTCCCCGTAGGAGATGTAGCTCCAGCGCCATTCCCTGACGGCAACGCCTGACAGAG
>WTGY01000077.1 GCA_011523365.1 Caldilineaceae bacterium
AGGGAGGGCCGAATAGGCCCGACCGCCCGGAACTGCAGTAGTCAGTAGCCAGCAGTCAGTAGTCAGTGCAGGCTGGGATTTATGGGAGATGTGTGTGAAAGGGATAGGGAAACACCTTGCGTTTTGCGGAATCATGATTGGCATCTGTGATGAATACAGTCGTCGCGTTTCTTGTGTGTCAGCCCTTTATTCCGGTCAGGGCGATGCCTTTTACGAGGTTGCGCTGGAAGATGAAGAAGACGATGAGCGGGGGGATGAGGGTGAGCAGGGAGCTGGCCATGACTTTGGAGTAGTCGAACCAGCCGAAAGAGTTGCCGATGCCGCGGAGGGCGAGGGGGAGGGTGTAGTTGCCGCCGTCGGTGATGGTGACGAGGGGCCAGAGGTAGTCGTTGAAGGTGGCGCGGAAGCTGAAGATTGCGAGCACGGAAATGACCGGTTTCATCATGCCGACGATGATGCGGGTGTAGATGGTGAAATCGCCGGCGCCGTCGATCTTGGCGGCATCGTAGAGCTCGACGGGGATGCCGTAGACGAATTGGCGGCAGAGAAAGATGCCGAAGGACGAGAAGACGGAGGGCACGATGAGGACCCAGAGCGTGTTGAGGAGCTCGAGCCGGTCCATGACGACGTAGAGGGGGATGAGGAGGGTGAGGAAGGGGACCATGGTGGTGGAGAGCACGAAGTAGAAGAGGGGCTCGCGCAGGGGGAAGCGCAGGCGGGCGAAGCAGTAGCCGCCGAGGGTGGAGGTGATGAGAACGGCGATGACGGTGGTGACGGTGACGAAGATGCTGTTGATGTAGGAGCGGGTGAGGCTGCCGCCGCCGATCTTGTGGGAGAGGACGACCTGGAAGGCTTCGAGCGACCATTCTTCGGGCCAGAGCGTGGGGGGGATGCGGATGATGTCGGCGGGCAGCTTGAAGGCGGAGAGCACGAGCCAGGCAAAGGGGTAGAGCATGACGAAGCCGCCGCCGATGAGGACGGCGATGAGCAGCCAGGTCTGCCAGCGGGTGCGCTGCCAGTAGGGGGTCGAGAGGCGGGCAAGGTCGGTGGTGGTGGCGGTCATGGTGCTTCTCCGTCAATAGTCCCAGGACCGGCGGCGGCGCTGGAGCTCGAAAAGGGTGGCGCTGAGCAGGATGACGAACATAGCGATGGAGACGGCGGCGCCGTAGCCGAGGTTGAGCACCTCGAAGCCGAGCTGGTAGGTGTAGAGTGAGAGCGTGCGCGTACTGTGGCCGGGCCCGGGCATGAGCTGGAAGGGCTCGAACATCTGCATAGTGCCGATGATGCTGGTTACGACCTGGTAGGCCATGGCGGGCTGGATGAGGGGCAGGGTGACGGCGGTGAAGCGTTTCCAGGCGCTGGCGCCGTCGAGCTGTGCGGCCTCGAGCAGGCTGTCGGGCACCTCGTTGATGGCGGCGAGGAGGACGATGGAAGAGTTGCCGAGAAAGATCCAGACGACCATGAGCGTTATGCACCAGAGGGCCTGGTCGGGGCTCTTGGAGAAGGGCTGTTGCGGCAAGCCAAACGATTCGAGGATGGCGTTAAAGGCGCCGCCGTTGGTGCGGTAGAGCCATTTCCAGAGGAGGACGCTGACGACGCCGGGCATGATGACGGGCAGGTTGTAGATGGCGAGGAGCGTGTACTGGTATACGGGCCGCAGGTGACTTAGGGCGAGCGCGAGCAGGAGGGCGAGGCTGAGGGCGACGAAGATTTCGACGGCCGAGAAGCGGACGGTGGTCCAGAGCGCGTTCCAGAAGCCGGGGTCGCCGAACAGCTTGTCGAAGTTGCGGGTGTTGACGAAGACCGGTTTCTGGATGTAGTCCCAGTTGTGGAAGGAGAGCCAGATGGCGGTGCCGAAGGGGATGACGAACATCACCAGGTAGAAGACGGAGAGGGTGAAGGCGAAGCCCATACCGAGCCAGCTGTATTGGTTCAGCCAGGCGCGCCATGACCGGACTGGTACGGCGTCAGTTGGACTGGGCCCTGCTGTGACTGCCATGGCTGTCTTCCTCGTCGGCGTTGCGGTAGCGGGTGTGGGGGCGGGGCGGGACGGCCCGGTCGGACCGCCCCTTCCCGCGGCGCAGAATCAGGCGTTGAGACGTTCGAGGGCGGTGTCTTCGAGGCCCTGCATTTCGGCGTCGATGTTTTCGACGGCCTCCTGGATGGAGATTTCGCCGGTGAGCGCTCTTTCGGCTTCGCGCCAGGCGGGGGCCGGGTTGGCGACGTGGTGGCCGGCGTAGCGGGCGTGGGGCCAGACGCCGAGGGCGCACTTCTTGGAGACGGCGCCGTAGGTTGTTTCTTCGATGCGCGGGTCGGCGTAGACGGCGGGCGACATGAGGCTGCCAGAGTAGAACTCCATGGCCTGCAACTGGCCTTCGGTGCTCATGATCATGTCGATGAAGGCGATGGCGGCGTTGAGTTTGTCGTCGTCGTCGCGAAGGCGGCGGGAGAGGGCCCAGGAGCCGATGTGGCTGGGGCAGAGGATGCGTTCGAGGGCGTCGGGATGGCTGGGCATGGGTAGGGCTTCGAGATTGAGCGGGAACTGGTTGGCGAGGACGCTGTAGGTCCAGGAGCCCATGCCTTCCATGGAGAGGATGCCGTTGGCCATGTCCTGCCAGACGTTGTCGATGAAGTCCCAGTCGAAGAGGCGGTGTTCGTAGATGATGTCGTGCATGAACTGGAGGGCGGCGATGCCTGCTTCGCTGTTGTAGGTGAATGTGGCGGTCTCGACGTCGTAGGGGGCGCCGCCGAGCTGGTACATGATCGTCTGGGGGAAGAGGCCGAGCATGCCGGTGAGGGTCCAGGCGGCGTGGGTCATGTTGCCGTCGTCGTCGATCTGGCGGACCTTAAGGCAGTCGTCGATGACGACGCCGAGGTCGTCCCACTGGGTCCAGTCGCCGCCGGCATCAGAGAAGTGGTCGGTGTTGAGGACGAGGACGCAGTCGGAGAGGCCGGAGATGTAGGGGTAGTAGTAGGCCTTGCCTTCGGGTGCGTTGACGGCGGTGAAGGCGGCGGGGAAGAAGCGTTCCTCGAGGGCGTTGCGGCCGCCGGCGAGGTCGGTGATTTCGAGGAAGACCTGGGAAACGTCGGTGGCGACGACCCAGTCGGTGTAGTGATAGTTGATGTCGCCCTCATTGCCGGCTGCGATGGAGGGGAGGAGCTTGGCGAGCAGGTCGCCGTAGCCGATGGGCTGGGTGTTGACGGTTACGCCGGGCTCGACTTCGGCGAAGGCCTCGGTGGCCCAGGCGAGGATGCGGTTCATGCCGTCCCAGTCCTGGTGCCAGACGGTGATTTCGGCCTGAAGCTCGTCGGGCATGTCGTCTGCCATGTCGCTGCCGGCCATGTCGCCGGCGACCGGCGCGCAGGCTGCCAGCACGGCGCCGGCGGTAGCGGCTGACGAGATTTGCAAGAAGCTGCGGCGACTCATTTTACTGTGCTGCATAGTCTGATTTCCTTCCGCCCTTGCGGGCTTTGATGAGTGGAACACGAATCCATTGCAACCGATGCCCGGCCAACCGGGAAGAGATCCAACCCCGCCAACCTGCATGCTACGGCTCTCGATATCAGCGCTTTTCGCCGTACGCTGCGCTTTCATGTGAACCGGCTTCTTCCTCGCCGTCCTCGCTATCGGCAGCGTTCTCAGGGGTATCAGTTTCCTTCTCTTCGTCACTGCCTTCGGTTTCGGCACCGTTTTCGTTGGCGGCGCCCGGCGCGATTACTTTGGGAACGAGCTGAAGGACTTTTCCGAGGGCGTAGGCGGTGGCGTAGAGATTGCCCGTTTCGTCGGAGCCGATGCTGCTAATTGCGGTGCCTGCGTCGATGAGAAGCCTACTGTGCCACCTGTCTCCTTGACGCTGCAGTCCCCAGATGCTGCCCTTGCAGAAGTCGGCGTATACGAAGATCGACGACATGACGGCACCGCCGACAACGACGCAGTTCCCCTGGCCATGGTCATAGACGGAGACGGGATAGACCAGATTGTCGACATTGCAGGACCAGGTACAGTAGTTTCCCTCCCAGAAACTGTAGCCGTAGTTTTCGCCGCCAGCGCTACCGGCCTCCTGAAAATTGACCTCTTCTCTCAGGGTGCGGCCGGCGTCGGGGATGTAGAGCGCGCCGGTCTGCCTGTCAAAGGCGAATCCCCAGGGATTGCGCAGTCCCATTGCCCAGATTTCAGGTCGGTAGCCGTCAACGTCTACGAAGGGATTGCTTGGGGGAATGTCATAGGGCTGGCCGCCGGATTCCACGTCGATACGGAGGAGTTTGCCCAGCAACGTGCCGGGGTCGAGTGGGTTGAGCCAGTTGAAGCCGCCGCCGCCGCCATCGCCGCTGCCGATATAGAGGTAGCCGTCTTTGGGGCTGAAGGACATGGAGCCGCCATTGTGACTCGGATGCGGTTGCGCGATGGTGAGCAGGACCTCCTCGCTGTCGGGATCGGCAATATCGGGATCGGAGGTGGTCCTGAAGCGACTGATCACGGTATGGGTGGGACTGGTATAGCTCACGTAGAAATGCCGGCTGTCGGTATAGGTTGGGGGGAAGACGATGTTGTAGAGGCCCTGTTCGCCGCAGCATTGCACGCGGTCTGAGATATCCAGAAAGGGCTCTTGATTGATAACGCCGTCCTTGACGATGCGGATGCGGCCTTTGTGTTCGACGACGAAGATGCGGCCGCTGCCATCGCCGGCATGGGTCGCCTGCACGGGCAGCTCAAAGCCGGTTGCGGTCTCGTTGAGCTGCCATGCGGTGAGCTCAACTGCGTTGAATACCTTCACTTCGTACCAACCGACCCAGCCGGTACTCTGCCTGGTCAGGAGGAACACGCGGTTGATGCGGCGCGGGGGATCGACGAAGAGTTCGATTATCTGCCCATCCTCGGTATGAATATTGTCAAAGCGCTTATAGGGCGTCACGGTGTGGGAATCATCTCCCAGCCAGAGTTCATGTGATGTCAGACCGGCGTCGCTTTGCGTAATGACGAGCTCGATTTTGCTCACCAGATGGAGGTCTTCAAACTCGATTGAGAGCCACTGCGGTGCGATGTCGCGGGCAGTCCACATCGTTGCCAAATCGCCGTCGATCACGTTCTCCATGTTGGGGTCATTTGCAGAGACATCAACTATTCCCAGCGCTGCGATGTTTTCGCCTTGCACAGTCAGGCTGGTCTGGGGCGTTGGGGTAGTCACGGCTTCGGGCTGCGGCGTTGGTGTTGGCCCAGATTCGGACTGGGCGATGGCGGTGCGACTGAAGGAAACCAATAGCAAGATTCCAGTCAAGAATACAAGGGTGAATGTGAAACGTTGGATCAAATTACGGGCCTCCGACCAGGTGTTCGGTTCAGGCGATGCAAGGCATTCAAAGAAGCGTTGGGCAACGGTCTGTTGCTGTTCACGGTCAGGAAGCCGGGCCGGATTCAGGGTACGCGGGCAGCGAATCGGGCTGCACTGCGGCCTGGGCTGACGCGCGCTAGTAAAACCAATCCACTTTTTCCGACCGGCCCGTGCGGGCCGAGATCAGGCCGGCTTCGCAGACGGCGACGTTGTTGGCGCCGGCTTTGGAGGTAATGGGGTTTTCGGCCTTGCCCTCGAGCAGGTCGAGGAAGGCGACGACGGAACCGGCCCAGCCGTGGCCGCCGACGACATTGCCGGTGGAGGTATCCTCGAGCTCGACGGGTTCCTGGTCGCGGCGGTATAGGCTGCCTTCCTTGAGGGTGCCGGTGAGGCCGTAGCTCTCAAAGAAGCCGTGCCAGGTGGGGCCGGAGCAGCCGCTGGTGACGTGGCACTTGCCGAGGACGCCGTTGGCGAATCTCATTATCAGAATATAGCAGTCCTCGCTGGGAAATTCGGGAACGCAGCGGGCACTGCTGTACATGGAGACCTCTTCGACGGGTGAGTCGATGGCCCAGAGCATGAGGTCAATGGGATGAATGCCGCCGCCGAGGAGGATGTTCTGCGGGTTGTCGGCGTCGATGCGCCAGGGTGTGTGGTGGCTGCCGTGGGGCCAGTACCAGGCGGTCATGTCGTGGATGTAGTCGCCCTGGATGAAGAAGGGTTCGCCGATTTCGCCAGCCTTTGTGGCGAGGACCATTTCGCGCCAGGGGTAGACGTAGCGCATGGTCTGGTCGGTCATGACGTGGAGGCCGGTGCGCTCTTCAACTTCGATCATGCGGCGGGCGTCGGCGACGCTGGTGGCGAAGGGTTTTTCGACGAGGGCGTGGCAGCCGTGTTCGAGGGCGGTTATGGTCTGCTCGGCGTGGAGATGGTCGGGGCCGGCGACGACGACTACGTCGGGGTTGGTCTCGTCGAGGAGCTGCTCGTAGTTGGTGCCGGCGGCGGCGTTGGGATAGATGTCGAGGGCTTCTTCGAGCTGTGTGCCGACGGGGTCGAAGAGGCCGACGACGTCGCCGCGGCCGTCGGCGGCGGCGACGTGGGCGCAGTGGAGGCCGGCTCCGCCTGAGCCGCAGATCAGGAATTTGACTGGCGGCATGCTGGTCTATTTCTCCGAGTTATG
Organism: Caldilineaceae bacterium; assembly: GCA_011523365.1. Taxonomy (GTDB): domain Bacteria; phylum Chloroflexota; class Anaerolineae; order Caldilineales; family Caldilineaceae; genus Bin5. The sequence goes on from WTGY01000077.1 coordinate 6,511, forward strand.
ATGGGCGATGGGAAATTCCGCGGAGTACACCTTTTTCTAATCCGCGAAGGGACGCGAAGGGGCGCGAAGAACACCTTTTTTGTCCGCGGAGGACGCGGAGGGGCGCGGAGAGCATCTTTTTGAATTGCTGAGGATTGGGTGGTCATTGGTTGGGTCAGAAGTCGTTGAAGACGTCGACGGCGTTGCCGGTGTGGATGGATTCCCAGGCGGCGACGCCGGCGGCAACGGATTTGGCTCCGTCGAGGACGCCGGGCGAGGGGTCTTTGTCGTTGTCGAGGCAGTCCTGGAAGTGGCGCATGTAACGGATGACGGTGGCGCCGTGTCCGTAGGCGCTGAGGTCGGTTTCGGCGTCGTATGGGGTTGTCTCGACCTCTTCGGTGTTTTCGTCGAGGACGACGCGGATTTCGCCGGGCTCGTTGTCGGTATACTCGCCCTGGAGGCTGCCCTTTGTGCCGTAGACGCCGTACTGCATCATGGGCAGGGGCGGGTGGACGATGCCGTAGAGGCCGGAGACGCGGCCGATGACGCCGGAGGTGAATTCGGCGTTGATGAAGAAGTTGTCGGGGATGGGGTAGTCAGGGGTGAGGCCGCCCTTGTTGGCGATGGCGTGGACTCGTTTTATGTCGCCGCCGAAGGCGCGGATGATGTCGATGCTGTGGACGCAGCCGCCGAACATGAAGTCCTGGGGCATGGTGAGGCGCCAGGGTGTGAAGTCGTAGATGGGGCGCATGTCGTGCAGGTAGAAGCTTTCGAGGGCGATGAGGCTTCCAAGTTGGCCGTCGTCGTAGATCTTTTTGGCGGCGAGGAACTGGCGGTCGAAGCGCATGGTCTGGCCGACGAGGAATTTGGCGCCGGTGTCGCGTACGAGGTCGACGAGGCGGCGGGCGTCTTCGAGGGTGGTGACCATGGGTTTTGTGCACATGACGTGCTTGTTGTTTTCGAGGGCGCCGATGCAGGACTCGGCGTGGAGGGCGTCGGGGGAGTAGACGCAGACGACGTCGACGTCGTCGCGGGCGACGATGTCGCGGTAGTCGGAGCTCCAGTAGGGGATGTTGAACTGGCGGGCGGCCTGTTCGAGGACGTCGGGGCGGCGGGCGCAGGCGGCGGTGATGGTGTAGCGCAGGTCGGGCTCGTCCTGGAGCATGGTCATGGTTGAGGCCATGTTGGCGGGGCCCAAGCCGATGATGCCGAGGCGGATGGGTGAATCGCTCATTTTATGTGCCTCCTCACAGGGAGAGGCCGCACGGCAGTTTTGCGTGCGGCATGATTACAGAATAGGTTGCGCAAGTTTTCTCCTGGCCGCTGGATGACATAGCGGGGGTATGGGATGCAACGGGCGGCATGTGTGGTGCTGGTTGCAATCAATGTGATGTGAAGCAGGCAGAGGAGAAGTTTTTCGAGAACGGCCGGCAAATGTTTCCTTTGCAGAAATCTGCGCAAATCAGATGTTCGGGCGCCGCCGAAGCGGGACAGGCGGGCCTTGCCGCGAGCCCTTGGGACACAAAAGGGCGTGGTTTCGGAGAAGAATAGTGGAAAGGGGGGCATGTGTCAAACAGGTTTGAGGAGGCCCAACCAGGGCACCCACAAGGGGTGCCCCAACGGGTGGTGGCCGTGTGTCAGGCGAAGTAGAGCCGGCCTGAGGAGTAGGTTTTGACGGCGTAGCGGAGGGCGTCGTAGGTGTCGTCGCCGCCGACGCCCTCTTCGTTGACGTCGACTTTGAGGACGTCTTCGGGGTTTTTGGGGTCGTTCTGGAGGTTGGGGAGGCATTCGATGAGGTTGTGGCAGCGGTTGAAGATGAAGAGGGAAGGGGGGATGCCGGCTTCGGGGTTGCCGAGGCGGGTGCGGAGCTCGTGCGCGCCCTGGATGCGGTCGGTGTCGGCGGGGGTGAAGGCGAGACCCTCATCGAGATAAGTGTCGGAAATGGTGAATTGGGACTTCTGGGCGAAGACGTCGGCGCCGGCATAGATGTGGTAGCGGACGTTGCGGTGGGCGCCGTTTCTCTCGATCATGGCGTGCACCTCTTTGGCGTGCTGTTGGGGCAGCCAGCCGTTTTGGACGTGTTCGTCGAGGACGTAGACGTTGTCGTCGCCGTCGACGGCGAGGAGGAGGAAGACGGTGGGGTGTTTGTAGCCGTAGTCCATGCCCATGAAGCAGTGCCATTCGGGTGGAATGGGGAAGGGTTCGATTACGTGGAGGTCGTAGTTGAAGTTATCGAGGAACTGACCGGCGGCGATTTCCCAGTCGCCGTAGCGGTGGGCGCGCAGTTTCCAGCCGGTGTTTTCTTCGAGTTTGCGGCGGTAGTCGGGGTCGATGACGGCGTTGTCTTCGATGGTGGCGGGGATGAAGCGGGTGTCGAGCTCCTTGTGTGTGCGGAAGGGGTCGACAAAGCGTTTTTTGTACCAGACGTGGCCGATGCCGCCGGGGTTGGTAGTGGTGTAGATGCGGGGGCGGAAGTTTTTGCTGGTGCGATTGGAGTCGCGCAGGGCCTGCATTTTGAGCTCGGACAGGGTGGTGGCTTCCTCGATGAGGATGACGTCGTATTCGATGCCGAGGAACTGGTCGATATCGTTTTCGGTGCGGATGTGACCGACAGAGATGCGTGAGCCGTTGGGGAAGATGAGGAGTCCTTCGGACTTGATGTAGCGGTGGGGGACGTTTCTGAGGACAGTGCGGCGGAGGTCGTCGAACTGTTCGCGTGCCTGTTTGGCGAAGCGGCGGATGAAGAGGACTTTGAGTTCGGGGAAGCGGCGGCAGTCGTCGAGGGCGGTCTGTGCGAGGGCGGCGTGGGACTTGCCGGGCCCGCGGGCGCCGCCGAAGCCGATCTGTGTGGGGCCGTCGGGCAGGTCGCAGAGGCGTGCGGCGGCGTGGAAGTGGAGCTGTCTGGGCTGGGGGAAGTAGCCGGCGGAAATGAAGTGTTCGAGCTGTTGGCGCGAACAGTCGAGATGGTGTGCGGCTATTTCGAGACGGGCGATTTTGTTAATCAGTTTCTTGGCTTTCATCGGCGTACATGTCCAGGATTTTTTCAATTTCCGGGTCCAGTTCCGGCCAGCCGTCGTTGGCGGAGAAGTGGTCGGAGGCGCGATGTGACTGACGTTGGCGGCGCTGGAGTTCGGATGCGGTTCTGAGAAGAGCGGGAAGTTTATGGAGGATGGCGCGGGCTTCCTCTTTGGTCAGATTCGGCAAGTCGGCCGTGTCGAAGACGGAGGAGACGGCATTGTAGATCGTGGTGTTGAGGTGCCGGTCGCGTTCGCGGGCTACGGCTTCCCGGGCTTCCTCGTAAGCGGCTTTTTCTTCGCGTTTGGCCCGGTCGTAGGCGATGGCGCGTTCTTCCCAGCGCCATTCTTTGGCTCGTTTGCTGGTCGTGCCGGATAGCTTGGTGTAGCCGGGCGTCCAAACGTGAAAGGCTGCTGTGAAGGTACGGGACGGGCCCAGCGAGAGATAGATTTCAAAGCGGTTGTACCATTTGAGGGGTTCATCCGGCTGCTGTTCCCAGGGTTTGGGTGTTGTGTTATCAGTCATGTTTTGAGTATAGCACATCTTTTCGGTGTTTTTTTGAGAAATGGCTGAAATGGCGGAAAAAGCGGAAAACGCGGAAAAGTCGGGCAAAAGCGGGCGAATTTTTCTTTCTGGGCCGCCGTTTCCGCTTTTTTGGCGTCGAGAGCGAAGTGCGACGCCAAGAATCGCGGTTGGGGGACGCGGCCGGCGGGCACGAAGTTTCCCGGCAGGGATGGGTTACAGGTGTGAGATTGGGCGGCTTTTTTTGGACCGGTAGGTGTGGAAGCGGTTGCAGCATGCGGGCGATTTGTCGGGTTTCGGTGACAGTTTTTGGGAAAGGTATAGTTTGCCATGCGTTAAGTATAGCACAGATGATCGGGGTTTTTGAGGAGATTTGTGAAAATCGGGTCAAATTGGGTGAATTGTGTTTTTGGGGGATGGATATGTGTGTGTTGGGG
>WTGY01000097.1 GCA_011523365.1 Caldilineaceae bacterium
GGATCGCGGCCACGTCCAGCCGGGTTGCCTCCCCCAGCCGCATGATGACCCCTTCCCCGTAGCGTTTGTTCAGATTGGCGATGGTAACTTCCAGCGCTTTGGCCGGCCCACTATCGGTTGATCGTTTTCTTGTCATCGTTCTCCCTTACGGTCTGCTATCGACATCCTTTGCCCCGTTTGACGCGCCTCTTCTGAGCGTAGGCGCCGGGTTGATCCCCGAGTGTACTGACTGAATCCATTATAGAACATGTGTTCAGTTCTTGTCAAAATGGATTCGCTGCGGGATGCGTCCCAGTTTTGGGCAAAAAGGGTCAGACGGGGAATGCGCGGCGGCGATGGACGATAGTGTGGTCCGGTCCTTAGCAGGTCACAGGGCAGGCACAAGGCCTACCCCTACCGGTGCGTATGGAAGGGGGCAGATTTGGCGGCATGACGCGGGTGAGCGACCGGCGGCATAGACGCAACGGAGACTGCGCGGCACGAGGTGCGTGAGGGACAGGTGGCATGGGGTCGGCGCCGGCGTCGCGGCGCGAAGGCGGCGCAGGCTGGTGTAGAGGGGGGCGTTGCGGGGGGAATCCCCCCGCACAAGGGAGGGCCGCAGGCCCGACCGCCCAAAGACGAGGAGAGAGTGGAGATGAGTGAGGCATGGGAGACCCCTTGGTTCGCCTCAGGCCGCGCCGTGAATTGGCTAAGGTCTGGTTGATCTGATCCTGGCTGATTCGACTTCCTGCCGCGGTCGGGGTTGCGGTGCACGCTACGCAGAGGCCGGGCGGACTGGAATCGGCCATCTCGCCCGCAAGTCGAATTCTTTCGCTATCCAATTCTTGTCTTTTGAAGGCATCAGCGACTATAATCCTCGCGCGATCCAGGTCTCCTCATCCGGACTACAGATCTCAGCTACTTCAGACGTGTATAGGACAACCTCCATTCCCACTTCAGAACCGACGCTGCAACTGTGCCCAACTGTGGCGCGTCATTTGGACCTGGCATGAGTGTAAATCGTCGAAAACTGAACAGAGCCTGGGAAACGCTGCGGTCGCTGCCGATCCCTGCCATCGGGTCCGACCGCCTGGTCGACCTGCATGATGACCTGCTTGATTACGACACGGTGATTGCGCAGGAGATGCGGGAGTATCTGCGGGGGCGCGTCATCAATCGCATCCGTGTGCAGATCGACTGGGAGTTGGAGGAGACGCTGCGGTCTTTCAAGCCGCAGACTTCGGCGGAGATGGAGTGCAGGCGGGAGTTGCTGCGCTACAAACGACGCATTGATGACGTGGTGCGCCAGCTACTTCTCGGCCAGCCGGACGAATCCCCTCACGAGTGATAGCGCACCAGCTTTTCCTCTTCAGCCCTTCAGACGATATCCCGTAGCAGTAGATCATCGACCGTTTCCCGGCGCTGCGCCAGGTGCGCGTCGCCGTCGCGCAGCATCACTACGGCCGGCCGCAGTGCTCCATTGTAGTTGCTGGCCATCATCAGCTGGTAGGCGCCACTGACCGGAACGGCCAGCAGTTCCCCCAATTCGATATCGGGCAGAGGCAGGTCCTCGATCAGGAGATCACCGCTCTCGCAGTAAGGACCGGCCAACCAGGCGTTCTCCGATAGCGGAAGTCTGCCCAGCGGGTCGGTGACCGGCAGGGCAGAGTAGCGCGCCTCATAGAGGGCCGGGCGAATGTTGTCCGCCATCCCGCCATCAAGCAGAAGCCAACGCCGACCCCCTGCTCGTTTGACAGTTCCCACTTGATAGATGGCAACGCCGGCGCGGGCGACAAGGCTGCGCCCCGGCTCCACTTGCAGACGGGGCAGGGGCAGAGAAAAGGAGGACAGGTTCCTTGCCAGCGCCGCCGCCACCGTCGCGACGTATTCCTCGATCGATTGGTGAGGGAGATCCTTCTCGTGGTAGGCGATGCCCCAGCCGCCGCCCGGGCTCAGCGCCTGGGGCCACCAGTCGAGTTCCTGTTGCAGGCGGCCCATCAGCTCGCATACCGTGTCCAGAGCGGGCAGCACCTCTTCGGCCGCGTGAAAATGCGATCCCTGGTGGAAGTGCAGCCCGGTCACGGGCAGTTCATTCCGCTGGCAGAAAGCCACTGCGTCGACGCATTCGTCGGCGTCCATCCCGAACTTGCTGTCAAGCTGCCCTGTTTGGCGGAACTGATGTGTGTCGACGGCGTAACCAGGCCGTACCCGCAGCCAGAGGGAGGGAGCAGGGCCGCGGGCATGGGCCAGTTGGGCGATCCGCGCCAACTCCGGCAGGTTGTCGACGACGAGCGTGCCGGCCTGGGCGAACCCGGCTTGCAGATCCGGCCAGCTCTTGTTCACGCCGTGCAACAGGATCTGGGCGCGCGGGACACCGGCAGTACGGGCGATGTGCAACTCACCGACGCCGGTGCAGTCCACAAGCAGCCCGTGGGCCGCCATCAGACGGGCCATGGCCAGATTGAGAGATGCCTTGCCGGCGTAGGTGATGCCGGCGGGGCCGGAATAGTGTCGACCGAGAGCATCCTGATAGGCCTGAACTGCGCTGTCGATGGTGTGCTGATCGTAAATATAGAGTGGTGTGCCGAATTCGGCGGCCAGTTCGTTCAGGTCTCGACCGCCGACGTGGAGCGCAGGTTGGCCGTTCTTGTCGGGGCGCAGCGCAACGGTGTCGGGGAAGAGCGGGAGACGGTCGCGATACATCGCAGAAACCTTTGGGTTCAGATTGATTTCGGCGGAGGCCGGTTTTGCTTCGTACTGCGATTTGACAGACTGAGAACGGCAACAGGCAGAAACTACAGGAGCACCATGAGGATTCCGCCGATGGTGATCAGTCCGCCGATGATACTGTTGAATGAAGGGATCTCGAGCAACAGGAGCGCGCCCAGCAGCACGCCGCCCAGCACCTCCTGCGTTGCGATGAGATTGACATAGGTGGCGTTCACGCGCCGCAGGGCCGCGTTGTAGAGAGTATGGCCGCAAGCCAGGGGGAAGACGCCCAGGCCGACTATGCTGGCAACGGCGGGCCAGTTGAAGCTGCCGGGGGTATGGGACGCGGCCGCGGCTGGAAGCAGCCAGAGAGCAGCCAGCATGTAGACTGCGCCGGCATACACCAGCAGAGGCAACCGTTCGCGCTGGCTGCGGCCGGCTATGCTGTAGACGGCGTATGTGATGGCACTGCCCAGAGCAAGCAGATCACCGATCAACATGCGGGGGGTGAAGTTGTACGTTGCGCTGCCGCCTTGACGAACGAGCGCCAGTACCGGCTCGAACCCGGAGAGAACGGCCACGCCCACGACGGCCACGAGGATGCCCAGCCATTTACGCCTGGACAGCGGTTCCCGGAGCCAGAAGCGGGACAGCAGGGCGACCCAGATGGGCGCAGTGTACATGATCGCGAGGCTATTGGTGATCGTCGTAAATTCGAGTGAGTAGGCGTAAAAAAAGAAGTGGAGAGCCGCGACCAGCCCGACGAGGACCAGACGGGGCCAGTTGGACGCGAGGAGGCCGCGCCAATTGGGGGCGGCCCATGCGCCGCGGCTGCGAATCAAGACCGCAGCTGACACGACGATGCCGGCGACCAGGAGGCGACCGGCTGCGATCTCGAAGGAGGATACCGAGCGGGCGGCCCAACGCACCAGCACGGGGCTGGTGCTGAAGAAGAGGACGGCGATCGCTACCAAGGCCAGCCCACGGCGTTCTTCGACTGTCACGGGATTGGTCCAGACTGAGCGCGGGCGTGCAACCTGCGCTTCCAGGCGTGGAGGTCCGTTGGCCGTTCTAAGGACCGGCGGGCGTAATCGCCACGTAGACCAGGCTCAACACCATGCTGAGCGCAATCAGCAGGCTCAGAAAGTAGAAGATCTTTTCGTTGCGGCTCAAGCGGCGGCGTCTGCCCCGTCTACGGCTCATGCGTTGTCCCTTTCAGACCGAAATTCAAGTAATGGGAGAGATGTACACTTGCATCGAGAATTGGAGTAAGCCCTGCGAACCAGATGAATCATAGTCGAAATTGGTCTGTGAATCAAGGCATCCGGGTACTGGGGTGCATTCCAGAATGGGGCGCAATTTCCTATACCTCGGGTAGCAGCGAAGCCGCACCAATCTCGCGGTCAACTCTCAGTAAGAGGAAACTGCATTTCTCTCTCCTCACTCCTCTTCCCTCTCTCCTCGCTTTTTTGGGCGGTCGGCCGCAAGCGGCCTCCCTTGTGCGGGGGCTCCGCCCCCGCAACGCCCCCTCTCCTACAACATGCCTCGCCGACCTGGTGTCGATATTCGTAACGAGTGCCCAGTCGAAAGAATTTCCCCAAACCACGTCCCGCCAGTCCCATCAGATCCTTGTAGGTGCTGGCCTTGTGCCTGCCCTCGCACCCCCGACTGACGGACTCCACCGTAAGGCCAGGCCAGGCGCACGCACTGCGTCTCGCCAAAAGACGGTAAACTATTTCAGCCACCGCTGGCACCGATTCCCCGCCTGACTGTTCCCACCCCAAATCAGGGATGCACCCGGGTATCGGTAACCGCTGAGGCGCTCACTCGATGCGGAGAGGGCCGAGCAGCAGCCGGTCCTCCTGCGCCGGGTCGATCCTGTCGAGCACGCGCAGGCGGCGAAAATCGGGGCGGGTATACAGGCCGATCTCGATCTGATAGAGTCCTGGGGGGGCGTCCGGCGAAACGATGAACGTGTGCACGGTTGCGACGGTCTCGCCAGCGCTCCAGGCTTCCGTTGAAGGCGACGGTTGCAGGTCGGCGCCGCCGAACATGTCGAAGCTGTCTGTCAGCAGGTGCGCAAAGACGGTATACGGTTCGGCCACCGGCCCGTTTGCGGTCCAGTACAGGGTAACGGTCATCTCTTCACCGGGAACCGGGTTACGGCTGCTGAAGCTGTAACCGGCCAGGGTAATGCTGTCGGCAAACTGCACGTGCACCGGGGTTGGAATGCTGGGGCCGCCGTCCTGGGACGTATCGGCCTTGCCGCCGGGCTGGCAGTCCGAAACGGTGAAACCGGCGGGGCAGATGGTCACCTCGCCGAACGTATGGGTTGTGCCGCCGCCGAGTTGGGGCGGACGTTCGCCGCTGCGGTGGTCGTAGAAGCCAATCTGCCAGCTGGCCCGATTCGGTGTATGGGCCGTCTCCGGGATCACAACGGTATAGCTGTCGAGCAGAAGACGGTTGGGCAGCCAGCCACTGGTCGGCCGCAGCCCGCCGCCGGGCATCGAGTCGAGTTGGGCGACGGTCAGACCAGTGCCGTCCACGAGATGAATGAAGAGGGACCAGTCAGCGGCCAGCGGAGCGTTGGTCATGAACGCCAGATCCACCTGGACTTCGTCACCGGGGAAAACGGTCGGCAGTTGGGGATCCTGTTCGCCAGTCCGACCTTGTAGAGCGTCATACGATGCGGTCGCATGTTGCAACTGAATCTCGGAGTCTCCGGCGAGAAAGAGGGCGTGGGGCGTCGGTGAGACAGCAGTTTTCGAGGTGCTGTCAGGAACTGACATCGGCGGTGGCGTGTAAGCGGGGCGGATGAAGAGAAAGGGTGTGGCCAGCGTGAGCAGTCCGAGGGCAGAGGTAACACTCCAGCCGATACTGTGACCGATATTATGTCCGATTCTGCTTTCCCAACCCGTCCAGCCAAGTGCCCACAGCAGGGCCAGAGCGGACAGCGCGGCAAAGAAGTAACGTCCCTGGGCGGCCGGCGCCACTCGCATGAAACGCAGCCAGGAGATGGTAAGAACGAGCAGCCAGAGCAGAAGGAAGGCGTGGGGCACTCGGTAGGCGAGGCGGGGGCCGCCGGCACGCGCTTTCCGGGCGAGATATAACAGCAACCCAAGCGCAACGAAGACGGCGACGACACGCAGAGCCAGGTAGATCCAGGCTGGGTAGGGCAGGTTGAGCCAGCCAAACAGCCCCCAGAAGGAACGTTCCAGCCCTCCCAACTCGCTCAGGATCTGCGACGGGCCAGCCGGGATGACCCGCAACAGGATATTGGCTTCCCACATATCCCAGGCCAGGGGGTCGCCATATAGGCGCCAGTTTCTCAGGTACCACCAGCCGGCGAGCAGGATGGCGGGAATAGCCGTCCAGAGGACAGCATCGAAGATGGGGCGAAGGTTGCGGCTCCGCCACGTCAGCCACAGGACAGCGGCCGCGGAGACGCCGGCCAGGCCCAGCCCGCTCAGCTTGGAAAGCAGCGCCAGGCCGAGCGCCGCGCCGAGTTTCAGCAGACGGCTCTTTTGCGGCCGTCCTCCTTCCACCAGCATCTCCGTCAGTTGCCACAGGACGAGCGCGGCAGCTGCGTTGACGGCGTTGTCATTGCTGACAGATGCGCTGATGAAGACAAATTGGGGCAGAAAGGCGGCAAAGGCTGCGCCGAGCAGGGCACTCTGCGCGGGGAGAAAGAGGCGAAGGGTGCGATAGACCGCGTAGACGGTCACCGCGCCGAGGAAGACGGAGAAGAGACGAGCGACGTGCAGTGCCAGAACCGACCGGCTCCAGGGGAAGCGTTCCGTCTGCTGGTGGTGGATCAGATAGTTGCGGTTGATGGGGGTGTCGGGTTGGCCGATGGCGCGGTGGGGATTTGCGCGCGCGAAGAGCTCAGGGAAGTCGGACTGATCGATCAGTGCGGTAAGCAGAGCCGCGCCCGCGTAGTAGGCGGGCGCCTGCGTGCCCTGCTGCCGCCAGAGGGCGGTCGTATTCGGTTCCGCGACCGGCAGCGTCCGCTGCGTTGCCAGATGGTGAACAAAGGCAAAATGCCAGATTTCGTCGGGGGCTTCGAAAGGGGGGGTTACAAAACCGAACAGGCTGGCAAGAAGGAGGTAAAACGCCAACAGATGGCGAATCGTGGGGCGAATAGCAGGGAAGGCTACAGCGAATCGGCGCGGCGCTTTCCCCGTTTCACGGGATTGGGACATTTACCTGGAACTGGCTTTCGGTATCTGTTCTCCTGACCCGGGTAGCTTGCGAGAACCGGGGGAATTCGTTTCCTTCGCGGCGCTGCCGCTCTGTTCCGGACTGTCGGAAGTGACGCGCGCTGCAGACCGAGTTGGCGGTCTCCAGATGAAGAGATAGTAGAGCCAGCTCTTGACAAACTGGAACCAGACATCCAATACACGGAAGTTGGACTCGCCATTGGAGCGCACATATTCGTGGGTCGCGACTTCGCAAATGCGATACCCGCTGCGCACGGTCTTGATCACCATCTCCTGTTCGATCGTCGGGATCTCCGATTCAAGCGCCAGGCTGCGCGCTACTTCGGCCCGAATCGCCCGGAATCCGTTCTGCGAGTCGGTCAGGCGCACCCCTTGGGTATAGTTGATGCTGAGGGTGATCACCTGGCTGCCGAAGAGACGGATGAACTGATTGATGGTGGCGTGCAACTCATCGCTCCCTCCCAACATGCGTGAGCCGGATACGTGGTCGGCGTCGTCGTCGATGATCGGCTGGACGAGGGCGGGAATGTCACGGGGGTCATGGGAGCCGTCGGCATCGATAAAGAGGAGGATATCGCCGCTCGCGTGGGCGATGCCGACGCGCAGGGCGTCGCCTTTGCCTTTGCCGTTATCCAGAAGCACGGTGGCGCCCAGTTCGGCGGCGATTGTGCGCGTGTCGTCGCTGCTGTGGCCGTCGACAACCAGCAGTTCGTCGGCATAGGGCGCGGCCCATTCGAGCACGGGTCGGATGTTGCGGCCCTCGTTTCGGCAGGGCACGATTACCGAGATGCGAACCTCGCGCCCATCCGGCGTCTGGCGTGTGATGACAGTGGGCCGGGCGGGCTGAGTATACCAGTTGGGCAGGATATCCGTCACGGATCGTCTCAGGAAAGCAGAAAGATGGACCGGCCGCCGTTTGGCAGGCCGCTGGGCCCTACTTTAGCAGCATTCAATATCGATGCCAAGCCTCAGAGCCACCATTCCCCAGGAATTGACCGGCAAGTGACGATGCATTAGAGTGCACATCTGCCAGTCTGTGAAGGCAGATGTCTCTGCGGTCAGAGACAGGTTCACACGGCCCATGTGACGGGATCGGAAGACCATGACCATATGTAATCAGATGGAAGCGGCGGCAGCAGCGGCGCAGATCGTGGGCATTGACCTGCATGAGGGCATTCAGATCATCGGCGCGGCGCGGCTGGCCGGTCGTCATCATCCGCCTTTCGATCTGGGGCTGCCGGCGCTGGTGCTCGCGATCACCGATGTACCGACTGCGCAGTCGGTCGGCGCCGTGCTGGGCAATGCCTACCCTGAGGACCATCCTCTGCAACTTATCTACCTGAAGGGAAATGGAACCCGCTCTGCGCGCGTTTTACCGCTGGCAGATCTTGCTTCGTCAGCCGGCGTTGACGAGGGCGCTTGCCTGTACGTGCCCGCCCTGCACCACAGCAGCTATGCTGATCTGCAGGAGGTGATGGCACACCTGAGGGCGCCGTACGGTTGCCCCTGGGACCGGGAGCAGACGCTGGCGAGCATACGGACCTACTTGCTGGACGAGGTAGCGGAGACGCTCGAGGCGATGGACTCTGAGGATGAGGCGCATATCGCCGAGGAGCTGGGCGATGTACTCGGGATTGTTGCGATGATTGCGCAGATAGCGACCGAGGAGGGCCGCTTCCAGATGGCCGACGCGGTGCGCTTGAGCGTCGAGAAGCTCATCCGCCGGCATCCCCACGTCTTCGGCGAAGATGACATTGACGATATAGAGCATCTGTATACGCGCTGGGAAGAGATCAAGGCGGAGGAGCGGGCGGCCCAGGACAGACCGGCGCGGGGCCCGCTGGATGCCGTGCCGGCGGCATTGCCTGCGCTGCGTAAGGCGCGCGCGATGCAGTCCAAGGCTGACCAGGCCGGTCTTCTCGACCGCGTTGCTCTGGCGGAGAGCAGTCCTGAGTTGGAGGATCTGCTGCCTGAGGGCTGCGACGAAAAGACGCTGGGTCTTCTGTTGTGGCGGCTGGTCGCACTGGCAAACGCGCGCGGCCTGGACGGGGAGGACGCGTTGCGCGCCTTCATAGGGCGCTGGCGGGCAGAGAATACGCCGTAATGTGGGGAAGAAAAGAGAGCCTGCCAGCGTGGCAGTTCACGCGGTGCTCGCTTTTGATTCAGTCGGGTGCATCCCAAAATGGGGGCGAACTTTCACATGTCTTAGTTGAGGTCTGAGCCATGTCCAGTCCCCGATTAACTCCAAGCCAAGGAAAGCGCCTCCTCTGACCACTGACTACTGACTACTGCAGTTGGGCGGTCGGGCCTATTCGGCCCTCCCTCGTGCGGGGGCTCCGCCCCCGCAACGCCCCCCCTACAACATGCCTCGCCGACCTGGTGTCGACATTGGTGAAAGGTCCCTAATCGAAGGGGCTTCGCCAAACCACGTCGCGCCAGTCCCATCAATTCCCCGTAGCTGCCGGCCCTGTGCCTGCCTTCGCATCCCCTCCAACTGACGGAACCCATGATAATGTCCGGCCTGACGCCTCCCCTGCGTCTTTCCAAAAGCCGCCAGACTATTCCCAACCCAAATTTGGGTTGTACCCATTCAGTCCCTTCTTTGAAGATTGGGGGCCGAACGTGCTATACTTTGGAGTGCTGGTTTGCCCCGGTAGCTCAGTGGATCAGAGCATCTGACTTCGGATCAGAGGGTCGTGGGTTCGAATCCTACCCGGGGTGCTCACGTATACGGCCTGTCTGAGGCCGAGCGGGTTCACCGCTGTTCAAATGCCGCCCCGCGCTCCCAGGTTTGCGTTGCGATGGAGGGGCGGCTTTTCGTTGGCCCCCCTCCCTACTGCCGAGCCGCCAACAACTGCCGCAGTGATAGTGTGCGGTAGCGTACGGCCGGTCACCAATGCAGGCGTAGGTAGGGTGAGGCAGAATGTACCTGGCCCACCCCGCTCGAAGGCTGTTCAGCCCAACGCGTGCGCAGGACGATTTCGTTCAGCACCGGTTGCAGTGCTGCGAACTCCTCACTGTGGACGCAGAAGGCGAGGACAAGAAACCTCTCTCCGTCCGGGGACAGCAGAATGACCTGCCACACTTCACTCGCAGTCGCGTGCTCACGGTAGCGGATCGAAACGACCTCTTCGTCAAACGGTCTGAGATCCTGCACCAGTTCAACACTGGCAGGCTCGATGCTGTAAGCGTGCTCGGCGGCCGCCTGCGCATAGGACGCCAACGTCGTCCCTTCAGCCGCAACAGTGAAGACCAGCATGAAGTTGCTCGTCGCGCTGTCCGCGGACCCTGACTGAAGACCCAGCCCGATGACGGCATCGTCGCGGCGCCCACTCATAGCAGACACCAGATCCCCCATCTCCGCAACGCCTAGTCGCCCGCCTTCCCTGCTTTTGACCGCGGATGAAAAGAGCAACAGATCGACCTGCGCTGGTCGCGCCGGGTCGAAATAGTGCCATCCCGATGGGTAGGACAACGACAGGCCGCGGGCAAGATCGTCGTACGTCAGCCAGCCCGGCGGGTCCGCCTGCAGCGCACGCTCCGCATCGGCGGATGGCGTCACATACTCGCCGTAGACCCAAGCCAGCTGCCCCTCGTATTCGATCTGCCACCAGTCGCCGGCGGCATTTGTGCTCACCGCAGCGTACTGTTGCCCTTCCGCGACCGTGCTGATAATGGCATGGTCGGTACCGGGACCGCCGCGAACATTCATGGTGCGCGTGATCGTCACCGTGGGACTGACAAGCGGCTCGTAGACAGGATGGTCCTGCCACTGAACCCGCCGTACGATGTCGCGCATCAATGGCTCCAGCCAGCCGTCGAACTGCTCGCCCCATATTTCAAAAGTGAACAAAAGATATGACCCACCGTCCGGCGAAAGCAGAACCACCTGCCAGCCGACCACCTCCGTGCCCGGCCGCTTGACAACCTTACCTTGTTCGACGACGGCGCCGCCGCTGCGGTACCGGATCGATACGGCCTCCTCACCCCAGGGCCGCAGACCGGGTCCAACCTTCACGCTTTCCAACGTCTCGACTTCAGACTCTTCCAGGCGGGCGGCCAATTGCAGCGCAAATTGCGCCAGTGTTCGACCCGCAACCGGTATGGTGCGAAGGGCAAAGTGATTGTTGTAGGTCGAAGGCTCGTCCGGCGCGTGCTGGAAGCCATATCCAATGAGCCGGTCCTCTTGACGGGACGGAGTCAGGGAGTCGATGTACGCAGATTGCCGTGTGAGCACAGCGTCGGCGGCGGCCGGGTCACCCATCTGCGGCTGTAGGGAGGACAACTCCTCTTTGGAGGAAGCGTAGAGCCATCCTGGCGGATGGAATATCCTGAGTCCATGCGCCGCATCTTCGACCGCGGTCCAGTCCTGGAACGGGCCCCCAGAGAGGGCAGGTGTATCTCCAGTCGGGATCACCAGGGGATTGTGGACCGGCATCATCGGTACCGCTGGTCGGGTCGGAGAATTGGACTCGATATCGACCCAGCGCGCGCGCTGCACGATTTCACCCAGCACCGGCTGCAATGCCGCGAACTCGTCAACGTTAACACTGAAGGCAAGGACGAGAAGCCTCTCTTCGTCAGGGGACAGGAGAACAACCTGCCATACTTCACTCGCGGTTGCGTGCTCACGGTAGCGGACCGATACGACCTCCTCGTTTGACGGTCTGAGGCCTTGCACAAGTACGACGTTGGCAGGCTCGATGCTGTACGCGTGTTCGGCGGCCGCCTGCGCATAGCGTTCCAGCGTCGTCCCTTCAGCCGCGACAGTGAAGACCAACATGAAGTTGCTCGACGCACTGTCGGGCGGGCCTGACTGAAAGCCCAACCCAATTACGGCGTCGTCGCGGCGCCCGCTCATGGCTGACACCAGCGCTCCCATCTCCGCCAAGTCAAGCCGCGTGCCATCGCGACGCTTAACGGCGGCCGAAAAGAGGGACTGGTCGACCTGCATAGGGCGCGCCGGGTCGAAATAGTGCCATCCCGATGGATAGGACAGCGAAAAACCGCGGGCAAGATCGTCGTACGTCAGCCAGCCCGACGGGTCCGCCTTCGGTGCTCCCTCCGCAGCCGCGGTCGGCGTCACGAACCCGCCATAGACCCACGCCAACTGCCCCTCGTATTCGATCTGCCACCAGTCGCCGGCTGCATTTGTGCTCACCGCTGGGTACCGTTGCGCCTCGGAGGCCATGCCGACAATGGGTTGGTCAATATCCGGACCAGCGCGCACGTACATGGTGCGCGAGATCGTCACAGTGGGCCCGACCGGTGGCTCGTAGGCAGGATGGTCCAGCCACTGTACACGCCGCACGATGTCGCGCAACAGAGGCTTCAGCCAGCCGTCAAACTGATCGCCGCGTATATCGAAGGTGACCAGAAGGAAGGTGCCACCGTCCGGCGAAAGCAGCACCACCTGCCAGCCGACCACCTCCGTGCCTGGCCGCTTGACAACCTTGCCTTCCTCGACAACGGCGCCGCCGCTGCGGTACCGGATCGACGCGGCCTCCTCACCCCAGGGCCGCAGACCGGGGCCAGCCTTAACGCTCTCCAACGTCTCGACTTCAGACTCTTCCTTACGGGCGGCTAACTGCAGGGCAAACTGCTCCAGCGTGCGTCCCGCAGCAGGTATTGCACGAATGTCAAAGCGGTTGATGTAGGCTGACTCCCTGTCGGGGGAAAACTGGAAACCGTAACCAACGAATTGGCCTTCTTTCCCTGCCGAGGTCAGAGATTCGATGTGCGCAGCCTGCCGGACGAGCACAGCCTCGGCGGCGGCCGGGTCCCCCATCTGCGGCTGCAGGGAGAACAGCCTCTCTTTGGAGGAGGCGTAGAACCATCCTTGCGGGTGGAATATCCTGAGACCGTGCGTCACATCTTCGACTGCGGGCCAGTTCTGGTACGGGCCCCCTGAGAGGGAAGGCGTATCTCCAGTCGGTATCGCCAGGGGATTGTGAATGGACAATATCGGGACCGCAGGCAGAGGATCGGGGGGTGTTTCGGAGACCTGCTGTACGGCCCCGACATTGGCTGTGATCGCCGAACGGGCTTGCGAGACGACAACCGACCCGTCAGCGGCCACTGCCTCTGAGGCGGCGGCCGAATCCGGTCGCTGAGACGCGCCCGACCGGTACCCGGACAGAACAAGGGAGACGCAGGCCAGTACAGTCAGGACAAGACAGCGAATGGGGGACATTGCGAACGTACTCCCTGCAGACAGGTCGGTGAACGGCGATCATCTCAGTTCAGAAGTGGCGTGGCTGCCTACCGGACACCATCCGTCTGCTCAACTGTGTCCACGAATTGCCCGAAGACCCATCCGGGCTGGCCGTGATAGTCGATCTGCCACCAGTTTCCCACCACATTCCTGCCGGTGATCGGATACTGATAGCCCGGTTCGGTGGTGTCGATGACAGCGAAGCGGCCGCCTGGACCGCCGTAGACGTTCATGCGGCGGCCGAATGTCAACACTGCCTGCGCGGCCGGCAGCAGAGGAGGAAGGGGAAACCTGGCCACGATCTGGACGCTTCCTGCTTTGACCAGCTCAACCAGGTCGTCATATACCCATCCGGGCTGGCCGTTATCGTCGATCCGCCACCAGTCGCCGGCCATATTCCTGCCAGTAATCTGATATTGGCGTCCAGGCACGACTTCGCCGACGATAGGGTAGCTGTTGTCCGGCCCTGCTCGCAGGTTCGCTGGCCGGTTGACCATCATCGCCGCCTCAGTCACCGGCAGTAAAGGCGGGGCGAGGATTCTGACGACGGCTACCTGCACGCCCCCCACGGCAACTGGTGTGACCAACTCGCCGAAGACCCATCCGGTCTGACCGTTTTTGTCGATCTGCCACCAGTCGCCCGCCTGGTTTCTGCCCGTGATCAGATACTGCTGGCCGGCTACCGCAACGCCGATTACGGGGTTACTGGCGCCAGGGCCGCTGCGCACATTGACGCGCCGGTCGATCATCGCCACCGGAACTGATACGGGGGCGTCGGGTATATCAGCCGCCGCGAGAGGATCTGAGACCCAACCGGGCTGCCCGCCATAGCTGATCCGCCACCAGTTGCCCGAAAAATCCCGTTCCAAAATCGAGAACTGCCTGCCCGCTTCAATCTTGCCAACAATAGGACTGAATGGGGCGGGTTCGTTATGGACGTACATTGTCCGACTGGAAACTGTCGCTGGACCGAACCCAGGATCTGTCCCACCGTGGTCGCCGGCCCACTGCACGCGCCGTACCATCTCAGCCAGCAGCGGCTCTAACTCTTCAAACTTCTCGCCAAGGATGGAGAAAGTCAGAATGAGTAGATACTTGGCATCCGGCGAGAGCAGAATAACCTGCCAGCCGGTTGTACGCGTGCCGGTCACAATGGATTGGGAGGTTGTCGGGACAGGCACAGCACCCCGGAATCGGATCGAAACTGCTTCTTCCCTGTTGGGCCGCAACCTGGTGACCAGATCAAAACTGTCCACGTCGATCCCGATTTGCCTGTCCAATGCGGCAGCAGCGCCTTGCCCAAACTCGTATAACGCAAGGCCTCTTGCCGGGAATATCTCCACTTTGACGCTATTGGCATGCAGCAGATCAGGAGGATCCGGCGGGAAGGCGAAGCCAGCGCCGATGAAGGAACTCGGCTGTACAGTCGACTGCAGCTCAATCAGCAGTTTCACGATTTCCGCTCTGCCCAACGCTGCCATTTCCTGCTGCAGAGCTTCTGTCCGCGTACCGTCGAAGAAGGACCACTCCGGAGGGCAATAGATCGTCAGACCATGTGCTACATATTCGAACGCGTGCCAGTCAGTCGAAACGTTGACGGTTTCCGGATCCGCCGGCGGGGCGGCCTCTGTATCTTGGACGTCTGACACCGGAGTGGGTGTGGGGGAGGGGGATTGAGATGAGGAAAAGTAAGAGAAAAGGGCGAAGTCACTGGACGCCGCAGCCAACATGCCAGAGATTCCAGGCACGCTTTGGTTGGTTAGCAAGACTCCGCGACGAGCGGCGGTTGAGTCAGAAAGCAACGGCAGGTCAGGGGCCGGTCGACCAAGCCATCCCAGGGAAAGGAGACATAATGGCACCAGGTATAAAAATCCCCGCATACGTGCTTCCTGACCTCGATTGCCCGTGAGTTGCAAATCGTGAACAGAGAATTCACGGGCCACTGTTCATTTGAGCCACTGGACGCGTTGTACGATCTCAGTCAACAGCGGCTCCAACTCCGCGAAGTCTTCGCTGCGGATACTAAAGGTAAGGACGATGATCCTCTCTGCTTCCGGTGAAAGTACGCCCACCTGCCAGCCAATGATTTCCATATCCGGCTGATCGAAAAGGGCGCCTTCTGAGCGGTAACGGACTGATGCTACCTCTGCGCCCTCAGGCCGCAGACCGGCAACTACTTGAGAGCTATCCACCTCAATCCCTTCCATGCTGTCCAATTGCGCAGCGATCATTTGGGCAATCAGTTGCAGGAACAGCCCTTCGGTGTGGAAGTAGATGACGTTGATGTTGTTGACAAACCGGGTGTCGGGCGAATTTCCGTTGTCGTATTGGAAGCCCAATCCGACAAAAAGATCATCTTGCTGTATCGCCTGGGCAGAGGATGCCAAGAGTTCCCTGATCTCGTCGCTGTCAGCTCTTTCGCCCAACTCCTCGAAAAGCTCGGCCAGCTCCTTCTTTGTTGGATCGACGAAGATCCATCCCGACGGATAGGATATTGAGAGCCCGCGCGTCTCATCGACAAATGTCTGCCACTCAGAGGAGACCGGGGGATTCGATGGTACCGGTGCGGCAGCGACCGGGGGCTCCGGTATTGCAGTGGCAGTCGGCTGTGAAGCAGGCAGAGAGGCGCTGGGCGCGGACGAAGCCGGCGCTTCGGGTTGGATCGGAACGCAGCCGGTCAGAACTAACAGTGTGCAGGCAGGTGCGATCAGGAACAGACGAAAACCTCCCCACATGCGCCTCGCCTCCTTCTCTACAAGGCCAGCGGCTGAAACCAGCGCAGAGACTGGCTTGCGACTGTCAGGCACTGACCACTTCCCTCAGGCAACTTTGTAGAAACTGACCGGTGTAACTCTTCGCGACCGTCGCGACCTGCTCCGGGGTGCCCTCAGCCACTACGAAGCCGCCCTTGCCCCCACCTTCCGGCCCCATGTCGATCACCCAGTCGCAGTTCTTGATAACATCCAGATTGTGCTCAATGACCAGCACGGTGTTGCCCCGGTCCGCCAGTTCGTGCAGAACGCCCAGCAGTTTGCGCACATCCTCAAAGTGGAGGCCGGTCGTCGGCTCATCGAGGATATAGAAGGTGTTGCCGGTGTCGCGCCGGCTCAACTCTTTGCTCAGTTTGATTCGTTGCGCTTCGCCTCCTGAAAGGGTCGTCGCCGGCTGTCCCAGGCGAATGTAGCCCAGCCCGACAGCCATCAGTGTTTGTAAGCGGGAGCGAATGCGGGGGATATTCTGAAAAAAGTCCAGTGCCTCTTCGACGGTCATATTCAGCACATCGGAAATCGATTTGCCGCGGAAACGGATATCGAGGGTTTCGCGGTTGTAGCGGTCACCGTGGCACTCTTCGCAGGAGACGTAGACGTCGGGCAGAAACTGCATTTCGATCCTGATAATGCCGTCGCCGCGACAAGCCTCGCAGCGGCCGCCCTTTACGTTAAAACTGAAGCGTCCCGCCTTGTATCCGCGGGCTTTCGCCTCGGGGATGCTGGCGAACAGCTCACGCATCGGTGTAAACAGTCCCACATAGGTGGCGGGGTTGCTGCGCGGTGTTCGCCCGATCGGGCTCTGGTCGATCTCGATCACCTTATCCAGATGCTCGATACCCTCAATTCTCTCGCAGTTGCCAGGGCGCGCCTTGGCCCGGTAGAAGCTCTGCGCCAGCCGTTTGTAGAGCACCTCTACGACCAGGCTGGACTTGCCGCTGCCGCTCACTCCGGTCACTGCGATCAGCCGGCCCAGCGGGAAGCGTACGTCAACCCTTTTGAGGTTGTTCTCGGTGGCGCCGCGTACATGCAGATATTCCCCGTTGCCTTCGCGCCGGCCCATCGGAATTTCAATGATCCGATCGCCGCGAATGAATTGAGCGGTAAGACTTTCCCGGTGTTCAACGAAGGAATCAAGCAGCGCTGAAACGACTACCTCGCCGCCGTGTTCACCGGCGCCCGGCCCCATATCAACCACCCAGTCGGCTGCGCGAATTGTTTCCTCGTCATGCTCGACCACAAGCACGGTGTTTCCCAGATCCCGCATCCCCTTCAAGGTGTTGATCAGCCGGACATTGTCTCGCTGGTGCAGACCGATACTCGGCTCATCCAAAATGTAGAGAACACCCATCAACTGGCTGCCGATCTGCGTAGCCAGCCGGATCCGCTGCGACTCGCCGCCGGACAGGGATACGGCGGAGCGGTTGAGGGTCAGATAGTCGAGGCCTACGTTCACCATGAACTCCAACCGCGCCTCGATCTCTCTCAATACCTGGCCTCCGATCGCGAGCTGGCGAGGGGAGAAGAGCGGCTCGGTGCCGTTGCGCCCCGCGGCCGCCCGCACCCAGGTCAGCGAATCGTTGACCGACATCGCCGTAATGTCATGGATGCTCTTGCCGGCAACCGTTACCGCCAGCGCCATTGGCCGCAGGCGCCGTCCTTCGCATTCGGGGCAGGGGTTGATGCCCATGTATTCTTCCAACTTGCTGCGGATCCAATCGCTGTCGGTCTCCCGGAAGCGCCGCTGCAGGTTGGGAAGTACGCCTGCGTACTGCGTCTCGTAATTACGCTCGTAGCCGCGGGCGTTGCGGTAGTGCACCTGTACCTTTTCCCGTCCCGGCGGTCCGTACAGGATTATGTCCCGCTGCTTGCTGCTCAGCTCTTTCACCGGTGCGGTGCGGGGAATCGAGAACTGGTTGCATACCGAGCGCAGCAACTGCTTGTAGTAGCCTTCGTCACCGTTGCCGGGATTCGCGCCTTGCCAGGGGCGCACGGCCCCCTCGGCAATGCTGAGATCACCGTCCAGAATCAGATCGGGATCAAACTCTTTTTGCACGCCCAGCCCGTCGCAGGATGTACAGGCCCCGTGCGGGCTGTTGAAGCTGAAGGTGCGCGGTTCGATCTCTGTAAAGCTGAGACCGCAGCGCATACAGGCGAAATGCTCGCTGAAGACCCGGTCGGTCGCGACCTCGCGCAGGCTGCCGTTGCCATCAACCGGAACGCGCTTCACTTCCGAAACAATCACAGAGCCCTCGCCCAACTTGAGCGCCGTCTCCACTGAGTCGGTGAGCCGCGTGCGGTCGGTGCCCGGCAGCACGCTTCCGGGGTCGTCCGGGTCGGACCGCTCTGCCCGCACGATGATGCGGTCGATCACCGCTTCAATGGTATGCATCTTGTAGCGGTCCAGCTCCGGTGCTTCGCCGACCTCGAACAGTTCGCCGTTCACGCGTACACGCACATAACCCTGCGACTGCAGATCGTCGAAGACGCCTTTGTGCTCGCCTTTGCGATCTTTGATGATCGGGGCCAGGATCAGCAGGCGGGCGCCCTCTTCCATGTCCAGGATTGAGTTGACGATCTGTTGCGGTGTCTGCTGGGTGATGGGGTCGCCGCACTCGGGGCAGTGGGGCTGGCCGACGCGTGCATAAAGGAGGCGCAGGTAGTCGTAGACTTCGGTGACGGTGCCGACGGTTGAGCGGGGATTACGTCCGGCGCCCTTCTGGTCGATAGAAATCGCGGGGCTGAGTCCTTCGATCTGATCGACGTCCGGCTTTTCCATCAAACCGAGGAACTGGCGCGCATAGGAGGAAAGAGACTCGACGTAGCGGCGTTGCCCTTCGGCGTAGATGGTATCGAAGGCCAGGCTGCTTTTGCCACTGCCGCTCAACCCGGTGATCACCACCAGCTTATCGCGCGGGATCTCCAGATCCACGTTGCGCAGATTGTGTTCGCGTGCGCCGCGTATGATCAGCTTGTCAAGCGCCATGCAGCCTCCAATCGTTTCCTGTTCCTGTTAGCCAAGTACCTGGATGCGGCGACTATCAATAGCCAGGTGGTGCGGGAATGTGAACGGATGTTCGCTATCCGAGCTATGTTACCACTTTTGGTCGCTACTGTCCATTAACGGAAAGTATATATTACCAAAATGCTCCGGTACTTGAGAAAGCGCAAGGGCATTCAGTATACCTGCCCGGTTGGGGAGGAAATCGGGTCGACTGGCCGTGCGAATACACTGGAGCGCGAGGAGAATGCCGGGCCGGGCACGGTCGATGCCCCGAAGACCGGCCCGATCGAATTGCTGTGCAATATGTCTACGATCTGTCTACGGACGGCAGGCAGAGGTTGGTTCTGCTCTTACTCCTGGGGTGTATTGTGCTGCCAGGTCGGCTGTGGCTGCCAACGCGGGGGATCGTAAAATGATCGCTGAGAGGGGTCTTTTTGCCACTTGAAGGCGAAGCGGATACGGGCAGGGTGGGCAGCCTGCAGGGCATCCCAAGGCAAATTCTGCGGCGTGAACCAGCCTACGTCCAACGTCTCCCGGGTGACGATCGGCGTTCCTTCGACGTGGCGGGCGGCGAAGAGCAGGCAGTAGAGATGGTGCAGACCGCCGCCGCCATGATAGTTGTTGTCGAAAATACCGAGATAACCGCTCAGTTCAACCCGGCAGCCGGTCTCTTCCCACACTTCGCGCACCGCCCCCTCTCCCGGCAGTTCGTTCACTTCGCACCACCCGCCCGGCAGCGCCCAGCGCCCGTTGTCCTTCCGTTGGATCAGAAGAATGCGGCCGGCATCATCGAAGGCGGCAGTATCCACCACCACATATGGTGAGACATAGCGCGTATCATCAAAGAAATGGCGTTGAATTTCGGCCAGCGGGCGCGTATCAACCAACGCCGTCAACTCCGCAGACAGGTCCAACATCTGCTCGAAAGTCTCAACCTGGTAAGGATTGTCGGCAAAATGGAGGCCGTTGTTACTCAGCGCACGCAGCTTTCCGGCAACGCGCAGAATCGTTTCCTCCGCCGCACCGGCTTCCACAACTCTCCCGTCATTCGTTTCCATCGTCACTCCCACTATAACAGTCTATTTTGTCACTATTTTCCAGTTGCTTCTCCATCGCCAGCAGACGCACAAGGCGTTTGCCTGACCGGATGCGCTGCGCCTCGCCGGTCAGGCTAAAGCCGAGGGATTGGAAAAAGCGGAGCGCGCCGGGGTTGAACTGCTCGACGCCCAATTTGGCCTCGCGCACACCACCCTCCGCAGACAGCCACGGCTCCAGCAGGGCCCAGGCACTGGTGCCCACGCGCTGCCGCTGGAACGGCTCCGCCACCAGCAGAATGCCGACATATGCTGTTTCGGGGTCCGGCCAGTGCAGGCGGAAGTCGATCAGGCCCACCAGTTGTGCGCCGGCTTCGGTATTGCCCGGCTCATTCGCGGCCACGATCCCCAGCCCCATACGGCCCGGCTCGGCCTCGATCGCTTCCAGATCGCGCGCCGACTGCCCGGCGGGCGCCTGGGCCAGATGATACATCTCCCAGTAGGCCGGTGACAGTTCGTATACCCGTTGCAGCGCGTCTGCGTGCAGCGAGGCGTCCAGGGGAAGCAGAGAGATGGAGGGTGTCATGACGGCAGGGGCGTGTGGCTCGCGGCCAGCTCCTCCACACGGCGCCTCAGCCCTGCCCACTCGCTCTCGGCGCGCTGCAGATCGGCTGCAAGCGTCTCCAGCTTTTCCCGCTCCACGCGCACGAAGCGCGTGTAGGGGGCGACTGCTTCGCGGATGCGCTGCACACTGGCAGTCAGCTCCGATTCGAACTGCTGGGTGATGGCAGTGTCGAGACGCCGGCGCAGGTCGCCGATGCGCGCGCGCAGCTGCGCCTTCACCTTCTGCCGCCGGTAGGGAAGCACATAGAGACCAAGCGCGGCAAGAGCGCTGGCACCGAGGACGCCGGTCACATCGAGGAAGGTCGTATTCAGTATGACGACAAGGATGGCGCCGAGGCCGATGGCACCGGCCTCGACCGCGGCCGTCTGGATGATGGCCCGCTGCACGTCCTTGGCCAGCTTGAGCGCCTCGGCTTCGCGATCGTAGGAGTCGACCACCTCCTGCGCGCTGCGGCCGATACTCTTGAGCAAATTTTGACGGTTAAAATCGAATTCCCCCCGCACCTGGCCGATCATCTGGTCGGTGTGCTGGAGTGAGCGGCGCTCGATGAACTCCATCACCGCCTGCCACTGGCGGTAGTCGCGCTCGATCAGCCAGTCGATCAGTTCGTCGACATGCCGCTCGACAGCCCGGCTGCTGTCGGCGAGGACGCGGCGCTCGAACTCGCCTCGCAGCCGCTCGCTGTTGACCAGCTCGACGACGCGGGTAATGCGCAGGTTTTCGTCGAAAAAGCGATCGCCTCGCTCGGCCATCTCGTAAAGGACGTTATCGACGCGGTCGCTCTGGTAGCGAAAGTCTCGCCGCATATCGTTCTGGTAGGCCGCCAGCTGCTGGTCAATGGCGTCCAGCGCCTGGAAGTCGCCCTTGAGCAGTGATTGTCGCTGCCTGATCACCTCCTGGTAGTTGGCGATCAGGGCGGCTGCGATTCCAACCGGGTTCGAAAGTTG
This sequence comes from Caldilineaceae bacterium, assembly GCA_011523365.1. Classification (GTDB taxonomy): domain Bacteria; phylum Chloroflexota; class Anaerolineae; order Caldilineales; family Caldilineaceae; genus Bin5. The sequence continues at coordinate 21,501 of WTGY01000097.1, forward strand.
CAACCGCACACGCTCCCCGGCATCGAGAAAGTCGAGAATGTACTGCTCCAGCGGTTCGAACCGACTGCGCTGCCAGAGCGGGGCGGGAGAGGATGTTCTCCGGCCTTCTGTCGGCTCTGTGCTCTCTCCTGAATTCTTTGCTTCGAGCGCTAGACGGGCGCTGACGGCGAAAATGGGCGGCGCAACGCCGAGCAACTCGTGGGCGTTGCGGCGGACGAATTCGAGTACTTCCTGTTGCTCCGCTTCGGTGGTCAGCAGCTCGATCTTGTTGACCACGATCACGATCTTTTTTCCCCAGTCACGGATCTGTTGGAGGAAAGCGCGCTCCGATTCGCTGAACGGCCGGTCCGCGCTGGTGACGAAAAGGACGAGGTCGCTGCGGGGCACGAAATGCTCTGTCAGCTCCTGGTGCTGGCGGATGACGGCATTGGTACCGGGCGTATCGACCAGATTGACCTCCTGCAGCCAAGGGACAGGCAGGCGCCGCACCGCCATACCACTGTCGACGCCCGGCTGCTCGGCGGCATCGCTGTGGCGGATCAGGACCAGTTCGCTGGTGGTGGGCACGACGCCTTCGGCCAGATACTCTTGCCCCAGCAGCGCGTTGATGACGGCGCTCTTGCCGGCGTTGAATTCACCCACCACCACCATCAGGAAAAGCTCTTCCAGTTGGGCCAGCGCGTTGCGGATCAGCCCCAGGTCGGCGTCGGGCGCGTCGAGGCGGGCGAGTGATACCTGCAGGTCGCCCAGCAGTTGACGCTCTTTCTGTAGGATTTGGCCCTGCTCAGCGGTCAATACCTGCTGCACGCTTTTCCTCAGTGTGGGCGGGCACAAATGTCGGACGCGGCACAGGGAATTCTAGCACAGACGCGCTAGCGTTCATATCGTTAGTGAGGTAGTGGGGCGCGCATACAGGAACAGGGGAGGGGCACTTGCTGCGTTGTACTTGCCGCCATCGTCTTCGCAGAATTCAGAGTCATCCATCTACTTCTGAACGAGGTTGAAAGAATGGGTCGCCTGCCGGTTCCGCTCTTCATGTTTACCAAGGACCTCTTATCTTCCCCGAGCTTCTACATCAGCGAATATCTTGAGAGTCACCGTGATGAGTACTACGATGGTCTGCTTGCGGTGTCGCGCGACGGTGACTGGACCGGATGGTGCGCCTTTTTCCTCACGGCGTTGACGGAGCAGGCGCGTGCATATCAGCAGAAGAGCCAAAATTTGCTAACGCTTTACGGCAAACTCCGAGACCTAGTCGTAGAGGTCATACCTTCCCTGTACAGTAGCAGAGCGCTTGACCGGATTTTCGAAAGGCCGATCTTCCGTTCAGTCGATTTTGTAAACGGCGCGGGAATCCCCAAATCTACCGCGCAGCGGTTACTCAACCAGTTCAAGACGAACGGCATACTTACGGAGGTAAGACAAGGCGGTGGCCGTCGCTCCGCTATACTAGCGTTCCCTGAGTTGCTCAACATCGCAGAAGGCCGAAAGGTCTTTTGAGTTTCATCTGTTGAACTCAAAAGACGTTGAGATTCAAAAACGGCGTTTTTTGAATCTCAACGAGGTTTGTGTTGCACAGATGAATCACAAGAGCGGACTTTCGCCAGAAAATGCCCGCTTTTCTAATGGCCATCCCCACTGAAGTCCACGCCAAACACGAGGAACTCCCGTAGGAAGGTAGCGCAACGGCCTGCAACGCCAATCCCAGGCCTCCAAAGGGATTCACCTCCGCATCAGCCCCTCCAGGCGTTTCTTCACGCCAGGCCACTCACTTTCGATCACACTGAAGTAGACAGTATGGCGGTCCACGCCGTCGCGGGCGATGCGGTGATTGCGCAGTGTGCCTTCCTCGACCGCGCCGATGCGCAGAATCGCGCGTCGCGACCGTTCGTTGCGGCTGTCCGACTTGAGGGAGACCCGCCGCGCTGCCAGGTCCTCGAAGGCATGCCTTAGCAGAAGGTATTTGCATTCGGTATTCACACCGGTCCGCTGCCACGCGGTCCCGTACCATGTCATGCCTATTTCCAGCGTCCGGTGCTCGCGGACGATGTCTATGTAAGCAGTCGAGCCCACCGCCTTGCCGGTCTCCCGGTGAACTGCGGCGAAGGTGACGCGTGTTCCCGCTGCCAGTTCCTCCAAACAGGCCTTGATCCATCCCTCAGCGTCGGCAACGCTGCTTAGGGCCGGGCGGGCCGCGTATCTCCAGATCGACTCCTCTGCGCCCGCGGCATACAGGTCGGCAGCATGGGCCAGCGCAATTGGCTCAAGGCGCACCAGGTTACCGGTCAGCGTGACGGGCTGTGGATCAAAGACTTTTTTCGATACGGCCATGTCAGTTACCTCACGGTCAGCAGTGAAGCTCTGTCTGTCTTCGGGATCGCAACTGCAGACTGCCTTCCAGGAAACTGGCTGATGTAGTTGCGACGCGCCCTGAATCTGTTGGTCAGATGCTTTCTGAATCAGGAGTTTCCGCAGTTTGTGGTTGGCAGCATGGCAGGCGAATGGTCGATTCCTGACCGTCGTTCATTTGTCGACTGAGATAGCCGAACGCGATGCCCGGCAGTTTGGCCTGCGTGCTCAAAGCAGGAAGAAGGTTGCACTCTATCTCCAAATCCGTTAGAATCTGACAGGCCACAGGCGCTTGCGTCTCTTCCCCACGACGACAATATAATACGCTTCACACTTCTTACCACATTCCAAGCGAAAAGGAGCGCTAACTCTATGAATCACGATACCACACTCAGCCGGCGCCGCTTCCTGCAATGGGGCGCGGTCGGCATCGGCGGCGCGGCCATCGCGGCCTGCGCTGCACCCGCGGCACCAGCGGCTGCCCCCGAAGAGGGAGAAATGGCGGCCGAAGAGGTTATCACGATTTCCTGGTGGCACGCATGGGGCGGCACCACAGGCATGGCGGCCATGGAAGGCGTCGCCGCGGCCTTCAACGAGGAGGACCGCAACGTCAAGGTCGAACGCCTGCACGTGACCGAAATGAATGACAAGCTGCTGGCCGCGATCGCCGGCGGCACACCGCCCGACGTCGGTGTCTGCTGTGTGCAGTACGCTGAACTTTACTCGCGCGGCGCGGTCATGCCCATCGACGACCAAATCGACAACAGCGCCGTCATCGGCCGTGACGACTTTGTGCCCGGCCTGCTCGAATCGATGCAGTGGCAGGGCGCCACCTACGGCGTGCCCGGCTTCGAGGCCGGTCCCCGCTACGGCCTGATGTACAACAAGGCGATCATAGATGAGGCCGGACTCGACCCCATGAACCTGCCCCGCACCTGGGATGAGATGTTTGAGTGGCACGTCGAGCTGACCAAGTTCGACGACGCCGGCAACGTCGAGATCGTCGGCTTCGATCCCCGCGACGCCACCGCCGGCAACGGCCCGGCCACCAACATCCCGCAGTTCTGGGCCCTCACTTACGGCCTCGACATGTGGGACGACGAGACCAACACCTTCAACTACGACGACGAACTCTTCGTCAGCGCGCTGAAGACGATCAAGCGCTTCACCGACCATGTCGGTGTGCAGCAGATGGAGTCGTTCCGCTCCAGCTTCGGCGGCTGGACACAGAGCCCCTCCTCCTCATTCCCCAGCGGCGTTCAGGCGATGATCGTCACCGGCTACTACGCCCCCGGCGAACTCTTCCACTCCGCACCCGACAAGGAGTTCGGCGTCGGTTGGGTGCCCGTTTCGGAAGACCGCCGCGACGTCACCTTCCAGAACGTGGGCGGCCATCCGATGTACATTCCCAACGGCGTCACCGAAATCGACGCAGCCTTCGAGTTCATCGAGTTCTGCTCGGGGGAGAAGGCGCAAAACGTCATTTTCGACAATACCGGCTGGCTGGGCGGCCGCAAAGCTCTCTATGATCCTGACCTGCCCAAGTACCAGCGTTACGAAAACCTGGACTGGTTCCTGCAATCGGTCAATGAGGCCGACGAGCTGTGGGCCTGCCCGGTCATCCCGATCCAGGGTTTCGTCAACCAGCAGCGTTCCCGTACGTATGAGTCCGTCATCTTTGGCGACAAGGAGCCCGAGCAGGCCGCCGCTGACATGCAGGCAGCCTGCACCGAGGAGATGCTCAAGTCCTTCCCCGAACTGGTTGGTTAGAAGAAATGTGCAGCACAACAGCGGCCGGCGGCCTTCTTCACAGACCGCCGGCCGCTGACCACGGGCCACAGAAATGCTACAGAACTGGACTCCCGCCCAAACTCGCAGCCTCTTGAAGGGGCTGGCCTTCATCTCACCCTGGCTGGTAGGCTTTGCCGGCTTCGTTCTCTACCCGATCGCGGCCTCTGCCTATTACAGCCTGACGCGCTACGATGTCCTGCGGCCGGCCCGCTTCATCGGCTTGGAGAACTACATCGAGCTGTTCGGCAAGGATGAGATCTTCCGCACGGTGCTGGGCAATACTGTCTACCTCGTGGTGCTCGGCGTGCCGGCCGGGCTAGTGGTGGCCTTTCTGCTGGCCAGTCTGCTCAACCGCGAGATGAAGCTGCGGCCGCTTTTCCGCACCATCTTTTTCCTGCCGGTGCTGGTGCCGGCGGTGGCCTCGGCGGAGGTGTGGCGCTGGGTCTACAACACCAACTATGGGGTGATCAACTCCTTTATAAAGAGCTGGGGGCTGGCCGTCATCCCTTTCATCTCATCAATGGAGCTGGCGAAACCATCCCTGATCCTCATCCACGTATGGGCGCAGGGCACCGCCATCGTCATCTTTCTGGCGGCACTGCAGGACGTGCCCAGTTCGCTGATGGACGCGGCCGAGGTCGACGGCGCCAACGCGCTGCAACGCTTCTGGCACGTGACCATTCCCATCTGCACGCCGGCGATCCTGTTCGTAATGTTGACCGGCATGATCGGCATGTTCCAGTATTTTACGCTTGGCTGGCTGCTTACCCAGGGCGGGCCCAACAATTCGACCGAGTTTTTCAGCCTTTATCTCTATCGCAACGCTTTCCAGTTCTTCAAGATGGGGTACGCCTCCGCTCAGGCTTGGATCCTGTTTATCATAATCCTGGCTTTTACACTGCTCATCTTCCGCAGTTCGGCGCGCTGGGTCTACTACGCCGGAGAGTCGGACTAGCTGCGGGGGTCAGCTGCCAACCACGACCATGCAACAAGCCGAAGCCATCGCCAGCAGCCCTATTCAGGATCCCCCACTCACACAGCGTCCTCTCTTCAGAGCTGGGCGACGCGCGCTCTTTTACCTGATGATGGTCGCGCTGGCGATTATTTTTGCCGGGCCTCTGCTGTGGATGCTCTCCACTTCTCTCAAGACCGACCCCCAGGTTTACACTGTGCCGCCCATATGGTTCCCGAATCCGGTCCGTCTGATCAACTACCCGGAGGCGCTCTCCTCCCGCCCCTTCGGCACCTACACATTTAACACTTTAAGATACGCCCTCGGCGCAGTGGCCGGCGCGCTGATCTCCAATACGCTGGTCGCCTACGGCTTCGCCCGCATCCGCTGGCCCGGGCGGGACATCTTCTTCATCATCTGCCTTTCGACGATGATGATCCCGTTCCAGGTGCGCATGATTCCACTTTACCTCACCTTCAAGAACCTTGGCTGGCTCAATACCTATCTGCCTCTCATTGTGCCGACCTTTCTTGGGGTGAACGCTTACTATACCTTCCTGCTGCGCCAGTTTTTCCTCACCATCCCCAGCGAGTTGTCCGACGCGGCGCGCGTGGACGGCTGCACGGAGTTGGGCATCCTCATTCGCATTATCCTGCCCCTGGCCAAGCCGGCGCTGGCGGTGATCGGGTTGCTTCAGTTCATGTTCGCCTGGGACAACTACATCGGGCCGCTTATCTACCTCAACAGCGAGAACCTGTATCCGATCGCGCTCGGCCTGCAGCAGTTCCGCACCATGTTCCAGGAAGAGCTGATGTGGCCCTACATGATGGCAGCCAGCACGGCTACAGCCGCGCCGGTCATCATCCTCTACTTCTTCGTCCAGCGAACCTTCGTTGAGGGCATCTCCATCACCGGTTTGAAGGGGTAGATTGGTGGCTGGTGGCTCCCGGCCCGTGTCCTGTTCTGACCGGCGGCTCTCTCGCCCAACAACTTCAATCCCATAAATCCGAGGTGAAGAACCATGCCAGCAGACAGCCGGCCCAACATCCTTTTCATCTGTGTAGACCAGTGGCGCGCCGACGCGCTCAACCTGACCGGTCACCCTGTCGCCGAGACGCCCCACCTGGACAGGCTGGCCCGTGAGGGCATCAACTTCACGCAGGCGTATGCGGCCACGCCCACCTGCGTGCCCGCGCGGGCGACGATCTTCACCGGTCTCAACCAGCGCCATACCGGCTTTGTCGGCTACAACGACCGTATCGACTGGCACTTCGACTGCACGATGCCCGGCCTTCTGGCGGAGGCCGGCTACCATACACAGTGCGTCGGCAAGATGCACACGCATCCCTCGCGCAATCTGATGGGCTTCCACAACGTCGTTCTGCACGACGGCTATCTGCACCGCGAACGGTCCAAGCGGGACGACTACGGGCTGGTTGACGACTACACGCCGTGGCTGCGGGAGCGGCTGGGCCCGGAGGCCGACTACATCGACACCGGCGTCGGCTGCAACGGCTACGCGGCGCGGCCCTGGGTTTACGACGAGATGCTGCATCCGACCAGTTGGGTCACGACGATGGGAATCGACTTTCTGCGCCGCCGCGACCCGACCAAACCGTTCCTCCTGATGCTCTCCTACCACCGGCCGCACCCGCCGCTGGACCCGCCCGCGGCTTTCATGGACCGCTATCTGACAAAGCCCGTGCCGGACCCAATCATGGGGGACTGGGCGCCGGACAGTCTGCCGGTGCGCGGGCTTGACAGCCCGATCCCGACCGATGCCGCGCAGCGGGACTACGCGCGGCGCGCCTACTACGCCCAGATCAGCCACATCGACTACAGCCTCAACCGCGTGTTCCAGGCGCTGTTCGAGAACGGCGAGCTTGACAACACGGCTATTGTATTTACCGCCGACCACGGTGAGATGCTCTACGACCACAACCATGTCGCCAAGGGCTACCCGTACGACAGCTCGGCGCGCCTGCCCTTCATCCTACGGCTGCCGCGTGCGGGCAGCCCGCACCACCACGCGAGACAGGCGGATGAGCCGCTGCGCGAAGTAAACCAGGTGGTCGAGCTACGCGATCTGCTGCCGACCTTCTGCGATCTCGCCGGATGCGACACGCCCGCGCATGTCGACGGACGCAGCATCCTGCCCCTGGCGCGCGGCGAGACCGGCGGCTGGCGCGAGCATCTGCACGGTGAGCATTTCATGAACGCGGATTCCAACCAGTGGCTGACCGACGGCCGCGAGAAGTATATCTGGTACAGCCAGAGCGGTCGCGATCTGCTCTTCGACCTGGAGGAAGACCCGACCGAACTACACGACCTGGCCGCGGCGCGACCGGAGCGCGTAGCCTTCTGGCGCGAGCGGCTGATGGCGGAGCTGGATGGCCGCGAGGAGGGGTTTGTGCAGAACGGGGCGCTGGTGAGCGGCATGCCGCAGAGCCCGACGCTGGTCGACGCCGGGCATTATCGGGAGCGGTGAACAGGCGGCAGAAGATTGACCGCGAACGCTAGTAGACCGGAATCCCTTCTCTCCTCAAGATACGGTGCACGTTGGCCGCGGCCAGCGGATACTTCTCGTTGGGCAGGTGTTCAAGCATCATGTAGCCGTCGGGATGCTCCTCGTGCCACAGGCGCAGCGCGGTCCCCAGGTCCAGTTCGCCCTCGCCGGGGACCTCTTCATCCATGTGGATCACGAAGCCGTCGCGCACGCTGATATCCTTGCAGTGTGCAATGGCGCTGACCGGCCCCATACATTCGAAGATATGGCGCAGACGGGCCCTGCTGTCATAGACCTGGTGCAGCGTCTGGAAGTGGTTCACGTAGTCCATCACCACCCGCAGCCGCTGGCTGCCCACATCACGAATGACGGCGCGGTTGAACTCGGGCGAGTTCATAATCGTCAGCAGGTGCGTTTCGACGGCGACGGTCTGGCCGATCGATTCGGCCGCTTCGGCCAGCCAGGAGAGGGATTCCAGCAGCACGGCGCGACGCCACGGCCGGTGATTCTCCGAGTGGGGGCTGTAAGAACCATTGGGACTTAGGCTGCCGGTGCGGATCAGCGCAACATGGCCGCCCAACTCCTTGGCAACGCCAAAACCGCGGCGAATGTCCTCCAGCAGCCGTTTACGCACCTCCTCGTCAGGGTCGAAGAGACATTCTCGAAAGCCGATACCAACCTGCACAAGGTCCATGCCCTCGTCGGCGAAGAGCCGCCGCACGCGCTGCCAGACCGGCGCGGAGGCCGGCGGTGAACCGGTAGCAGAGACGGAGAGAGCCCCTCCCGTCAGTCCCAATTCTCGGATAGCAACCAGATGCGGGCCGTGAATATCGGCGGGATCCGGCGGCAACATGCCGACAACGCCTAATCTCATAAGTCAGCTCCATGTGGTTATCGGCGGTCGGTGTCGTACCTGGCCGCCAGCTTCGCGCCAAGACCCGCTAAGTTGACATTCGCGATCAATACTGTAGAATCGGGTCGTTCCAACCCGAACATATCATCAGATATTTTTGAAAAACGCAAACGGCTGGCCCGGTGCTTGCAGCCAGGGCAAGCGCCCCGAGGAGGAGACAGTTGGCCGAAACGGAGAGCAGTCCTCCTGATCTGGCGCGAGTGTTCGCCTATGTCGACGCCCACCAGCAGGAGTTCATTGACCGCCTTCTGGCCTATGTCGCGCAGCCCAGCATCAGCGCCCACGGAGTCGGGATCAAAGAGACAGCTGACTTTCTGCTCGGTTATCTGCAGGAACTGGGGATGGAGTCGCAGCTGCTGGAAGGCGGAGGCTGGCCATTCGTATACGGCCGGCACGGGGGGAGTGCGCACGCGCCGACGGCGCTTCTCTACGGCCACTACGACGTGCAGCCGCCCGACCCCCTGGACGCCTGGAACTCACCGCCATTCGAGCCGGAGATACGCGACGGCCGCATCTGGGGGCGGGGCGTGGGCGACAACAAGGGGCAGCACCTGGCCCAGCTTCTGGCGATCGAGTCCTGGCTGGCGGTCACGGGGGCCCTGCCCTGCAACGTGATCGTCCTGCTGGAGGGCGAGGAGGAGGTCGGCAGCCCGCATATCAGCGACTGCGTGCGCGATCACCGCGCCCTGCTTGCCGGCGCCGACCTGGTGATCACTGCGGACGGCCCCGTGCACGAGAGCGGACAGCCCTGTATCAAGTTCGGCCAGCGCGGTATCGCCTCGTTCGAACTGCGCGCAGTGCACGCGCAGCGGGACTTTCACTCCGGCAACTGGGGCGGCGTCGCGCCCAACCCGATCTGGACGCTGGTGCACCTGCTGGCGACGATGAAGGACAGCCGCGGCACCATTACGATCGACGGATTCTACGACAACGTCGCGCCCCTCAACCAGCTGGAACGCGAGGCGTTGGATGCACTTCCGGTTGACGTTGCAGCCGTGATGGAAGGCGCCGGCCTGGAACGGCTGGATGAACCGCAGGAACGGCCCTTCTTCGACCGCCTGGCAGCCTGGCCCACTTTCACGGTCAACGGCTTTCACGGTGGCTACGGCGGGCCGGGAACGAAGACGGTGCTGCCCCACGAGGCGACGGTGAAATGCGACATGCGCCTGGTCGAGAACCAGCGCGTTGACGAAATTCTGGACAAAGTGGAGGCGCACGTCCGCCGCCACGCGCCCGAGGTGCAGGTGGTCCGCCAAGGGGGCATGGAGCCGTCGCGCACGCCGCTGGACTCGCTCTACACGCGCCCGCTGCAGCGAGCTTTTCGCGCGGCCCAGGGTACCGACCCGCTGCTGATCCCGGCGATGGGCGGCAGCCTGCCGGACTATGCCTGGACGAAAATACTCGGCGTCCACTCCTTCACCACGCCCTACGCCAATCATGACGAAGCCAACCATGCTCCCAATGAGAACCTGGAGGTGGCGCGCTTCATTAACGGCATACGCACCGGCGCCGCAGTGCTGGCCTATCTGGGTGAAGAGAACTGAGTCGTGTTGCGCAACCTTTTGCCGAGTAATGTCGTCCTGTAAGAAGCAATGGAAAAGAACGAGAATCTCGAAAGGAACCGTCATGTTACGCTTAGGCATCATCGGTTATGGCCGCCGCATCTCAAACATGGCCAAAGGACTTGACATCTTCGACATCCCCTACAAGGTAACGGCAGTCGCCGACCCGCGCAGCGACCGCATCCAGGCCGACAACGATCCCTTCCTCGCCGACGCCCGTTTCTACAACTCAGCCGACGAACTTCTGGCCGGAGCCGACGAGCTGGACGGCATCATGATCGGGACGCGTTGCAATCTGCACACGGAGATGGCCGTCAAAGTAGCGCCCACGCAGCTCCCGCTCTTCCTGGAAAAGCCGGTCGCGATCACCTTCGACGAGGTGCGCCGCCTGCACGCGGCCTATAAGGACTACGCTGCGCCCACCGTGGTCTCTTTCCCGCTGCGGCTCAGCCCGGTTGCCCAAAAGGTGCGCGAGATCATCGAATCGGACCAGGTAGGCAGCATCGAGCAGGTGGTCGCGTTCAACGATGTCGGCTATGGGAGCGTCTACTTCAGAAGCTGGTACCGCAACTACGAGATGGATGGAGGGCTGTGGCTGCAGAAGTTCACCCACGACGTCGACTATATCAACTATCTGCTCGACGCGCGCCCGCACTGGGTCAGTGCAATGAACTCCCGCCGCGTCTACGGCGGCGACAAGCCTTGGGACCTGCAGTGCAAGGACTGCCCGGAGCAGGAAACGTGCCCGGAAAGCCCGTTCGTGCGCTTCCGCAGCGGCTTTGAAGGCGGCCGTGTCCGCTTTGCCGAGGAGCAGGTCTATCGCGACGATCAGTTCTGTGTCTTCTCCGAGGGGCACGAGCTGCAGGACAATGGCACCTGCATGTTGGAATATGAGAACGGCGTCCAGGTCAGCTACACGCAGAACTTCTTTACCCGCTATCGCGGGGCCCGCCGCGGCGCCCGCCTCTACGGTTATCGCGGCATCATCGAGTTCAACTGGAGCGAGAACTACATCAAAATCTTCAGCCACACTTCGCCGGTTGTGGAGACGATCGACTTCAGCGGAGACATGCCCCACTTCGGCGGCGACCGCGAGCTGAGTTTCGACTTTCTGATGGCGATGCGCGACGGACGGCCCTCCCGCAGCCCGATTGACGCCGGCATCCTAAGCGCCCTGACCTGTCTGTGGGCCCGCAAATCGGCCAACAACCGCCAAGCCTACGAGGTGGTCATGCCGGAGGCGGAGGCGGTGGCTAGCGGGTAGAGCGAACTCCTTACAGCAGGTCAGATCAAAAGAAGAAGCAGTCCCACGAGGCCGATCAGGCCGGAGATGTGATCGATCTGGAGGATGAACCAGAGCGCGAGGCCGTGCACGGCGATGCGCGCGGCCCACACGCCCCAGCGGTGCGGCGCCGCGGCCAGCGCCGTGATCAGTACGAACCACAGGTAGGGAGTCAGTTGACCCCACGCCATGCCGGTGCGCAGGAACGCCCAGCCCGCCCAGACAAGTGAAATCGCCCGCAGTCCCGTCGCCGCGCCGGCCCGGGGGTAGGCAGCTGCAAAGTGCGCCAGCCACGTCCACGGCGCGGCGTAGGGCGCGCCGATGAACCAGCAGGCGCCGATCGCGATCAGCCATTCCAGCGTGCCCGCGATCAGCGGTGCGACCGACATCTGGCAGAAGAGACCCCAGCCGCGGTCCTGCCGAAGTAAGGACCTATAGGTAGCCACGCATCTCCTCCAAGGCTTCGTCGCCGAGCGATTTGGCGGCGCTCGCCATGTAGGCCAACTGCTCCGAGACCAGCGACGAGAAGGCGAAGAAGAGGTTGAAGGCCCGCAGCGGCGTGGTCATGTAGAAACTGGCGTCGGTGGCCATGTCGAAGATCTGGGACGGCCAGTAGAGCGCGATCAGGAAGGACATGCCCGACCACTCCTTGGCCAGCTTGCCGTACTCGATCGTGAAGACCGAGCCGTAGTTGGCACTGTTGAACTTCAGGCTTTTACGGCCGAGAATCGAGCCAAACAGCCAGATGTAGAAGCCCACGCCGGCCATGTAGGGGTTGGTCTTGGCGCGGTAGGCCATGCCGCTCGACACCATCTGAATGCCTGTGGTGAGCATCCAGATCAGCATCGTCATCATGACGCCCCAGTTTGAGATCGGGTTGTTGAAGAGATAGAAGAGGGTCTCCCCCTGGATGCGCCCCTGCACCCATCCCATGCTACCGAGCAGGTCGGCGACGAACATGGCGGCCACCAGGGCCAGAATCGGTCTTGAGGAAAGGAGAGCTACACGTCCAATTGAGGTCTTGGCAATGTCGTTTTTCATGGGTCGCTCCTTGCTGTTGGGTCGAGCTTTTTGCCCGCGGCGGAGGCCGGTGGTTACCGGGCCGCGAGGGCATATTGTGCACATATTAGCACATTTGTTCTAGTTTGTCAAGAGGAACTTTGTGTTCTCGCCACGAGCTTGTAAGAAAGGAGAGAATTCGTCAGAACAGGTCATGCGCCCCACGGAATTCGGGCAGGAGTTGACTTGATTTCACGAGATGACCGCAAGTTCTGCCTACATTTTTAGGCGCTCCTCGCCAACGTATGAAGTTCCTCGTCTTTCTCGAAGAGTGGTATACTCCCACTCACTATTAACGTTTGGGGGCCTAAACGTTAATAGTGAGTTCGGTTATGCACATAACGTTAATAGGGGTTTTGGCCAATATGCAGCGCGGCGAAAGCGGCAGCTACGAAGTAACGCTCACCGGAGACGAACAGGTACGCGCATTCGTCCCGTTTCCACTTCCGCCACAGCCTCCACTGAACCTGGAAGGACCGCTGCAGCAGACGCTTGAAGCAGCGCTGCTGGCCTTGGGTCGTCTTGACGGCGTCACAACTCTCCTGCAGGACCAGACGCTATTTCTGTATACATATGTGCGCAAGGAGGCCGTGCTCTCTTCTCAAATTGAAGGAACACAATCATCGTTATCCGACCTCCTGCTCTTTGAGTTGGAGGAGGCGCCCGGCGTTCCGCAGGATGATGTGGTCGAAGTCTCGAACTACGTGGCCGCGCTTGAGCATGGCCTACGCCGACTGAGGGGAGGCTTCCCACTATCCAACCGCCTGCTGCGCGAGGTCCACAGCGTGTTGCTGTCACGGGGTCGAGGCAGCGACAAGACGCCTGGCGAGTTCCGCCGTTCCCAGAACTGGATTGGGGGCTCGCGCCCTGGCAACGCTGTCTTTGTGCCGCCGCCGCACCGCGTCGTGCCCGACTGCATGACCGAACTGGAACGCTTCTTTCATGCCAGAGAGGATGGGCTGCCTTTGCTATTGCGCGCCGGCCTTGCCCACGTGCAGTTCGAGACCATTCACCCTTTCCTTGACGGCAACGGACGCGTCGGCAGACTGCTGGTGACGCTGCTGCTGTGCCAGGCCGGCGTTCTGCGTGAGCCGCTCCTATACTTGAGCCTCTATTTGAAGCAACACAGAGAGAGATACTACGATCTGCTTAACTACGTACGCCAAAGCGGCGACTGGGAAGAATGGCTCGCCTTTTTCCTCGAAGGCGTCCGAGTGACGGCCACAGGCGCCGTCGATGTTGCCCAACAGATTGCTCAGATGTTCCAGGAAAACCACAGTCGCATCCAAAGGACCGGTCGACGTGCTGGTTCGGCAATTCGCGTGCACGAAGCGCTGAAGGAGCGCCCGGTCCTGCCTCTATCCGAGGTTTGCAAGAAAACGACGCTTGCCTTCCCAACCGCTACTAGGGCGATGGAGTTACTTGTCGAACACGGAATTGCCCGTGAGATCACGGGAAAACGCCGTGACCGGCTGTTCGTGTATGACCAGTATCTTGCCATTCTCGATGAAGGGACAGAGCCGACTTAGCGTCCGGCGCTGGCTGAGTTGACAACATGCCCGCGCATCAGCGAGTTGAACGCGGCAAGACGCGACAAAGATCCAGAATCGACGCAGTCCGGCGCCCCCCACCTGCCCTCTGCACACTGATTGACACCATCCCGAACCCGTGTTATCTTCACCCGCAGTGCCCCATCTTGTTTCAGGCAGGTCCTCACAGCCGTCTGCAACCGCATCCGGTTGCACGGCGCAAGTTCTTCAAAAAATCTGCCAGTGATTGTCCGTTCTACGAGTCCAATTCACCATGCAAAGGAGCGACGCAAAATGACACAACGCGCAATGAGCCGACGTGACTTCATGCACGTGGCAACCGCAACATCTGTCGGCGCCCTGATCGCCGCCTGCGCGCCTGCTGCCGCACCGTCGGCGGGAGACGACGGAGGGGGCTCAGCGGCAATGGAAGAGGTGACCATCGAGTTCTGGGTCAACCAGCCGATGGCCCGCTCTGAAGGGCTGTGGGATACGCTGATGGCCGAGTACGAGGAGATCAACGAGGGCGTCACCGTCTCCTCGCTGATCATCCCGCACGGTGACTACGAACCCAAGGTGCTCACCGGCCTCGCCGGCGGCACGGTAGGCGACCTGCTCGACGTGCATCCCATGCACAACGCCACCATGGCGATGCGCGGCGCGCTCATGCCGCTGGATGAGCTGATGCCCACCCTCGGCGTCGGCGAAGACGAGATGACCAAGGCCTGGGACTACAACGTCTGGCGCGGAAAGCGCTGGGCGATTCCCCGCTCCGACAACCCGACCATCATGCTCTACAACCGCAGCATGGTCGCCGAGGCCGGTATGGACGACCCCGCCGAGCTGTGGGCGGAAGGCAAGTGGGACATCGATGCCTTCGACAACACGATGGACGCCGTCAGCGGCGGCGAGGGCGAGGACCGCGTCTACGGCTGCGCCCTGCCCGGCGGCGGCACGATCCGCATGCAGTGCGTCTGGATCTGGGGCAACGACGCCACCGTGTGGAATGCCGACGAGACCGCGTCTGCCTTCAATAGCCCCAAGGCGATCGAGGCCTGGGAGTATATGACCGGCGCCGTGGCCAGAGGTTGGGCGCCCACCCCCGCCGAGGCCAACATCCCCGGCGGCTGGGTTGCGATGATGGGACAGCGCCGCCTGTGCATGCAGTGGCCGGGCGCACAGTTTGTTCTCGGCGGCCAGGCGCAGTTCATCCCTGAAGACGTCATGTCGGAAATGCAGCTGGTGCCGCTGAACACGCTGTGGAACGGCAATCGCGAAGTACGCAACGCCACCAACTCCCACGGCATCTACCTGCAGACCGACCACGTCGACGAGTCCTGGGCCATGTGCCAGTATCTGATCTCGGACGATGCCCAGTTCCGCATCATCCGTGAGCGCTGGACCTCGCCGATGGTCAAGCGCCATGCCGAGAGCGAAGCTTGGCTGGGAAGCCTCGAGCCGAACCTGGAGACGGCGGAGATGTGGGAAGACTCCTTCAACAACATCCGCGCCTTCTCGCACCTGCCGCGCCAGCAGGAGATGGACAACCTGATCCAGGCGGCCAAGGATCGCATCATCCTCGGTGATGCCACGGCCCAGGAGGCGATGGACGACGTCGCCGCCGAAGTCGATGCCATCATCGCCGAAGTGGAAGTAGAGATCCAGGAAGCCGGACTGTAAATCGTGATCAGTGGATAGTGGTCGGTGAAAACCACTGACCACTATCTGTCCTTCAATCCGGGGAGTGGCTCATGGCAGACGCCGTGCCGCTGGGGGTGAGCAGCCCTGTACCGACCAAAAAACCGAAATGGTCGCGCAAAGCCAAATCGGACAACCTCGCCGGTTATCTGTTCCTCGCGCCCTGGGTGCTCGGCTTCCTTGGATTTACGGTCGGCCCCATGCTGGCCTCCGGCTACCTCTCTCTGACCAAATACTCCGGCTTCGGGTCGGCCAAGTGGGTCGCCTTCCAAAACTACGACAAGATCTTCCAGGACAACCTCTTCTACACCGCGCTCTACAATACCTCCTACTACGCTCTTCTTGGCGTGCCGGCCCAGCTCATCGTGGCGCTCTATCTGGCCGTGCTCCTCAATATGAAGGTGCGCCATGTCAACCTTTTCCGCACCGTCTATTACATTCCCACCGTGACCCCGGCCGTCGCCAATGTCTTTCTCTGGGTCTGGATCTTCAACCTGGACTTCGGCCTGATAAACTCCCTCCTGCGCCTGGTTGGCATCTCGCCCGTCAACTGGCTGTGGGATCCCCAAATCGTCAAACCGGCCCTCATTCTTATGAGCCTGTGGTCGGTGGGGCAACAGATGGTGATCTTCCTGGCTGCC
This sequence comes from Caldilineaceae bacterium, assembly GCA_011523365.1. Taxonomy (GTDB): domain Bacteria; phylum Chloroflexota; class Anaerolineae; order Caldilineales; family Caldilineaceae; genus Bin5. The sequence goes on from WTGY01000097.1 coordinate 37,783, forward strand.
CTGCAGGGCGTGTCGGAAGAACTGTTGGAAGCCGCATCGATCGACGGCGCCAACGATTTCCGCCGCTTTATCAGCATCACAATCCCGTTGATCAGCCCGGTTATCTTTCTCAACCTCATTATCGGCATTATCAACCTTTTTCAGACCTTCACGGTCGCTTTTATCGCCACCAACGGCGGACCAATCAACTCCTCGCTCTTCTATGTGCTCTACATCTATCGCAAAGGGTTCGAGAGTTTCTCGATGGGCTACGCCTCCGGGCTGGCCTGGATCCTATTCATGATCATCCTTGTGATTACCGCAATCCAGTTCTATCTCTCACGAAATTGGGTCTACTACGAAAGCGGCGGCGCACCCAGTTAGAAATGAAGTATAAACACCACTAACCACTGAGGCTTCGCGTGGAACGAGAAGAAAAGTTTATTGGGTCGTTATCCCGCCAGTTCGGTGCCTATTCCCTGCTGGTGCTCGGGGCAGTGATCTCTTTGATGCCGCTCTACTGGCTGGTCATGACTTCCTTGCGGCCTGCGGGCGCCGAGTTCACCTACCCACCGGAGTGGATCCCCTCTTCCTTCCACCCTGAAAACTACGCTATCGCCTGGAACCGCGCGCCGTTCTGGATCTTTACCTTCAACAGCGTTCTGGTCACATTCCTCGCCACTTTAGGTACCATCCTTACCGCCGCCATGGCCGCCTACGCCTTTGCCCGCATCCCTTTCTATGGCCGCAATGTCTGGTTTGCGCTCACGCTCTCCACTATGATGCTGCCGTGGGCCGTCACCCTGATTCCCCGCTTCCTGCTCTTCAAATATCTGACCCTGCTTGATTCCCTGTGGCCGCTCTTTCTGCCCTTCTGGTTCGGAGGCGGAGCCTTCTACATCTTCCTCATTCGTCAATTCATCATGACCCTGCCGCTCGAGATGGAGGAGGCGGCCGTCGTCGACGGCGCATCGCGTCTGCGTATCTTCTTGTTGATTACTATGCCGCTCACCAAGCCCGCCGTCGCAGCTGTAGGCGTCTTTTCCTTTATCCACCATTGGAACGACTTTATGGGGCCGCTGATCTTTACCAACCGCGAAGAAACCCGCACCTTGGCGCTGGGTCTGCGCTACTTCGGCGACGAGCAGTTCACCGAGTTCCGGCTCATCATGGCCGTCGCCACTGTGATGCTCGTCCCTGTCCTGGTGGTCTTCTTTGCCGCCAACAAGTATTTCGTCTCCGGCGTCGCCCTCTCCGGCCTGGCCGGACGGTAGGGGCGTACTTGGTTTTCAGTTCTTAGTTTTCAGGTGACCGCTAAGTCCTTGCCCAAAGGCGCTCATGATTCAGCATGGCGAAAGATGTTTCTCTTTCCCTATCAAACATATCGCCCTGCAATGGCTGCTTCCACTGACCACTGACCACTGCAGTTCTGGGCGGTCGGGCCTATTCGGCCCTCCCTTGTGCGGGGGCTCCGCCCCCGCAACGCCCCCTCTCCTACAACATGCCTCGTCGACCTGGGGTCGATATTGGTGACAGGTGCCTAATCGAAGGTGTCTTGCCAGACCACGTCCCGCCAGTCCCATAAGATCCCCGTAGGTGCCGGCCTTGTGCCTGCCCTCACACCCCCGACTGACGAACTCCACCGTACGGCCAGGCAAGGCACACGCACTGCGTCTCGCCAAAAGACGGAAAACGTTTTCAGCCACCGCTGGCATCGATTCCCCGCCTGACTGTTCCCACCCCAAATCGGGCATGCACACCTTCCCGTTTTCGCGCTGGATTGGGAGGAGTATGTTGAGCAAGTACCAAAAAGGGGAAATTCGGTGATAATGTGGTTCAAGACTTAGAGTGCAACTATTCGGACGGAAGAGAAGTGATGTAGCTGCTCTGTGTTGACATGCTTCTTCTGGATGCCGAACTTAGTTGATTTGGAAATTCGAAAAAGCGGTTAACGTTGCCTGCGTCGGCAATTTGGGGTAAGGTAAGCGGCACTTGAACTCTTAGCCGACCACGTTCACTTACTTGAAGACGACAGAGGCGTGTCAAGCGGTTGACGGCAGTTCAGCGGTCCCTAACCATTTGCATTGAGAGGGAAAGATTGGGATGACCCAAGTTCAGATCGAAATCCCCGATTCAGAACGCGAACTCTTCGTTCGTCAAGCACGGCGGGAAGGCATGACGCTGAGCGCGTGGCTGCACGCTGCCGGCCGCGCACGCCTTGAAACGCAGCAGCGCGCCAGACCCTTCGCCTCAGCGGAAGATGCTATGGCGTTCTTCCGGGCTTGTGACGACCTGGACGGTCCCGAAAAGGAACCGGACTGGAGCGAACATTTGCGTATCATCAACGCTTCGCGCGCAAACAATGTGGCAGGCAAGTGATTTTTGTCGATACGAATGTCTTCATTTACGCGGTTGGCCGGCCGCATCCGCTTCGCGACCCCGCCAGGGAATTCTTTGCCGCATGCGTACGAGAGCGTGCTCAGCTATGCACTTCGGCAGAGGTCCTGCAAGAATTGATCCATGCATACCTGCCCGCCGGGAGAATCCAGGCCCTTGACGCAGCACTGGCGTTAGTGTCGCACGCCAATGTTGAGGTATGGCCATTGGAGAAGACGGACGTGGCCCTGGCGCGACAACTACATGATCAGCATCCCTCTCTACAAGCCCGCGACCTTTGCCATTTGGCGAGTTGCCGGCGGCGCGACGTGCAAGAGATCAAGACTTTCGACAAGAGTCTTGCCAACGTGAGCAGTTCCTCATCTGAATTGTAGAGGGGAAGGTCCCCTCTCGCTATTAACGTTTAGGCGCCCAAACGTTAATAGCGCGATCCACTATTCAAGTAACGTTAATAGAGGATTGACCACCATGCGGCTCGGCACAGCCAGCGGCGGCGCAGTCCCTGCCCCAAAAAAATGATTGACACGATATTCAACCCGTGTTATCTTCTCCCGCAGTGCCCCATCTTGTTTCACGCAGGTCCTCATGGCAGGCTACAAGTGATTTGTCTCAGACGTCGCTCCCTCCGGCTTGGCCGGGCGATAGACGTACAATAAGTCTTGAGTCTTGAGGCAACGACTAAGCCGTATCCAGTGTATGGGCTTCCGGGGATAGCCGAAGGCGAGCAGAGAGCGGTAAGGAAAGAGAGAACACCTTGGTTCGCCCCGTCCAGGGGCGCGAATGAGCTGTGGCTGGGTCACATTCCGCGAATTACGAACGGAAAAGCGTCATTCCAGAGTTGTGAACAACGGACAATCAGTAGCGAAAGATCCCTGGAGTACAGACAATGCAGAGTGCAAACGGAAACGAGGCGCAGGTCCAACGCAAGGCGCTGACCGAAGAACAGATCAACCGCTTCTGGATCGACGGCTATCTCACGATCGGAAAAATCCTGGAAGATGACGAGATCAAGCTGCTGCGCCGGGAATACGATCACGAATTTGAACGCGCGCGCAAAGGCCAGAATCCCAGGTTCCGCAACCTGTCGATCGAAGATACCGACGACGTGGAGGCCAAGAACCAGGCCGAGTCGCAGATGCTCCAGATCATGCAGATGTGCGAATACAACATTCACTTTCGCCGCCTGCTCTACGACGACCGCATCCTCGACATGGTGGAGGACCTGATCGGGCCCAACATCCAGCTTTTCCACGACCAGGCGCTGTTCAAACCGGCCCACCACGGCGGCCCCGTCCACTGGCACCAGGACAACGCCTACTGGAAATGCAGCCCGCCCAACCTGGTCAGCTGCTGGCTCACGCTCGACGACGTCGACATCCACAACGGCGCCATGCAGTTCATCCCCGGCTCCCACTTCCAATCCGTCTCACATGAAGACGCTGCCGACGACAGCGTTCTTCTCGACTACGGCGACAACGTTGACAAGTCCAGGGCCGCGGTCATCGCCCTGCCCGCCGGCGGCGTAACACTACATCACTGCCAGACCCTGCACTACACCGCGCCAAACGTCACCGACAACCAGCGCCGCGCCTTCGCCATCCACTTCATGACCCCGGGCACAAAGTCGCTGCGCGAGATGCAGTATCTGGAGGTGTCGTTCGAGCGGCCGGTGTTGAGGATGCGGGTCTGAGGTTAATCTTTGGTAGGCAGTTTTCAGTAACGGCACGCGGCCGCGTCTTGGGCTTTGGCCAAGAGCACATGACCAGCGGTACGGGGCTGCCAAAACAGGCAGCCGGGCACGATCGAGTTCTGGAGGAATGGCTATGCAGACCGCAAATGGGAACAAAACCGCGGTACAGCGCAAGGCGCTGACCGAAGAACAGATCAACAGCTTCTGGACGAACGGTTATCTGAAGGTGGGCAAGATCCTGGAAGATGACGAAATCGAACTGCTGCGCCGCGAGTATGACGGGGAATTCGAACGTGCGCGTAACGGTCACCACCCCAGGTTCCGAAGTCATGAAATCGGGGAAACCAGGGTACTCCAGATCATGCAGATGTGCGAATACAATATCCATTTTCGTCGCCTGCTGTATAACGATCGCATTCTGGACCTGATCGAAGATCTGATTGGGCCCAACATCCAGCTTTTCCACGACCAGGCGCTGTTCAAACCGGCCCGCCACGGCGGCCCCGCGCACTGGCACCAGGACAACGCCTACTGGCGCTGCTCCCCGCCCAACCTGGTCAGCTGCTGGCTCACGCTCGACGACGTCGACGTCCACAACGGCGCCATGCAGTTTCTGCCGGGCACGCACTTCCGCTCTGTGGAGCACGGCCGGCTCGCCGAAAACAACGCCCTGCTCGAATTGGGAGAAGAGATCGATGAGTCGAAGGCGGTCGTCGTGCCCCTCCCGGCCGGCGGCGCGACGCTGCATCACTGCCAGACGCTGCACCACACCGCGCCCAATAAGACCGACCGGCAGCGGCGGGCCTTTGCCATCCACTTCATGACCCCCGGCACCAGGTCGCTGCGCGACATGAAGTACCTGGAGGTGTCGTTCGAGCAGCCGGTGCTGCGGATGCGGGTTTGAGTAAATAACCGCCAATCTTGCGAAGCTCACGCGTATCTGGCAATATCAGCCCTATCCTGTCTTCAGATAGGGTTGGCAGTGTATGCGTGTTGTCCGCATGTCCGAATTTCCCATAACCGATCCCGGGACATACAGTTCCAATAGGGATCAAGGAGACTGAACGCATTCATTCACAGAAGGAGAGACACAATGGGTAACGTAGTGGAAAAAAGAGGCTCCAGTCGACGTGAATTCCTGCGCACCGGTGCTTTGACGGTGGCCGGAGCGGCTGTGGTAGCTTGTGCGCCCGCCGCGGCGCCGGCTGAAGAGGCGGCCGGGTCCGAGGCGCCTGCCGTCGTGAAGGCATCGGTTGCCGCCAATGATTTCGAAGCCGCCTACGAGGAGGTCGGCCGCCAGTGGGAGGGCACGCTGCTGCGGGTCCCGGTCGGCGGCGTCGGCCACTGGGCCGTGAATGAGGCGGCGTCGGCTCGGTTTACGGAACTGACCGGCATCGAGACCGAATGGGAAAACAACCCCTACGACCAGGTATACGACAAGACCTTCCTGGACCTGGGTTCGCAGAGTGGCACCTACGACATCATCGACCTGAACTTCGCCTGGTTCGGCCAGTTTATCGCCACCGACGGTCTGATGCGGCTGGAGGACTATGTGGACAACCCTGCCTTCCCGCCGATCGACCTGGACGCCTTCGTGCCGGCCGTGTTGGAGGTCTACGGCATGTGGGAAGGCGGCCTCTACGGCCTGCCGTGGCTGGGTGACGCCATGATCTTCCCCTACAACCAGACTCACTTCGAGGCCGCCGGTCTGGACCCGGATGCGCCGCCCGTGACCTGGGACGAGGTGCATTCGTTCGGCATGGAGTTGACGCAGGATGACCAGTACGGCTTCGCGCTGATGGGCGGACGTCAGATCCAGGCGATGTGCACCTATGCGGCCATCTTCTTCGGCCTGGCGAAGAAAGGCTTCTACAACGATGCCGGCGAGCCGCAGTTTGACAGTGACGAAGGCCTGGAGGCGATGGAGATCATGGCGGTGAAACTGCCGGAGATCTCGCCGCCGGCGGCAATCTCGTGGGACATTGTGCAGGCTGCCGAAGCCGTTGCGCAGGGCACCTGCTCCATGGAGATCCAGTGGCCGGGCATTCTGCAAGGGCTAATCGTCGAAGATTCGCCTGTCTACGGTCAGATGGGCTTTTCCGCGCCTCCCGGGGGCACGCCTCTGGGCGGGCACGGCATCGCCGTCTCCAACTATTCGCGCAACAAGGACGCCGCCTATCTGCTCTGTCACTACCTGGTCTCACCCGAGATCCAGCGCCAGTACGTGAGCGAGGGCTACGCCATCACCCTGACCGACCTGTTTGAAGATCCCGAAGTCCAGGCGATCAACCCCTACCTGAAGACGATGGGCGATGCCATGGCGATCGGCCTGAGCTGGCCGCGCACCGAGGAGACCAACGAGGTCTTCGATATCATGGTCAAGCACATCAACGCAGCCATCACCGGCGAAGAAACGCCGGAGGAAGCAACCGTGCTGATGAATGACGAGATTCTGGAGCTGCGCCGCGAGCGCGGCTACGTCAGCTAATCGGTATCCGGTCGCGAGACCACGGGGAACCGCGTTGCAATGACATCGGGCGAACAGCACGCCTCTTTTGAGCAGGGACGCATTTCAGAAGGGACGCAGGGGCAGATCCGTACAGCCGGTGGAGAACAGCGAAACCGGCTGTTGGGTCTGCCCCTTCACATTCTCCTGATCGCGCCCACATTTCTGATCGTTTTCGGGCTGCTGGTCTATCCGCTCGGATATGCGATCGTACTCAGCGCCTCCAACAAGATCCTGACCGGTTCCGTCCCCTTCAAGTGGGTGGGGCTGGAAAACTATCTCGATCTGCTGGCGCTGGAGAGCGAGATGTGGACGTCGGTCGGCGTGACCTTACGCTTCGCGCTGGTGGGCGTCTTTTTGGAGTTCATCATCGGCCTCAGCCTGGCGCTGTTGCTCAACCGGGAGTTCCGGGGGCGCACGTGGCTGCGGGTGGGGCTGCTGGTCCCGCTGATGGTGCCGCCGCTGGCTTCGGGGCTGATCTGGCGCATCATATATGATGACGAGTTCGGCGTCTTCCCGCATCTGATCCGCACCGTGGGTGCCAATCCGCCCATCTTCCTGGGCGATCCGGATTGGGCGCTGTATGCCGTCGTCGCCACCGAGGTATGGCGTTCGAGTCCCTTCATGGTGCTGGTGCTGCTGGCTGCCCTGCAGGCGCAGCCGGTGGAGACGATCGAGGCCGCGGAGGTGGACGGCGCCAGCGGCTGGCAGGTCTTCCGCCTGATCACGCTGCCCTTCATCACGCCGGTCATCATCGTGGCGCTGCTCTTCCGCACGGTCGACGCGCTGCGCACCTTCGACCTGATCTTCCTGCTGACCGCCGGCGGTCCGGGCACGACCACCGAAGTGATCAGCATGTTCATCTACCGCTGGGGGTTCCGCCACTTCAAGCTGGGCTTCACCTCGGCGGCGTCGATCCTGCTGATGATCGCGACACTGATTATCTGCATCTTCTATCTGCGCATGCTGGTGGTGCGCCAGGCCGAAGTCCAGCTCACGCAGGAGTAACCGGCAGGACCGCTTCCTTCCTGTAAGTCAGGCTCAGTTTCCAACGGGACAGTACTCGATGCGTACAGCCAACTTCAAGCGGGTCCGGAACATTGCCATGTTTTTTGTCGTGGCGGCCGTCTGGATCTTCTACTTTTTCCCAATCTATTGGATGGTTTCCTCCTCCTTCAAGACCCGGGTGGACACGTTCGCGATTCCGCCCAAATGGATTTTCTGGCCTACGATCCAGTTCTATATCAGCAGCTTTACCAATCCGAAGTTTTTGAAGGTAATACAGAATAGTCTGATCATTACGGGAACGACGGTTGTTTTCTCCCTTGTGCTGGGTGCGTGGGCGGCCTACGCCTTTGCCCGCTTCCGCTTCAAAGGTTCGCTGACATTGAGCTTCTCGCTCATCGTCGCCCGCATGATGCCGCCTATCGTCTTCATCGTACCGCTTTACCTCCTCTTCAACTCGCTCAAATTGCGCAATACGCACATCGGCCTGATACTGATCTTTACCGTCTTCAACCTGCCCTTTACGGTCTGGATGCTCAAGAGTTTCTTTGAAGAGGTACCGATCGAATTGGAAGAAGCGGCGTGGATAGACGGGGCCTCGCGCCTCCAGGCATTGGGACGGGTCATCCTCCCCCTCATCGCGCCGGGGCTGGCCGCGACCGCGGTCTTCGCCGCGCTGCTGGCGTGGAACGAGTTCCTGTTCGCGCTGCTGCTGGGCGGCCCTGACACGACGACGCTGCCGGTCTTTCTTTCCGGCTTCCTCGGAGAACGCGACGTTGAGTGGGGCGACATCATGGCCACGGCAACCGTCGCCGTCCTGCCCCCTACCCTCCTCGTGATGCTGGTGCAGCAGAACCTGATCAAGGGGCTTACCCTGGGCGCGGTGAAGGGTTAGACATTGGACCGGCCCGGTACGGCCTGACCACATGGAGAGATGCGAAAAATGACGGACATCACAGCTGCACAGACGCCAACGGTCGTCGACGGCGTCAACATCGACGAACTGATCACCCCTGACGTTCTCACGGAGTACCGCGAGCGCGGCTACTGGGTCAGCCCCAGGCTGTTCAACGCTGAACAGATCGCCGAGATGCGTGAAGCGCAGGAGCGCATGTGGGCCGGCGAGCACGATTCGGAGATCCTGCCGCAGTACGGCGCGCAGGAGGTGGAGCCTGGCTCGCCCGACGTACGCCAGCAGTGCAACGCCTTCTGGCTCAGCGACGTGATCCGCAAGGTCACGACCAGCCCGCTGCTGGGCGCAATCGGCGCCCGCTTCATGGGCGTCGACACCGTACGGCTGTGGCATGACCAGGCCGTCTACAAGCCGGGCATCGGGCCGGAAGGCAAGGACGAGACGGCCGGCAACATCGGCTGGCACCAGGACTACGGGCACTGGAAATCGTCAAGCACGTCGAATATGTGCACGGCCTGGATCGCGCTGCAGGACACCGACCTGCAGAACGGCGGCATGCGTACCATCGTCGGTTCGCACAAGTGGGGACTGCTGGAGGACAGCAACACCTTCGGGCACAAGGACCTGGACGGCCTGCAGGCCCGCTTCGCCAACCAGGACATCAGCGGCGCATGGCTGGACGAGCCCTGCATCATGCAGGCCGGCCAGGTGAGCTTCCACCACGCCCTGACCCTGCACGGCTCCGGCCCCAACCTCACCTGGGAGCCGCGCATGTGCCTCATCTCCCACATGATGCCCGGCGACACCACCTATCTGCCCGGACGGCAGTATCATCCCAACCTGGTCTTCCTGGGCCCGCACGCGCAGGAGGGCGAGCCCTTCGCCGGGCCGTACTGGCCGCAGATGTGGCCTAAAGGCGAGGAGTGAGTGGAACTGCGAGAAAAGAGTTTAGAGGAGTGAGGAGAGAGATTCCCTCACTCCTCTTTTTTTTCGTGACTGCTAAGTCCTTGCCAGATGGCGCTCATGATTCAGGTCGACGAAGGTGTTTCTCTCTCCTTTCTCCCCTCTACACCTATCCTCCTCTATTCGCCGCTTTCACTGACCACTGGCCACTGATCACTGACTACTGCAGTTTTGGGCGGTCGGGCCTAGTCGGCCCTCCCTTGTGCGGGGGCTCCGCCCCCGCAACGCCCCCCCCAACAACATGCCTAATCGACCTGGTGTCGATATTCGTAACAGGTGCCTAATCGAAGGTGTCTAGCCAGACCACGTCCCATCAAATCCCCGTAGGGGCACCCCTCGAGGGTGCCCTCGCGTGTGCCCGGGCCGCCGTCCTCAACTACCTCAACCTGCCGCATCCCCCGTAGGGGCACCCCTTGTGGGTGCCCTTGTGCGCCCTTCATGTCCCTTTGTGGCCCTCCCTGGAACAAAGAAAGGTGTTCTTCGCGCCCCTTCGCGTGACTTCGCGGATCGAAAGGTTGTGTCTGCAACAAGATTCAAACGAAAACCATCCCAAACAGCCCTGCAGACGTTCTGTCCTTGTTGAATTTCGTACGGCCTTCCCGAAATGTCAACGGAACCGAGTTACTCTTATTCTTTGATTTCCCCAGTCGCCCGCAAGAGCGTTTCCTGCACGAGGAGTTCGTGTGAGAGAGGCCGGGCGGGCGGCTGCTGCCCCTGGATGGTCTTAAGAAAATCAATCAGCTCCAGGTCGTACAGTTTCTGGCGCGTCTGCGTCTCGATGGGGACCTTCTGGTCGCCTTCCGCATAGCCGCCCTGGGCCTCGGTCAGGCACAGCCGGATCTCCGTGGCCGGCTCCAGCGGTTCCATGATGGCACTGCCGCGGCTGCCGTAGACCTCGAAGCGCCGCGCCGCAGGCCGCGTCTCCATCGCCGAGGTGTCGACCAGCGCCATGGCATTCTCGTACTCGAAGACGCCCAGCGTGTTGTCGGGACATTCGGCGACGACGCCGGTCTCGTTGCGCAGGAACGCGGTCACCTTGCGCGGCCGCCCGAGCAGCCAGACAACCTGGTCCAGCATATGACAGCCGAGCTCGTAAAACACGCCGCCCCGATGGCGGCTGACCTCGCGGCGCGCGTTCTCGTCCATGGCCGTGCCGATGCGCGTGCGCAGGGCGAAGATGTCCCCGAGAAAACCTGACTTCACCCACTCATCGATCTGCTGAAAGCCCGCGTGGTAGCGGAACATGTAGCCCATCTGGACGGTCAGCCCGCGCTCTTCGGCCAGGGCGATGGTGCGCTGCCACTGCGGCCAGTTGTCGCCGGCCGGCTTGTCGTACCAGACGTGCTTGCCGGCCTGCACGCAGCGCTCGGTCTGGTCGAGTCCGTGGTGCGTGGGGCCCTCGGACGAGACCGCAACGATGCTGTCGTCCCCGAGCATTTCGCTCTCGCTGCCAAACCAGTTCACGTCCTGGTAGGGGCCGTCGGCCGCGGCCATGACCCGCCGCCGCTCCTCGTCCGGCTCGAGGACGCCGGCCAGTTCGACGTCCGGATTGTCGATAATGGCGCGCAGCTTGCCCGCGGCATGGGCGTGTTTGGTCCCGTATTGGGCGAAACGGATATTGGACATCGTTGGCTCCTGGCGGTTTGGATGCGAAATCTGCTGGCTCTACGCGTTCAGTTCGGGCGGCAGTTCAACTTTCTGCGGCTGCCCGCTGTGGACCGACTCGATGATGTTTTCGAGGACCAGTGTGGCCAGAATGCCGGGATAGGCCGGCACGTAGGGATCGGTATCGTTGCGAATCGCCTCGACCAGCAGGGGCATGCGGTCGATGAAGGGCGGCGAGTACGACTCGGTGGAGAGTTCTCCGCTGACGGGGTCGGGCGTGGTGATCGTGGCGCGGCTGAAATGCTTGTCGAGGACCGCGCTCTGCTGGCCGTCGTTAAAGGTGGAGAACCATTTGGTCAGCTTCTCGCTGAAGCCGGCGTCGCTCATCAGGTAGGTGGCGACGGAGCCGTTGGCAAAGCGGATGTTGGCTGCTACCGTATCGATGATCTCGGGCGAGGCGAGCTGGCCGGGGTGCGTAACCTGGCCGCCCGTGGCCGAGATCTCGACCGGCGGCGAGTCGTGCATCCAGCACAGCAGGTCGGCCAGATGCACGCCGACGTCGAAGAGAGGGCCCCCGCCGATGCCGGGCAGCCACTGCCAGCGCGTGAGGTCTTCACGGCCGAGCATGACCTGGGCATGGCTCACCTTGGCCGGTTGCAGGCGGCTCTTGATGGCGCGCGAGGCCCCGGAGAAACGGATGGAGAAGTTGATCATCAGCTTCTTGCCTGCCGCCTGCATGGCGTGGTAGATGCGCATACAGTCGGCGGAAGTCATGGCCATCGGCTTCTCGAGGTAGACGTGCTTGCCGGCCTCGAACGCGGCCAGGGCCAGCTCGGCGTGGGTGCCGTGCGTGGTGGCGATGGTCACGATCTCGATACTGTCATCGGCAAAGATGCGGTCCGCGTCGGTCGTATAGTAGCGGCCTTCGAACTGTTCGTAGTAGCTGCTGGCCGCCTCTTCATTGATGTCGCAGAAGGCGTGCACCTCGATATCCGGCGTATCCACCGCCCACCGGGAATGACTTCTGCCGACGCTGCCGCAGCCAATCAGGGCCCAGCCGAAAGGCTGATCGTGTGAGCTGGTCATGCTGTTCTTCTCCTCCTGCGTTTGCCCGCGGACGCGGTCGTGTTGGCTGTCTGAACTACCCGAAGAAATGTGTGTCCGACAGCAGTCATTGTGCGGCATCCCCGCCCCAAAGACAAGTCGCACAAAGGGCCAACTGCATCCCAAAACAGAGGTGAACTTTCTTGACCCTCCGGCAGCGACTATACCATGGCCACTCCGCAATCAACACTGAGACAGCGGAAGCGCCTCCTCTGACTACTGACCACTGCAGTTGTGCGGTCGGGCCTATTCGGCCCTCCCTTGTGCGGGGGC
>WTGY01000096.1 GCA_011523365.1 Caldilineaceae bacterium
CTCCCTTGTGCGGGGGCTCCGCCCCCGCAACGCCCCCTCTCCTACAACATGCCTGATCAACCGGGTGTCGATATTGGTTACAGGTGCCTGGTCGAAGGTGTTTAGCCAGACCACGTCCCGCCAGTCCTATCAGATCCCGTAGCAGGCCTTGTGCCTGCCCTCGCACTCTCCCAAAAGTCGGCAACCAATTCCAGCCGCCGCTGGCACTGATTCTCCGCCAGACTGTTCCCACCCTAAATCTGGGATGCACCCCTTCGCGCAGGGTGTATCCCGAATCATTGTCCGCCCAGTAGAGTTGAATCATTGACCAGGCTGGACTCAACGCTGGTCAGACGAGTCTCGCAAAAAACCTGGGATGCACCCTTGGGGACGGGTGTATCCCAAATTGTTGTCCGTCCAGTGGGTCCTTTACGATGACCAGACTGAATACACCTCAGGTCAGACGAAACCCGCCAAAAATCTAGGATGCACCCACTTTGCAGGAATCCGGTTGAAAGCAGAGTGAAAGAAAGTGGAGCGGGCTGTTTGACTGAAGCGGGAACCGCGCGCTAGGTAAAGCAGGCGCTGCGGGCCCAAAGTCCGGCGAGCGACCGGCACTAGACTGTCTAGCCGAGGAGACTTGGTCAGACACTTTGCAGGATACGCGGCCGAATGCCAGCCGCGTGGTGGAGCGAGCCCAGTGAATTCATTCGGTCAGTGTCCAACGGTAGCTTATGGTCGTGCTTGGGTTCAGTCAGGCATGAATTTGGATGGCGTCCGTCAAGTATCGGGGAGCGAGTTATATGAGTAGTCACAGACGATCCCAGCACATGCCGAAGTCAGTCAGCACCTCTCTATCAGGATTTCTAGCCTGCCTGGACTGCGTTTGGAGAGAAGCGCAGTCGTAAGCCGTGCCGCGATCCGTACCCAGGCGCGACCGGTTGCAGAGTGAGGCGTCTATGCTAATGCAGGGAGGCCAATTCGAACAGGGTAATTGACTCGCCGGCTTGACTTCATTTCGGGATGCCGGTAGAGCAGGGCTGCCTGGTTGCTAGCCCGCAACGATGCCGACCACAGACATGGCAACGACGGCGATCAGAGTTAGAACAATCATAAGCGCTGCCCAACCGCCAAAGAGTAGCGTCGCAAAGGCAAAGGGGTTGGGACGGTCACTTCTGAGGGATTCTAAATCAGTCTGATCAGTGACCGACTCATTGTTCCCATCATTAGCGGTATTTTCCTGAACGTTCTCTTCTGCCACCTTAGTTCTCCCTTTGTCATTCGTGTCGATGCCACTCTCACCTTGAAACTTCCAGACCAGAGCCTGATACTCTCATGTATCGTCAAGTTCTTGGAATGCATGGCCATCCGCTACGCGAGCCAAGGCAGACTTCCTGAAAGCACAGAGCCAAGTATAGCACGAGGCGGGCCTGCCTGCACGATTTCCAGAGGCCGGGAATGCGCGTTACAATGTGACCTCTTCGGCTGGAAAAGGTTGCCAAGACTAGAGGAGTCGCAGATGGAATATCGAACATTCGGACGAACTGGAATGCGCGTCAGCGTTGTAGGTGTGGGGGCGGGAGGCCCAAGCCGGTTGGGCATGAACACAGGGCGTAGCGAGAAGGAATCAATTGCGGTGGTCCGACGCGCCCTCGAGCTGGGCGTCAACTACGTTGATACGGCTGAAGCCTACGGTACTGAGGAGATTGTCGGTAAGGCCATCAGAGACTTTGACAGGAATAGCCTGGTCATTGCGACTAAGAAGGGCGCATTTCGAGAAGGGGAGCCGGTGCCCGCGCACGAGTTTGCCTCGGGTGTCGAGGCCAGCCTGCGGCGGCTCGGGGTGGAGACCATCGATGTCTTCCATTTTCACGGTGCAAGGCTGGAACAATACCCGCATATCTGCGGAGAACTGGTGCCTGTACTCCAGAAAATGCGGCAGGCAGGAAAGATACGCCATCTGGCGGTAAGTGAACACTTCGCCTCCGACTTTGAGCACGAACTTCTGCAGCAGGCGATCGAAGACGATCTCTTCGACGTTGTAATGGTGGGCTTCAATATCCTCAATCAGACCGCAAGTCGCAAAGTGCTACCTGCAACCAGAAAGAAGGGGATCGGGACGGAATGTATGTTTGCCGTGCGGCGTGCTTTCAGCAACCCGGCACGGCTGCGGGAGATTCTGGTCGATCTGCGTCGGAGCGGCGAGATTGACGCTGATGCTGTGGACCTGTTTGAGCCTCTGGATTGGGTATTGAAGGAGAGTGACGCCAAGACACTGCCGGAGGCAGCTTACCGGTTCTGCCGGCACGAGCCTGGCATAGACGTTGTGCTCACCGGAACCGGGAATGTCCGGCATTTGGAGGAGAATGTAACCTCGCTATTGAGACCCCCGCTGCCGGAAAAGGTTGTGAAGCGACTGAGAGAGATCTTTGGACGAGTTCACTCGGTCAATGGCAGCTAATTCACATTCGTGGCTATTCTTAGCAGTTCAGTCCAGAATCTCGATTGTTCCACTGCTCCCGTCGACACGAACCGTCTGTCCGGTCTGCAGACGTTCGGTGGCCCGGTCAACTCCTGCGACGGCGGGTATTCCGTATTCGCGAGCGACGACGGAGCCGTGAGTCATCATGCCCCCGACCTCCATCACCAGGCCGCCGGCTGCTAGAAAAAGAGGTGTCCAAGAGGGATCGGTGCCCGGACAAACGAGGATGTCGCCGGGTTCGAGCCCTGCTTCGAGGGGACTGAACAGTACCTGCACGGTTCCTTCGGCCGCGTCGGGAGAAACGCCCGATCCGGATAGGATGTTGGAGTCTGCCCCTGTTTCAGGTGTGATGCCGGCGTAGAAGGCTGTTCCGTCGCTGAGGAGCAGGCGGGGAATGGGTTGACGCCGGCTTTCGTTCTGTTCAGCCAGTCTCCTGGCCCGGACCAGCTTCTTCCAGTCGCCAGGCGCCCCCATCGCCAGGGTCTTCAGTTCTCTTACTGTCAGATAGAACAGGTCGTCCGGCTGCTCCAGGACGCCGCAGTCTGTCAGGTCCTTCCCGCTATCCAAAAGTGCCTTCCGCAGTATGCCGGAAATCCGGACCATTGTGAATTTGGGACTTTCGCGAAGTCCCGCTAGAAGACGGACCCGTTTGGCCAGTAACCGCACCAAGCGGCCTGCTAAGGGAGTTTCCCAGGCTCTGCTTGAACTGTCTGCCAACCTGGCTATTGCTTTGAGGGCGTCTTCCTTTCCTTTTTCGAAAACGCGGTCAGGCGCTCGACTCTCGTCTTCAATGGACAGGTAGCTCTGCAGCGATCTTACAATCGAGACGGGCTGGTCTCGCCAGCGTACCCTTCCGATGTCGAGCTCGGCGACCCCGCGCATTCCATAACGATTGAGAAACTCTTCCAGCGCTCTTTGGACAGTAGGAGGGAGAGTCCCAGCCTGGAAATCGCTGGCAATGGTTTCGGCGTCTTCTGCATGAAACGAATCTGATGCGGCGGAATCGTCGCGCATCTGACCGGCCAACCGCCAGAGTTGCAAGTCCATCTCAGTGGTGACGTTGTTGGGCAGGCTGCGCGTAATTTCAAGCGCCGTCTCAGGTTGGATTTCCGGATCCGAAAGGGACACAAGTGAGGCGATCTTGGAGAGCAGGCCAAGTGATGCATAGCCGACTATGATGGGAGGAATCAGTCTCGGCAGGAGGAAGGGAAACTGGGCATTATAGCTGAGCCACTCCAAGAGTTCGACGCGCTCGGCGAGCGTGCTCGTCTTGTCTGTTCTCTCAGAAACGGAAGCGATATGTTCTTCTATGTCCGTCTGGACGATGCCTACGTAGGCTTCCGGGTCGAGAAAGGCTCTTCTTGCTGACCTCAGGACCTGAAGAAGGAACGGTGCGCCAGTGGCGAAGAAGCCAGGACTGACCGCGGCGCGTTGGAATTGGGGTCCCGCTACCAGGTCCCGAATGGCCTGCGCGGCACCGGGTTCCACCATTGGGAGGACTCTGTGGAATATGAGGCGACCAATGGGGCTTTGCAGGGCGCCTGTTACTTTGATCCAGGGACGCCCGGCAGCGGAGTAAAGGAGCTCCTGGTCATAGAGCGTTGCATCGTTGGCGAAAATCTGGGCGATTCCGGCGAACATTCCGCGCAACATGTCCAGCCCTAGCGGCGTAAAGGGGCCCAAGACCCCCTGAATGGCGCCGAGCGAGATATAAACCTGGAGGTCTGTGTCCTGTGGGTTGTGAGGCACGGGAAACAGTGAGGTGATGGGACGGGACTGGAGAAGACAGAGATTCCCATCGTGGAAGGCCCATTCGATGTCCTGGGGATCACCGTAAAAGTCGGCGACATTTCTACCCAACTCGGTCAATTGGATGATCTGTTCGTCGGTGATGGCCTGTTCTCGGCGCGGATCCGTTGATTCGGTGGTGACGCCGCCTGCAGCCTGCCCTTTTATGGTGGTTGACTTGGCTCCGAGTTCCCTCAGGATGACTCTGTCAGTGTCGCTGTCGACGACGAAATGGTCGGGTTCCACGTGCCCGCTGACGAGGGCTTCACCGAGGCCGAAGGTGGCGTCAATTACTGTCTCTGTGCGGCGGCCGCTGAGCGGGTTTGCTGTAAAAAGTACACCCGATGTATCGCTCTGGACCATCTCTTGCACAACAACCGCAAGAGAAACGTTGGACTGATCGATGTCGTAGCGGCCCCTGTAGGCAATGGCGCGCGCGGTCCACAGGCTGCTCCAGCAGTTGACGACGGCGCGAAGCAGGGCTTCGTCCCCGATAACGTTGAGGAAGGTGTCCTGCTGGCCGGCGAAGGACATACCCGGAAGGTCTTCAGCCGTAGCTGAGGAGCGCACTGCCACAGGGGGTCGGCCCATTGTTCCATAAGCTGCAACAATCTGTTCTGAGATCTCGTTCGGAGTTTCGCTGGCCTGGAAGCGCCCTCGTATGCTATCGGAGAGAGCTGCCAATGCGGCCGGGTCAACGGCGTCGATGGCAGCCATTTCAGCGGCGAGCCAGTCGGCGAGTCCGGCACGTTCCACAAAGGCCTCGTAGCCGTCGGTGCCAACTATGAATCCAGCAGGTACGGGAAAGCCGGCTAAGGCCAGCTTTGTCAGGTTCAACCCTTTCCCGCCGACGCGGGATAGAGTTAGACCCTGTGTAGCCAAGGGCGGGCAGATTGAAGAATACTTGCCGGGAGGTCTAGCGGCAGAAGAATGCACGGGGATGACAAGCCCTTTCGGTGGGCGACCAGGCTCAACTGGATAGCGGTGGCGCAGCCGTATAGGAGTACAGCACAGCAGTGTAAGCGACAGAGTTTGAAATGGCCAATAAGGTAGAATACGACAGTCCATTCCTGCGGCGAGGACTGTCAGGAGTTCAGGCATGGCAGGGGCGGCTAATAATGTCTACTTTCTCTTGAAGAGGTAAAGAACCGCCGCAAGGCTTACCCCTCCCACCGCGCCTACTGTTTGGTGGAGGGTAGAGCGTTGGGCCGCGGGAAGCCATGGTTGCTCTGAGCCTGTGCTCGGTGCCGGGTGGTATCCGACGGGAGGCGTTGTGGCGTGTTGCCCCCGCACAGGAAGGCACGAAAGTCGGATCGCCCAGTACAGCCGTGGAAGTGGTCAGAGGTCACATGATTGCCCTTTGGGGGGAAAATGAAGGGTAGTGAATTGTTGAGGAACGCGCAAAAGTCGCAGGCAGTTTTCCAGACTGGAAACCGGGAGCATGCAGGTTTATCTGCCTGGGCGTATCCCAAAATGGGGGTGAACTCTTGCAATCCTCTGGCAGAGCCCTGACCAGGACCTGTCCGCCTTCCGATCTGCGGCAGAGTAACCAGCAACTCTCTCCTCTTCACTCTCTCCTCGCATTTGGGCGGTCGGGCCTATTCGGCCCTCCCTTGTGCGGGGGCTCCGCCCCCGCAACGCCCCCTCTCCTACAACATCCCTCGTCGACCGGATGCCGAAATCTGTAACTGGTGCCCGATCGAAAGTGCTTAGCCAGACCACATCCCGCCAGTCCCATCAAATCCCTGTAAGTGCCGGCCTTGTTCCTGCCTAACGGCTCGCCAAAGACTGTAAACAGTTCCAGCAACCGCTGGCACTGATTGCCCGCCAGACTGTTCCCACCACTTATCTGGGATGCACCCAATTGCCTTGACCGGTGTTGACGAGTTTCTGTGATATTAGTATGCTTATTGGGTACCTCATATCTCTTCCCTTTCACAAAAGGAGTGCTCGATGTCTCGGGAGAATGAACGCGTGGGAAACCAGGTGGACGTTCAGGTAATTGGCGATTCTCTTACTGCATCTGAAGAGATTCTGACGGACGATGCGCTGGCGTTTGTCGCGGAACTGCACCGGAAGTTTAATGCCCGGCGCCAGGAGCTGCTCGCAGCACGGGCGGCGCGGCAGGCTCGAATTGATGCAGGCGAAACGCCGGGTTTCCTGGCTGAGACTGAAGAGGTTCGCAACAGCGAATGGCAGGTTGCCGATACCCCCGACGACCTGCAGCGGCGCTGGGCCGAGATCACGGGGCCGGTCGATCGAAAGATGGTGATCAATGCACTGAATTCAGGCGCAGATGTGTTTATGGCGGATTTCGAAGATGCTAATTCGCCGACGTGGGCGAACTGTGTGGAAGGGCAGCTGAACCTGTACGACGCCGTGAGGAGGACGATCCGGTTGGAGGACGAGGCCAGGGGCCGAGTCTACGAGCTCAATGATAATATTGCGACGCTGCTGGTCCGGCCACGAGGCTGGCACCTGGTGGAGAAGAACGTCTTGGTGGACGGTGAGCCGATTTCCGCCAGTCTGTTCGACGTGGGATTGTATGTCTATCACAACGCGGCTGAGCGGCGGCGGCGGGGCAGCTCGTGCTACTTTTATCTGCCGAAGTTGGAGAGCCATCTGGAGGCTCGTTTGTGGGCAGAGGTGTTCGCGCACGCCGAAGAGACATTGGGTATTCCACACGGTTCATTCCGAGCGACTGTTCTGATCGAGACAATTTTGGCAGCGCTGGAAATGGAGGAGATTCTCTACGAACTACGAGACTATTCGGCGGGACTGAATGCGGGGAGATGGGACTATATCTTCAGCGCGATAAAGAAGTTTCGCGACAGTCCTGACACAGTGTTGCCGGAGAGGGCGCAGGTTACGATGACGACACCGTTCATGCGCGCATACACGGAACTTCTGGTGCGCACTTGCCATAAACGGGGCGCACATGCGATTGGCGGCATGGCAGCCTTCATACCTAGCCGGCGTGATCCCGCGGTGAATGAGGAGGCGTTGGCAAAGGTGAAGGCGGACAAGGTGCGTGAATCCGGAGACGGTTGCGACGGGACCTGGGTCGCACATCCTGACCTTGTGCCGCTGGCCCGGAAGATCTTCGAAGAGGCGACTGGCGCCGCGCCGCACCAGAAGCACAAGATGAGAGAGGATGTTTCGGTGACGGCGGAGCAGATCTTAGATGTCGGCGTTCCAGGGGGCACGATTACGGAAAGTGGGCTCCGAACAAATGTCGATGTTGCTCTTCAGTATCTGAACGCGTGGTTGCTGGGTGTCGGCGCGGCGGCGATCTACAATTTGATGGAGGATGCGGCCACGGCCGAGATTTCACGTTCACAGATCTGGCAGTGGATCCGGCACAGTGCAAAACTGGATGATGGGAGGCCGGTCACGCGCGGGCTGTATGAGCAAATCCGTGACGAGGAGCTGAAGAGACTTGGCGAATACGGTCCTGGGCGTCTTGAGGAGGCGGGAGAGATTCTGGATAGGCTTATTTTTGCAGACGATTTTGTCGAGTTCCTTACACTAATTGCCTACGATTATTTGACGTAACCTGACCTGCCCCTCATGGAGATGCAATTGAGGTTTGCCAAGTTCGGTACGTTGTGGCAATACTGATAGAGTTAGAGTAACTATCTTCGCGGAGATAACGACCAAAAGATGTCAACCGAAGGTCACGAGAAAATCCCTCTCGCTCTTCAAAGACGGATGGAGGGCGCCCCGGGTGAGACGATGTATCTCCTGTTGCACGTCAGTGAAACCGGGCCGGCGCAGATCGCCGCAATTGAGAGGGCAGGATATGTCTTGCGGCACGAGACTTCGATCATTCCCTGTTACGCGGTGAGCGGTCCTGCACGGGGAATCCAGGCACTGGCCAAAGAGGCCTGGCTCGACAGGGTCGAAGAGGACGGCACGGTTCAAACAATGAAGCAATAGTCAGCACCCGGAGTGGGTCAGGTCGCGGTGAGGTGCCTGGCTGGTACAGCCAATGCCCCGCATGTGTGCTCTTCCCCACTGAGTATTGACTCACCTTTGGTATTGGTCTCCTACAAGGTCTGTCTCCAGCTTAACGGCTGCCGCTGCGCATCTGTTGACCAACGAAGAGACTAGGAAATCAGCCTCCAGGACAATCGCGTCTCTGGAGAGGCAGCGTATTGCATGCAGGCAATGGCTGCACTCGCCACTTGAATCGAGGCACTGCCTCGACTGTCTTGCCGGACGTGGGCAAGGTTTTTTCAGGAGGAGTTTGGTCAATGTATTCGGAGAGATTCTCCGCCCATGTTCGGGACGCAGTTGAACAGGCCCGAATGGCCAGTGAAGATGTGCAGGTAATAGTCAGGTTTCACTCAGATGGCGGTCAAAGGAGTATTGGCAGGCTGGCCGCAGGCGCAGGCACAATCAAGGTCAATCAAGAGTTCAGACTGATAACGGCGACGGCCCTCACTCTTACGGCGCCGGCGTTGGACGAATTGACGGAGTCGGACGATGTGGCGGAGATCTGGCTGGATGAGGCCGTACACATTCTATTGGACGTATCCACTCCACACATCAGGGCGCCTCAAGTCTGGGAACAGCTGGGCAATGACGGGGAAGGGGTCACGATCTGTATTGTTGACACGGGTATCGACGCGACGCACCCGGACTTTGCCGGCCGGGTTGGGCTGACTGCTGATTTCAGCGGGAAGGGATCGGCCGTGGACGGCAACGGGCACGGCACCCATGTTGCCTCCACCGCGGCAGGAACTGGTGCGGCTAGCGGCGGAAAGTACATTGGGGTTGCTCCGGGAGCGACTATCATGGCGGCGAAAGCACTCGCAGACAATGGCAGCGGCCGTATGAGCAATGTCATGGCTGGCCTGGAGTGGGCCGCTCAGAATGGGGCTGATGTCTTGAACCTGTCACTTGGCAGCAGGGGCAGCAGCGACGGCTCGGATGCGCTCAGCACTATGTGTAACGCCATCGTAGATATGGGCAAGATAATGATTGTTGCCGCAGGGAACAGCGGGCCGCGTCAGAGTACAATCGGTAGCCCCGGGGCAGCCGAGAAGGTGATTACGGTCGGTGCGTCCAATGACCAGGACAGCGTTGCCCGGTTTAGCAGTCGGGGTCCCACGGCAGACGGACGGGTGAAACCGGATGTTGTCGCGCCTGGCAGCAGAATAGTGGCTGCACGCGCGGCAGGGACTTCGGTTGGGCAGGTGGTAGACGATCATTATACGACCGCCAGCGGCACGAGTATGGCTACGCCCCACGTGGCCGGTCTGGTTGCCCTGATGCTTAGGGCCGATACCGGCCTTGGGCCGGCCGAAATCAAGAAAATGCTGATGGCCACAAGCGTCGACATTAACAGTTCCGAGTATGGCCAAACCGAAGCCGACAAGTATATTCAAGGCGACGGCCGCGTAGATGCCTTGACGGCCGTGCAGTACGCGGAATCCGGCGAGCAACCGCCGCCACACAAGCCATCCCTTCCCGTCCCGTCTCCTCCCTCTCCCAGCCCGAGTCCGCCGATCGGCTGTATGGCGGCCCCACTGAAATTGCTCAAGCTAATATAACCCAGAAAGAATAAAGTCGAGTACTGCCATCCGGCGGGCTATGCCTGGCTCGGCGTTGAGCCGCGCGTTTCCGGAACAGGCACTGAACTGCCGCTGAACACTAGCCCGATGGGCGAATCAGACCACGTCTCCAGAGAATCGAATCAACGGCCGCAGAAGAGGGAGGCGATGGGCCTTTCTCCCCTCCATCCTGCGGCGAAACCATCTGTTCACAGCCCCTTTGTGCACAAGCAAGGCAATCCTCTTCCCTGGTGATTCTCGTCTTCCGCGTTGCCATTGTAGGTGCCTTCCTGTACATGCGTCCGTTTTCTCTAACGCAATGGCATGGCCACTTGGCATTCGAGCACACGCACCCATGGAAGCAGGAAGGTTGAAAGTAAGGGACGACTTCACTGAACCCCTACCTGACCTGCCAGTTCGCAGCAACGAATAATCGGATCACGGCTATGTGGGAGACCTCTCTCAAATGCAAGTTTCGCCACAGGGGGGCCGTGTGTTGGCAAGGCTCTGCCAGCCAAACCTGCACGGAGTTAGCACGGATGCCGACCGTAGGCTGGCCCTGACGGAACCGTTGGCCCGGGTGTACGGCGGGCAGTCTGTCCGTTTCCAGAATGACGCAAACTCTTGCATTTTCGTGGTCGACTACGAGGAGGAGATTCAGGCAAGACTGATTGAAAAGTGCGCGTGGTGAGCGGTCCAGCCCTGGAAGAGGTTGAATGGGCTGTCCAGCGGACGGCGGAGCGATCAGTCAAGGGCTGATGACGAGATCTGGCTTCGTCTGTTCATTGACGCCGTCCAAACTGGCCCATTGGCTAATCTGCGGCTTCCGGTCGGCGATGTTGGCTTGGCTGTCGGCGAACGCAGCCAGGGCTGGGACTTGGGCCTTACCGATAAAGCTGCGCTCTACGAGATTTCTGTTGCCTTATTGATGGCGAAATATACGCAAAAGGGAAACGCCAGCCTCCAGGTTTCCGAGTTTTATCAGTACATAGCTGGCAACGACTCAGGAAAAATGAATTTCGCATCCGAGGACGTCAAATGCCCTGACCTGAGATTTGGCAACAGGGGAATCTTCAAGCCGGTCGAGGAAGAGCGTCCAGATCATCATGTCAATGGCAGAGCCATCTGTGCCCTGGGCCCGACGGCGAAGCAGCGCCTCCTGGGCGAATCCCAGTTTACGCGGGATGGCGGCGCTGCGAACGTTCGCAGGGTCGCAGTGAATTTCGACACGATCTACTTTGTTGACAGCGAAGGCTACTTTCGTCAGAGCAGCGGATATCTCGGTTGCGAGCCCGCGATTGATCTGGTCTGCCCGAATCCAATACCCAATTTCAAGAGCGTTTCCTGTCAGGCGTCTGTGTAACCCGGTGCCGCCCCAGACCTCCTCCTCGTCCATCGAGAATATCCCATAGGTGTAGTCGCTATCCCGGTCGAAATCGGCGCGCCAATGCCGTATGAGATCGATCTTCTCTTCAAGGGTCGTCGGCTCGCTTATCGCCCAGGGCATCCACTCCCGCAAATGGTCCACGCTCTGTGTTACCGCGTGCAGCAGGATTTCGGCGTCGGTTGGATGCCAGCAGCGCATGACAGCGCGCTCGGTTTCGATACGATAGGCAGGGCATCTGAACGGACGTTCGGAGCCTCTACAGGTTTCGGATGTCATGGGTGGCGCAAGTGAGTGAATGTCATTCCTGCGAACCCTGACGTTCCCGCCCGGGGCCGGCTTCAGCCTGTGTTCCCCGCGACCATTCGACCGCAATCGGCTCCGGCTCTCTGCGCACGAAAACCAGCTTCTCTTCGCCTCCATCTTCCTCGGCGGCAAAGTCAATCAGGACTTCGTCACCCGTCTTGTACTCTGCGCGCAGAAGGCGTTTGCTGAGTTCATTCTCGACTTGCTTTTGGAGAAGCCTACGCAATGGCCGGGCCCCGTATTCGGCGTGGTAGCCTGTATCGGCGAGGTGGTCGCGGGCCTTGCTGGTCATTTCTATGGCGATGCCGATTTCGTCGAGACGCTGTGCGATCTCTTCTATCAGCAGAGAGACGATATCGCGGACATTTTCCCTGGTTAACGGATCGAAGATGATCGTTTCGTCGATGCGATTGAGAAATTCGGGGCGGAAGAGCCTCTTCATCTCCTTACTGTATTCTCCCTGGGCAATCGCGCTTTCATCCAATTCAGGAGTGGCAAAACCCAAAGGGCCGCGCTTTATCGAGTCGGCCCCGACGTTGCTGGTCATTATCACGACCGTGTTGCGGAAATTCACGGTGCGTCCTTGGCCGTCAGTCATATGGCCGTCGTCCATAATCTGGAGAAGCGTGTTCCAGACTTCGGGATGGGCCTTTTCGATTTCGTCAAATAGCAAGACCTGGTAGGGTCGCCTTCGCACTTGCTCGGTGAGTTGCCCGCCCTGTTCATAGCCGACATATCCTGGAGGCGCCCCGAACAGTTTGCTGACTGTATGTCCCTCGCGATATTCGCTCATATCGACCCGCAGAAGAGCGTCTTCACTATCGAAGAGGAAGGCGGCCAGCACCTTGGCTAGTTCGGTCTTGCCAATGCCTGTCGGTCCAAGAAAGAGGAAGGTCCCGATGGGCCGGCGAGGGTCTTTCAGGCCACTTCGGGCACGCCGGATGGCATCGCTTACGGCTCCGACTGCTCTCTCCTGCCCTATGATGCGCTGACGGAGAAAGTCCTCCATGCGAAGCAGCTTGTCCATCTCCTCTTCAAGCAGGTCCATCACAGGGATTCCGGTCCAACTGTGGACGATGGCGGCGACATCGTCAGTGTCAACGACGTCGTCGAGGTTGGCCTCGTTCTTCCAATTCTTGAGGGCGGACTTGAACTCCTCTTTCAGCCGGGCCAGTTCGGCCTTAGTCTGCGCCGCCCTCTCGTAGTCGCGTTCGGCCCAAGCGTTCTCTTCGAGGTCTTCTAGTTCCTGGATCGAGACCTTGGTCAGCTTCAAGTCCTCCGGCATGGCATGCATTGCAACCCGTAAACGTGCGGCGGCCTCGTCGATTAGGTCGATGGCTTTGTCAGGGAGCTTGCGGTCCGCGACGTAGCGATGGCTGAGGCGAACCGCCTGTTCCAGCGCGTCGTCGGTGTAGGTAATGGCATGATGCTCCTCATAGCGAAGGCGCAGCCCGCGCAAGATTTCGATGGCGTCATCGATGTCAGGTTCGTCGACGTAGACGGGGGCAAAACGCCGTTCCAGCGCCGAGTCTTTCTCTATATGCTGACGGTATTCGTCGAGCGTTGTGGCGCCGATGCACTGGAGCTCGCCGCGAGAGAGTGCAGGTTTGAGCATGTTGCTGGCGTCCAAGGCTCCGGCGGCGTTTCCGGCGCCGACGACGGTGTGCAGCTCATCGACAAAAAGGATAATTTCGCCCTCGCTGCGGCGGATTTCATCCATAGCGGCTTTCAAACGCTCCTCGAACTCGCCGCGAAATCGGGTCCCCGCGATCATGGCCCCCAAGTCCAAAGAGACCAGACGTTTGCCGGAAAGGATTTCAGGCACGTCGTTGACCGTTATCTGTTGGGCCAATCCTTCGATGATGGCTGTTTTTCCTACGCCTGCCTCGCCAATCAACACGGGATTGTTCTTCGTGCGACGGCAAAGTACCTGCATGACGCGGGTGATCTCCTCTACGCGCCCGACGACGGGGTCCAGCTTGCCTTCGGCGGCGGCCTTGGTCAGGTCGCGGCCGTACTTTTCGAGCACCTGAAATTTGCTTTCGGCGTCAGGTTCGCTGACTCGCTGCCCGCCTCTCAGGTCGTCGATTGCACTGTAAAGGCGCTCTTTGGTGATGCCGGCTTCCCTTAATACGTTGGCGCTGTGGGTGTTACGTTCGCTCGCGATGGCGAGCAAGATGTGTTCAGTGCTTATGAATTCGTCCTGCATTTTCTTGGACTCATCGTTCGCAACGCCCATAACGCGGTTAAGCCTCGGTGTGATAAAGACCTGAACGGTAGGGAGTCCGCTCGGCGGTGCGCCGCCACTCTTATGAGAGGCGGCAAGCACCGCCTCCAATTTCCGGGCGATGACGTCAACGGATGCCCCCAGGGACTCCAGCAATTGCGGTACAGTCCCCTCTGACTGCTCGACGAGAGCCAGGAAAAAGTGTTCCGTATCGATTTGTGAATGCCGGTACGTTTGCAGAATTTCAAGTGAACGGGTGGCGGCGTCCTGGGCCCTCTGGGTAAAACGGTCAAATGGCATCATTATAGATGTTCCCGGTTTTCGAGAGTGGTCTTAGGCGAGTGAAAGGTTCAATCAATGAGCGTCAGTATCGGTTGGGTAGTCGAAACAGCAGCCTAGTTCAGGCAACTCGTCGCGAGAGGGAGTCAGCCCTTTGGAGAGAAAACGCGTACAGCTGTCGAAACACACTTATAGTAAACCATTTCTTCATCAGAACCGCCATAGCAAAACATTAGAAAACCGTTATCGGTAACGTCTGCGTGTTGAAGAAATGGGGAAGTGAGGACTCACTAATTAGAATTGTTCCAGATAAATCTTGGCAATTGGCTTGGGAGCATGTACACTGCCTCTGCACTTGTTTAGAGTGATTCTAATTTGAGCAAGGGATATGAGTATGGCAGCACGTTTTATTGAAACGCTTCAACGTGCGGGGTTGAGGGTAACGAGTCAGAGGGTCGCCGTCTGCGAGTTCCTCGCGGGCACAAAGAGCCACCCCACGACGTCTCAAGTGTTTGAAGCAGTCCGAAAGCTGCATCCTGAGATAAGCCAGGCCACGGTCTATAACACGCTCAACACTTTACGTGACCTGGGTGCTATCGTCGAAATCAGTGCGGGAACGGAGCATACTCGATATGAGCCTGACCCGGCGCCGCACATCAACCTGTTCTGCCTGCGCTGTCACCAGGTTTCGGACCTGCAGGACAACGCTTCGCCCGATGTTCTGATGGACAACATCTTTCAGAACACGGGCTTCCGCGCCACTTCGCTTCAGGTGCAGGTCTCAGGCTTCTGTCCCGAATGCCAGCAGGCGAAGCGGGTAGAGATCGGTAGGAAGCTGCAGTCTCGGGCCGCGAAGCAATCTGGCAAAGCATCCGGAGCAAGTGCCGCGCCGGGCGCGCCCCGGATTCAATCATGAGAAGAGAGGTGGAAGGTATGGCCTCCAATTCGTTTGACCAGATGATTGGTAAGGAAGAAAGTGGTCCAGGTTCGATCAGTCTTCGGTCTCTTTCTCCGTTCTCGCCGACGTTCTGGCGAAACAATCCCGAACTGATTCTGGCTTCAATTGCACTTGTCGCCTTGCTGATTGGCTGGCTTGGCGGTTCGGTAAGCGGCCTGCTACCGGCCTGGGCGGTGGTAATCTTTGCCTTAATCGCTTATGGGGCTGGTGGTTATTCCGGTGCCAGGGTGGCGCTGGCCAATGCAATCAGCGGTGTTTTCAATATCGACCTGCTCATGGTGGCCGCGGCGCTGGGTGCAGCTTTCATCGGTGAATGGGAAGAGGGCGCCTTGCTTCTCTTCCTGTTTACACTTAGCGGCGCCCTGGAATCGTTTGCATCGGACCGCACGCGGCAGGCGATAACCGGGCTGGCAGAGCTGAGACCTGATACTGCCAGGGTTCAAAGAGATGGAAAGGTCGTAGAGATTGGCGTCGAGGAACTGGAAATTGGTGACGTAGTGGTGGTAAGGCCGGGTGAGCGGATGCCGGTTGACGGCTCGGTTGTGCGGGGCTCCACCACAGTAGACCAAAGTCCAATCACGGGGGAGAGCATCCCTGTCTTCAAAGGTCTAGGTGACTCCGTCTTTTCTGGAACGATAAACGGAAGCGGGGCCCTCGAACTGCAGGTGACCAAGCTTGCATCGGAAAGCACGATCAGCAAGATTATCGGACTGGTTCAGGAGGCCCAGAACAATGCTGCGCCGACACAACGACTGATCGACAGATTCAGCCAGCCCTACACGCTGGGCGTGATAGCCGTTACAGTTTTGGCCGCGATCGTCCCCATCCTGTACGGGAGTGAACCAGTCAGTACAACCATCTATAGGGCCATAACCTTGCTGGTCGTGGCAAGCCCCTGCGCGCTCATTATCAGCACGCCGGCATCGATTCTGAGCGCAATCGCCGCGGCGGCGCGTGAGGGGATCTTGTTCAAGGGTGGTGCCTACTTGGAGGCGGCCGCAAGTCTTGATGTGCTCGCCTTTGACAAGACCGGAACTTTGACCTACGGCAAGCCCCAACTTACCGACGTCGTCCCACTGAATGATTACTCGCCCGAGGAACTATTGTCCCTTGCCGCGGGCGCGGAGAGCCTGAGTGAACATCCGATTGCGCAAGCTATCGTCGAACAGGCACAAGAGAAGGACCTGCCCGTCGAGTCTCCCGACGACTTTAGGAGTATTGCAGGGCACGGCGTTCAGGCTATCTATTCTCGCGGCGGCAATCAGGAGATGATATATATCGGTAATGACAAGCTGTTTATGAGCGAAGAGATGGACCTTTCTCCGGCGATTCGCATGATCGGTCAGCAACTGCAAAGAAAAGGTAAGACAGCCATCCTCGTGGTAAGACGAAGCCTTAAAGCTGACCGTTCAGACTCGGAAAGAATGAGTGGGGGCCAGGCCGGTCTGGTCGACAAAGAGATCCTGGGCGCACCCGGACGTGACTGGGAGGTGGTTGGATTTCTGGCCGTGGCCGATACGGTTCGTTCCGGTGCAGTGGAGACAATAGGAGCCCTCAAAGGGCTTGGCATCGACCGGATGGCGATGGTTACGGGCGACAACCGCGACGTGGCTGACTCCGTGGCCGACGAGTTAGGCTTGGAAGATGTCTACGCTGACCTCCTGCCTGAGGAGAAGGTCGAGATTATAGAAAGGCTCGTAAAGACTGGCTCAGTCGGAATGATTGGTGACGGCGTAAACGACGCGCCGGCGATGGCGACCTCAAATCTGGGGATAGCCATGGGAGGCGCGGGTACGGATGTTGCCCTGGAAACCGCTGACGTTGTTCTTATGTCCGATGACCTCAGCAAGCTTCCCTTCATGCTTCGCCTGAGCCGGCGCGCCAGTGAAATCGTGCGCCAGAACCTTTATTTTTCGATTGTGGTGATACTTGCTTTGGTCACTTTGACAGTCGTCGTTCCCCTGCTTGTTCCTGGATTCAGGCTGCCACTCCCTGTCGGTGTACTGGGCCACGAAGGGAGCACTCTCATCGTAGTCGTCAACGGGCTCAGAATGTTGACGTTGAAATCCTCGTAGGTGCCCAAACTCTCAAGCTGTCGCAGCATTCAGCTATTCGAACTCGGGGTAGCCCGCTGGAAGCGAGGTCCGAAAACCTAGAATGAGGCACCAGACACAGTAAGCGAAGAGCGCGATAAGCAAGTGCCTGAGCTCCGGCAGAAGAAAAGGCGAGAACAGGGCGAGGACGCCGGCGGCAGCCCCGGGCACCATCCACGCAGCGGGCAGCTTTCTCAAAACGACCAAGTCAATACAGATCCAAGTCGTTACGCCACCTCCCATTAGCAACCCTGCTGCCAATAAGGACAAGGCAAATAGTTCGACGATTTTCTCTGTTGCCGTGATCGGCCCGAAAGGTTGGTCGGCGTTCAGGGCGTGCACCAGCCCAAATCGGTTCATTCCGGCCAGGATTCCTGCGATAAGCAATGTGGCGGCAATTACCATTAGGCCGGACTGGAGGGACGAACTTATGCGGTGGACCGGAGAATAGTGGTGCATCAAAGCCACCAGGAGGACCATCCAGGAAAAGATTGCCAGCAGCCAAAGCCAACCACCGAGACCCCATTGCCAAGGCGTCTCCTCGGGCAAACCCTGCGTGTTTTGGGCTATCACAGTCATAAGGTATACCTGTCTCAGAATGACTAGCGAATAGATTCCGGCGGCGAGGGCAGCGACTCCGGCACCGCGCGCCGCTCGAATCAGCCTCATCGGTCCGCCTCACCATTTGAAATCCCGTGAAGACGCGGGCAACCGTCCTCGCCGATGGCGGACCCGCGGATAGGGAGATCCATGTCTCATTTACTCTCTGCCTGGGCCTGGCGAAGGCGGTGAATGAAGTCGGTGGACTTAAGGCGGCGCTCCAGAATGGTTGACAGGTAGCGCTGCAAGATGCCCTCAACTGCATGGGCAGTGCTGGATCCCACACGGAGGCCGCGTAACCCATCCCAGTGCGTTCGGAAGAGGTGTCGCAGTATCTTCAACGTCCGGACGTTGATCAGTTCCGCGCCTTGCATTTTTCTACCACAATCAGGGCAAAACACGCCGCCAGCACTCAAGTGTAGAAAGTTTTCCACAGGCTGCAAATCGTCTGCACAGCCCAGACAGGAAAACAGCTCGGGCTGGAAGCCCATCAGTCGGAGTAGCTGAAGTTCGAACCATCGCAAGAGAAGGTCCGGCTCGCTGCTTAAACCTTCGTTCAATTCTCTCAGGCAAAACAGAAGCAGTTCCCATTCGGGTTCATATTCGTCGTCTTCGGCTGTGAAAGCGTCAACCAGTTCGCAGATGTAGGCGGCCCTACTGATGGCGTCGAGGTCACTGCGCAATTGGAAAAAACCTTCGACGGTTACACTCTCTGTGATGATGTCCCAGGTACGGGCCTGAGCGACAAGCAGGTTGACGTGATTGAATAACTCCAGATGCCCGGCCTTTCGGCTGGTCGTTTTGCGGGACCCTTTGGCGATGAGCAGGCGCTTGCCAAAGCGCGGCGTGAAGACAGTAAGGATGCGGTCTGCATCGCTGTATTTTCTTCGCCGAAGGATCACGGCTTTTGTACGGTATGAATGGCTTCTGTCAGCCAATGGTTGTTCTCGCTATGTGGGGCTTGTCTCCCCTCTGTGTCTCCGACAATTTCGGCCGCGGGGTGACCGCCGGCTGATTCACTCAACACTGAGTCGGGCGGAACTCTCCTTGGTTGTTCCTTAGCGGCGTCGTGGGCAGATGGCGGACCGGTAGGGGCATTGGGACGGCACTGCACTCAGAAAAGTACGGTCAGCAGCACCGCGAGGCGCGGCGGACGCTTATATCAGAGCGTACATTTTCGATCCAATCTCCAACCCTCTAGCTTCCATTTTTTCGGTCTTCCGCTTCGGTTGCCAGGAGATCAAGTTGCTCAGGCGTCCCCAAGGCGATTAGCGTGTCGCCTGCGCGCAGGGCGAATTCAACGCCTGGGTTTACAAAGGTTTCGCCATCGGGCCGCCGCACGGCGAGGATATTCGCTCCGATCCTCCTACGAACTTCAGTTTCGGCAATCGTCTGATCACGCAGAGTCGATCGTTCACTGACGCTGATATCCTCGATCAGAATGTCTACTTCGTCGCGATGCATGACAACGTCCATGAACTCAAGGATGTTGGGGTGAATCAGTTGACGCGCCATGCGTCGTCCGCTAGTGACATAAGGATTGATGACATGGTCTACGCCGGCAATTTGCAGTTTACGTTCGCTCTCATGGCTGTTGGCACGCGAGATAATCGTCAGGTCGGGGCTCAGTGCACGCGCGGTCAGGGCTACATAGACGTTGTCGGAGTCGTTGGGCAAGCAGCAGCAGATCCCAGCTGCTCGCTCGATGCCAGCTAGGAGGAGTGCGGCGTCGTCGGTCGCATTGCCTTCAACAGGAAACACCCCCATATTCTCCAATTCAGGACCCAAGGTTACCAGGATTTCAATCACCACGAGTTGAACTCTGTTTGCCAGGAGTTCATTTACGACCTGCTCGCCTACACGACCGTAGCCACAGACGATGAAATGACCGCTCATCTTATCGATCCGATTCTGCATGCGTTTTCTCCAGATGAGACTGCGAAACTCGCCTGCCACGATGACGTCTGCCAGAGTGCTTATCGCATAGGCGGTAGTGCTGACGCCTAGGACAATCAGTCCGCCAGTAAATACGCGGCCAATCGGAGATAGTGGTCGAATCTCGCCGAATCCTACTGTACTTATTGTAATGACAGTCATGTAGATGCTGTCGGTCCACGGCCAGCCCTCGATCAATATGTACCCAACGCTACCTAAGGTAAGCAGGAGGAGATAAAGTGCAATTACAAAGGTCAGGTGTCGATAAAGTCTGCGGGCAGTTACTGTCAAGTCCGCATGCCTCCTGAAATCGGATGACTTAGAGGCGTTTCTGTATAGGGCAGCACTAGTACTGAGTTTCCTAAGCCTGCGGTGAAACGTCTAAAAAGCACAGAAGACGAAAAAATGCTTCTCGATAGCTGAACGAGTCTAAGGAGTACAGCGCCTGATGTTACCTCGTGATACGCTTTTGACGAACACAGGAACTGGACGCCCGCGTCTTCGAAAGTTAAGCGATTCGTACAGCTTCTGGGAAGTAACGTTGCTTTCTTGCGTGTTGAGAAAAACGCGGTCAATTCCCAGCTCTTGAGCATAGCAGAGGCACGCCACCAGCAGCTGGCGGCCTATGCCCTGGGCGCGGAATAGTGGGTGCACGGCCAACCGCACGACCTGTGCCGAGGCGAATCCGCGAGGAGACCCATCCGAATTCAAGCGAAGAGCTGAGTAACCCACGGTCTTCTGATCCATCTGAGCGACTTCGATGCGGCAGTCGCGATGCAGTTGCTGCAGTTCAATTCCTCCCATGTGCCAAAGAGGTTCAAAGGCTGCGACATCCACCTTGGCCAGCCGCGGCAGGTCGGAAGGTTGCGCCGGTCGAATAGAAGCTGGCTGCCGGATGGGGTCAATCGAGCGAGACCTGCGTTCATAAAACCTGACCGCATCGCGGTGCTCAAAGCCGGATTCCTTCAGGCTCGCCCGAAGCCAACCTTGCCCGGTAAGCGCGCAGAACAGATACGCCTGGGACTGCGGGGTGAGCCGCTCCTGCGCATGCTCGAAGAGCGCTCGAAACTGTATTCGTGCGGCGGATCCAGTGGACGTGAAGGCCGCAGCGCGAAGAGAAACCCTGGTCGGCGCCGATACTGGCAATACTTCTGACCGCTTGATGCCATCGAAGCTGACATAGCCCCTTAGTCTCTCTGACCGCTGGTCGACCAGGACTGCGTTCACTCCTGCAAGCAGTTCTGGTTCATCGGTGTCACTCAGATCATCATAGTAGTAGCAGCGCGAGCAACTTGTGTACAGACGATGCAAGTCGGGCAGATCTTCAGATCTTAACTGGCGAATCGAAGTGGGCCTCATCACTGTGGTTCAAGCCTCTTGCGATCTGCGTAGACAGTGTCATAATAGTCCCTGAAGTCCCCGTCGCGAATCGGTTGCCACCACCAGCGATTGTCCCGATACCAGCGTGCGGTCGCTCGGATTGCTTCTTCGGGTGTGTAGTCCGGCTCCCAGCCCAAAGCCAGAATCTTCGTTACATCCAAGCTGTAACGCCGGTCGTGTCCCAATCGATCTTCGACGTGCTGAATGAGGCTGCGGGGCCTGTCGAGCTCGTCGAGCAGGATCTCTACCATGGAAAGGTTGGTCATCTCTGCGCCGGTGCCGACGTTATACAGTTCGCCGATGCGGCCTCGAAGAAGTATGAGATAGATCGCGGCGCAGTGATCGGCAACATACTGATAGTCCCGCATCTGCATTCCGTCACCGAAAACAGGCAAGGGCATGGATTCGAGAGCGTTGGTGACGAATAGTGGGACTACCTTTTCAGGGTATTGGAAGGGACCGATGTTGTTGGCGCCGCGACTGATTGTCACGGGCAGGTCGTAGGTGATATTGTAGGCATTGACGAAGAGGTCGGCGCTTGCTTTGCTGGCGGAATAGGGGCTGCGGGGAGCCAGAGCGTCGTGTTCGACCGACCTGCGCCTTCCTTCGATATGGCCGTACACTTCGTCGGTGCTGACCTGGTGGAATCGGAGATTTCCAAAATTGCGGGCCGCCTCCAGAAGCACGTAGGTGCCATATACGTCGGTCTTCACGAAGGCGTCTGGATCGAGAATCGACCTGTCTACATGCGTCTCGGCAGCGAAATTTACTATGGTGTCGACATTGCGGGCCGCGACTGTTTCCTCCACCTTCGCAGCGTCACAGATATCACCTTGCACGAAGAGATAACGAGGCCCAAAGCCCTCCTTGACGGCGTCAAGGTTTTCGAGGCGGCCTGCGTAGGTGAGCTTGTCGTAGACGGT
The DNA here is from genome assembly GCA_011523365.1 of Caldilineaceae bacterium. Classification (GTDB taxonomy): domain Bacteria; phylum Chloroflexota; class Anaerolineae; order Caldilineales; family Caldilineaceae; genus Bin5. The sequence continues at coordinate 21,893 of WTGY01000096.1, forward strand.
TACCACTATGTCCGCACTGTGTTCCAGTATGTAGCGGACAAAATTACAACCGATAAAACCGGCGCCGCCCGTTACCAAAATGTTCTGCATGCCAATCTTCCCTTGCCGGTATCCTAACGCCTTAACCTCCGCCTGACGTCACCTTCCCAAGTACGCCGGAGCCGCCTGACTCTGCCAGGCTGGCGACTCGCGGGCAGCGGGAACTCGATGCCCAAGGTCAGTGTCGGCAACTGTTGGAGCGGTGGAAGCAGGCGGCGGTCGAGACCGGGCGGCTCTTCGCCGCGCCATGCCCACTGCCAGTGCGTTTTCTCTTCACCCCCGGCGGTAGCGGCAAGAAAGTCGATGTCGTTCCAGAGCGTGCGCCTGGTCTCGCCCATTACTGCTATCAGTTTATCCCAGTAGGCCCGCATTTTAGGCTGCTCGAAATCGAGGAAATGGGAGGTGAAACTGGAACTGTCGGCGGAAGTGTTGAGCGGGGGTCTTGCCGTCTGGTAGGCGGGGAAGAACTCCCGGGCCCAGTACTGTTCTGCCCGCTGGAAGGAAGGCAGCAGAAGGTCCGCGAAGAAGGTGACGCTTACCGTACTTATACGCTCCTCCACGTGGACGAGGTGTGGGGCATGCTCCGGCCACAGGTCGAAAAATGCGGGGACGTCGAACTCCTGCCATTCGCCGTAGGCGCGGGACATTCGGCGGAGCTTGTCCGCTACCTGGGCGATAGTAGTAACGGCAGTCTGCACTTCTCTGGCCCCGACATGGTTTTGTACGAGATAAGCCGGCGAAAGCGAGCGAGTGTTGAAGATTTCAGTATAGGGGGCGGGCAGGGCGCAGGTGTCGATCTGCCGCATTTTGGCCGCTAAGGCAGGCACGCTGCGGACTTCAGCTACGTTAGCGGGCCTGGCGCCGTTGCCCTTATCGAGAGAGGTCGGAGTGATGGTCATCAGGAGTGCGGGTCTTTGAACTCATCGCGCAAGAGCTGCAAAAGGTAATGGCCGTACCGGTTTGTCTGCAACCCTTCGGCCAGAGCGCGGAATTGGTCGCGATCGATATATCCCCCCCGCAGGGCAATTTCCTCCGGGCACGAGATCATCATGCCCTGTCTTTCCTGCAGGGCTTGTACAAAATTCGCGGCCTGGAGAAGGGATTCGTGAGTACCGGCGTCGAGCCAGGCAAATCCTCGCCCCAGGATTTCTACCTGCAGCTCTCCCCGCTCCAGATAGAAGTTGTTGATGTCGGTGATTTCGAGCTCCCCACGGGAGGATGGTTCGAGGCTGCCCGCCACATCGAGAACGCGGTTGTCGTAGAAGTAGACGCCCGGCACCGCAAAACTGGACCGGGGCATCTGCGGCTTTTCCTCGATACTCAAGGCTCGTCCGGACGGGTCGAACTCGACAACACCATATCGGCTGGGGTCGGCTACGGGATACGCAAATATCAGGGCCCCATCTTTGAGGCTGGCCGCCTTCCTTAGAATGGTCGGCAGGCCGTGGCCGTAAAAGATGTTGTCGCCCAGCGCCAGACAGACGTTGGATTCGCCTACGAATTCCCTGCCGACGACAAAAGCATCGGCTATGCCGCGAGGTCGGGATTGCTCAACGTAACTGAATCGGATTCCCCACTGGCTGCCGTCACCGAGCAATTCTTGGTACAGCGGCAGGGCAGCTGGTGTACTTACCACCAGAATGTCTCGAATCCCTGCCAGCATCAGCATCGACAGGGGATAATAGATCATGGGCTTATCATAAACCGGCAGGATCTGTTTACTCAGGCTGGTTGTCAGCGGATAAAGCCGAGTGCCATGTCCGCCTGCGAGGAGGATGCCCTTCATGGGATGTATCTTGTCTCAGCCTGGCGGCGCCGGATGTCAGTTGTCAGTTGCGAGAAAATGCACATTGTTCTGCCAGTGCCGGGAAGGCTACTGTCCGTAGCCGGTGACTGCCATCGAGTCCTCAGCATCGAGAAGCACGGCGCCTACGATATTGGATTGGACTTTTTCCAGCACCTCTTTGGCCCGCTGCGCCTGCTCCCTCTTCGTGCGTCCGGCCGTTACGGCAAGTAGTGTCCCGTCGACCTGGCTGGCCCAAAGGGCGGCGTCGGTCACGGCCAGAACCGGCGGGGCATCGACGAGGACGTACTCAGCTTCCCTTGAAAGAGTCTGGAGCAGTTCCGCCAGCCTCTTGGGGCTGAGGAGAGCAACGGGGTTGGGAGGAAGAGGTCCGGCCGCGAGTACGCGGAGGTGGGATACCTGGGTGTCGGCCAGGTTAGGTTCACCTCCGTTTTGAAACCAATTCGTCAACCCGGCGTCTCCGTTGACGCCGAATATTTCATGCTGAAGCGGGCGGCGCAGGTCACCGTCGACCACGATTACGCTGTCGCCGGCGTCGGCCATGACGACCGCGAGGTTAGCGAGCGCGTCGCTCTTGTTTGTCTCGGTGTCAGGACAGGTAACAAGAAGTGTACTCAGGTCCTTGCCAAGACCTGAGAACTCGATATTTGTGCGAAGGCTTTGGTAGGCTTCGGCGGCGGCGCTGCGCGGCGCATTCAACGTAACTAGGTCTAAGGACATCTACCCTTCCTTTAGGGAATCAAAGGGACAAGGGTCTTGACATAGGCGGTGACCCCTGTCTGCTACGTACAGGTAACCGGCGTTGGAGAGCCTTCTCATCCTTCTGACTTCGAAGCTGAGCCGGAGGATGTTACTGGAATCGCGCCGAGAACGGCCATATCGAGCGTCCGTTCCACTGAATCAGGGGTTCGGAGGAACCCGCTTTCGATCCAGACTAACATTAGAATCAGGCCAACACCCAGGAGAAAGCCGAGAACCGCGCCAGCCATCGTATTGATGAGAGGCTGGGGCTGGTAGCGGGCGCCTTCGATCACTCTGCTGACAATTTTGACCTCGATTCGGTCGCGTTTGTCCTGTTGCGCGTAATAGGCGGTGCGTTCGTCGACAAAATAGTCGGCCAATGTCAACGCCATGACTTCCGATACAATCTTGTCTCTGGAACGGGCTTCTATCTCTATTGTGAAGGTAGATGGTTCGGAGGCAATGTTCGTCAGTCTCAGAAAGTCGCTAGGATGCATGTCCAATTGTGCACGTCCAATTACCTCTTCGGCTACTTCATACGTTCGCAGATTGCTAACGAAGTTACGCATCAGTTCCTTGGCGGTGTTTCCTAATCCCCAGTCCGGACGGGCCGGAACTGTACTTACATGGACCGTCGACCGGTACATTTCCTCCTGGAGGAAACTGACTCCGTAAGAAAGCGTTCCCGCAAGCAGGACCGCAACGATGACGATCCAGCCAAAACGACGAACCACTCCACTGTATTCCTGTATCACGAAAACCTCCAGTCTGCGGTTCGGGCTGCGCAATAGACTGTGGCAGACGGCCCCACAGTCGATCAATTCAGAGCCGCTGTCTACCTTCGCTGCTTGGGAACGGCGACTAGACAGGGCAGACCCATTTCCTCCAACTGATTTCGGCGGCGCACGGTGTCGTCCAGGTACTCCTGCAGAAAGGCCAGGCCGATGCCGGTGACAAGCGCCAGCAGGATTCGCAACGGCCATTCGACGCGCTGGCGTGCACTTGGGCCTACCTCAACTACCGTGGGGGGATCCATCACCTGAACGCCTGCGCCCTGTGTTCCCAGTTGAGCAAAGTAGGCGGCGGCGTTTTCTTCAAGTTCGGCCACGGCCGCCTCTCCGATCGCATGCAGATCGGCGGCGTCGTGCCAGTTGAATGTGAGCCGAATGATACGGTGCTGCTGTCCCGTGTTGGCGCTTGCTCTGAGCAGGCCGGCCGGGATGGCGATCTCTTGCACGGCCAAGCGGGCATTGAGGGCCTTGGCGAACAGATCGGATGCGAGTACCTCGGTAAAGTCGTCAACGAGGTATTCGCTTGTCATCCACGCATAGTAACGAGGGTCGTACTCGACTTCATCGACTCCTTCGAGCGGCAGTACTCCAACCAGGATGCGCATCGATGCGCTGTAAGTGGGCGGCGGCGCCTCCCACGGGCGCAACTGCACTGCGCTGAACAGGGCAACAAGCACAGGCAGGAAAATGGGGGCGGCCCAGCGCCTCCTCAGAATCGACCAGTATTCCCGCAGTTCCATGTGCGGCCGCCTAGTTTTCGTCGGTCATCAGATTGGCGACCGTCACGCCGTCGTCGCCTTCGCCCAACTCGCCCGGACGGTACTTGCTGACGAGGGGATGACCCTTCAAGGCAGCGCGCACGGCATCCCTCATGGCTCCGGTTCCCTTGCCATGGATGATGCGCACCCAGGGAAGATTCTCAAGATAGGCATCATCAAGGTAACCCTCCAACCTCTGCAGGCCGGCATCCACCCTTTCGCCTCGCAGATCGATCTCAGTCAGCGAGCTCGAATCGGCGTCGCCAGTTTTGGCCTTTTTCTGTACTCGCACGGCGGGTTGAGGCGTTGCCAGGGGCCCTGTTTGGGCTTTGCTGCGCAACTCAAGACGCCTGACGGGCAGTTTGAGACGGAAGTTGCCAACCTGCACGTCGGCCTCGTGCGGCACTCCGCCGCGGTTTTCAATGGCAATGACTTCGCCAGTGGCCTGCAGGTTAGGAACGAAGACGCGGTCTCCCTTTTCAATGGGGCCGCGAATACGCGAGTCCGGCGCGCCGGGGGTAGCGACCTCCTGTTCGACGCGTCCTTCGGAATCCAGTTGGCGGCGACCAACCGCTTGGCTGGCCTGCTGCAGGAACTGGTTGTGTGCCTCCTGACGGCCGCTGCGGCCCTTTGCCATGAGCCTGCGAAAACCGTCGATCTCGCGGCGGATTTCCCCCAGCTCATTTTGCATCGTGGTGCGAGTTTCCGCGACTACCTGGCGGCGCGCCTCCTCGATTCTGGCCAGCTGGTAGCGTAGGTCCTCCTCGGCGACATGGGCACTTCTTTCTCTTTCCTTGGCGTGATCCAGCACGCGCCTGGCCTCCTGGCGCGCGCGCCGTACGTCTTCGAGCATGGCCTCGACTTCGAGGGATTCCGGGCGGGACATCTTCTCGGCGTCATCGACGATGACCGGATTCAGACCGAGGCGGCGTGCGATGGTCAAGGCGTTCGAGCGCCCAGGGAGGCCGATGCTGAGCTCGAACGTCGGGCTCAGATTTTCGACATCGAACTCAACGGAGGCGTTGCGCACACCTGCGGTGTTGTGTGCGTAAAGTTTCAGATCGCTGTAGTGTGTCGTTGCCAGTGTTGTTATGCCCCTGTCGCGCAGGTTTTCAAGCAGTGCGGCGGCGAGGGCGGAGCCTTCGTCGGGATCGGTGCCGGCGCCAAGTTCATCAAGCAGGACGAGGCTTTGCGGGTCGGCCTCCTCCAGAATGCTGATTATATTTGTCATGTGACTTGAGAAGGTGCTCAAGTTCTGTTCGATAGACTGTTCGTCGCCGATGTCCGCATAAACGCCTTCGAAAACGGAAAGGGTACTGCCCTCGTCGGCGGGAATCATCAGGCCTGACTGGGCCATTAGAGTAAGGAGCCCTACGGTCTTGAGGGTCACCGTCTTTCCGCCGGTGTTGGGGCCGGTAACTACGAGAATGTAGCATTCGTTGTCGAAATAGACGTCAATGGGCACGACAGAATCCGGGTCCAGGAGTGGATGGCGGGCCTGGCGAAAGTTCAAAACCGAGCCAGGGTGCTGGATCGTATGTTCTTCCCTGGTGTCCTCGTCGATCCCGGCGAATATTTCGGCGCGATTCTGCTGAAAGGGGACGATATCGGGCGCGGTGGCCTCAATCTCGAGGGCGTACTTGGCCTTGGCGAATGTGAAGTCGAGCTGGGAAAGGATCTGTACGTTGCGGCTAATGTAGGGCCCTTCATCGGCGACGAGATCCGAGAGCTCGGCGAGAATGCGCCGAACTTCCTTTTCTTCATCCAGCTCCAGTTCACGCACGGCGTTGTTCTGCTCGACCACCGCCAACGGCTCGATGAAAAAGGTGGCGCCACTTGCCGACTGGTCGTGAACGATGCCCTGCACCTGCGCCTTGTATTCAGAGCGCACGGGAATGACGTAGCGGCCCTGGCGCTGCGTGACGATTGATTCCTGCAAAAAGGGGATTATCTCGGTATTTTGAACAAGCCTGTCGAGGGTACTGAGGAGCCTATCCTGGGCAACGCGCAACTGGGCGCGAATGCGGCCCAGGTCTGAAGATGCGCTGTCGACGACCTCGGCGCGGTCGTTTATGCAACGGCTGATTTCGCCGATGACGTGCTCGCAGGGTTCGATAGAAAAGGCGATGTCGGCGAGACGGGGAAACTGGCGATTGAGGCGAGTCAAGGTGTTGCGGAGGGTACGGGCTCGCATCAAAGTCGTACGAACTTCGACGAGCTCAGTTGGAATCAGAATACTTCCGCGCTCAGACTTGGCGACGAGCGAGCGCAGGTCGTAGACGCCGCCAAAGAAGATGTCGGTTTTCTGGTCCAGGAGTCGGCATGCCTCACTGGTCTGCTCCATCCAGTCGCTGATCGTACGAAGGTCATCGCTGGGAAGGAGAGAGGTGGCTAGCTCCACCCCCCCATCAAAGGCGCAGAATGAGGCCAACTCATTCAGAATCTTGTCGTATTCGAGAACGCGAGTCGTATGTGGATTCATGAAAAACCTTGGCACAACATTAGTTCGAACTTGGGCCGATCATATCACAGCGCGAGCAGGGAAACCAAAGGAAGGGCCTGTCTCTCAAGTCCGCGAGAGAGGGCCGCGGCAGAGCGCGGCAGGCGAACGAAACCGGCTAAGATTTAGTTTGTCTCTATCCTTCAGGCCTCTACATGTGATATCCCAACCGACGCAGGAAATTCTCCTTGCGGCGCCACTTTTGAAGGACTTTCACCCAGAGTTCCAGGTAGACGCGGGTGCCGACCATCTCCTCGATTTCGGGTCGAGCGGCTTGCCCGATTTTCTTGATCATAGAACCCTTGCCGCCGAGAACGATTCCCTTCTGACTGTGGCGTTCTACGTACAGTGTGGCAGCTAAGTGTGTCATTTCCGGGCTGCGCTGGTTCCACTCGGTAACTGAGACGGCCAAACTGTGCGGGATCTCCTGGCGCAGCAACTGCAGCGCTTTTTCCCGGACAATCTCGGCGGCGATAAACCGCATTGAGAGGTCGGTTACCTGGTCGCTGGGATAATAGAGAGGTCCTGGGGGAAGCAACTCGGCGAGCGCGGCGACGAGTTCTTCCACGCCCTCTCCGGTCGTCGCGCTCATTGTTCGCACGGGCAGGGACTCCTGGGCGCCGCTTCCCTTGGTGAGCCACCTGAGTAGGGCAAGGTACTCGTTGGTCCTATCCTCGACTCTAACTCCTCTCAAGCTGTCAATCTTATTTGCACCGAGCAGGAGGAAGGGCAATTCGCCTGCGGCCTCATGCAACTCGCGCAGGCGCTCGACAATAAACAGATCCTCGTCCGTTGGTGGCGTGCCGATGTCGACCAGCCACAAGATAACGTCGGAATCACTGGCGATGGCCTGCTCGGCCACGTTGACCATGTGTTTGCCGAGTTTGTTTCGCGGCTGGTGGATACCGGGCGTGTCTAGGAATATTAACTGGGCATCTTCATCGGTGCGGATGCCGAGAATCTGATCGCGTGTGGTCTGGGGTTTGTCGCTGGTGATGGCGATCTTCTGCCCGAGCAAACAGTTTAGAAGAGTGGACTTGCCGACATTTGGCCGTCCAATCACAGCAATGAATCCGCTGCGAATCGACTCGGGGAATCCGTCATTTCCGATTTCATGTGCTGCTTCGGGTAGCATGAGAGTTTTCACAAAAAGCAATCCCGGCCTGGCCGGACAAATGGCGGGCATTTCAGCCACGGCGCATTATAGCACAAACGTCAGATACTCGATCCGGGTTCCAAAGGCGACTCGACCAGAAATCATGGAGGAGCCGCCGTCCGCAATGACGACACATCAGGCCACCTGCGACCTGGTCGTAAAGGCAGCGGCACCGGACATCCAGTAGAAGGTATACCGTAGGATGGGCGGACGAAGAGGAATGGTGGAGAGTGGATCGGACAGGACTCGAACCTGTAACCCAGGAGTTATGAGCTCCTTGCTCTGCCATTGAGCTACCGATCCAGCATCGGGACGAAGGGATGAGAGCGGGTAGCGGGGATCGAACCCGCATCGTCGGCTTGGAAGGCCGGCGCTCTACCATTGAGCTATACCCGCAAGTCGGGGAGAGAGGATTTGAACCTCCGACCCCAGCGTCCCAAACGCTGTGCGCTGCCAGACTGCGCTACTCCCCGGTGTGCTGCACTGAGTGATTATAGCCTCAACAGCCCGAAAGAACAATTCTCACCGTTTTCCGGTTCAAGAGAGGTCTAACCGCTACCGGCATTTCGGCAACGGGCTGCGAGCTCGTCTCTTCTCGGCCGCAGTTCCAGCCAGTCGAGGACGGCGATGGCGCTCGTGTATTCGGCGGCGGCGGCGCACCAGTTTCCCTCACGAGCGAAACCTTCGCCCTGGTAGACGTGCGCTCTTTGCAGGAGAAACTGGACGTCGCGGTAATCAGGGTCGATGCGATAGAGATCTTCGAGGAGGCGAATGACGTGGGCCCAGTTGGCACCCCAATAGGTCTTGACGTCGACATAGTGGGCAATCATGTAGCGCTCTTCCTGGACTTGCGGGTTGTTCGGTTCCAGTTCAAGGGCGCTGTCAAACAGCTGCACGGCCTCCTCCAGATTTCCTTCAGCGATCGCTGCTCTTGCCAGCTCGACGTAGGAGACGAAGAGTTTCTGTTGCAGGTCAACGCTCCTGTAGCCAGGTTGCATGGACTGCACAAAGGAGAAACGCTGTATCGCTTCCTGCCAGCGGCCTTCTTCATACAGTGCCTGCGCCCTGGCCCACTCGAGATCTGTGGCTGTCGGCTCCACTACTGTCTCTGGAACCGTCTCTGTCGTGACTACGGCGTCCACGGCCAAAATGGCGCTCCGAGCGGCTTCGTTTTGCGGATCGAACTCAAGGATTCCAGTGTATACGGCGCGGGCTTCGTCGTGCATGCCCGCCTCCAACATGTCGGAAGCACGTTGCAGTAGAATGGCGACCTGCTGGCGGGTCTGGGCTTCACCGCGCCTTAGACCGTCGCGGTATCCCAGAAAGACCATGACGAGAATGATTACAAGGGAAAGACCCGTTGAAATCGTTACAGTGTACCAGAACGATGCCGGCAATTCGCGAAATGAAAAGGGAGCGCCGGCGGGTTGCTGCTGTGTTTCCATAGGTGACGACGGCTTAGCTTGCAGATTGCTTGAGGCGGGCGGCTATACTGGTGTCTTCCCAGGGCAGAGATATGTCGTCGCGGCCGAAGTGTCCGTAAGCTGCGGTCTGCCGATAGATGGGGCGCCGAAGTTTGAGGTCGCGTATGATTGCGCCTGGCCGCAAGTCGAAGTGCTTCCCGATCAGGTCTTCGATCTTTCCGTCGCTGATCTTGCCGGTGCCGAAGGTTTCGACGTTGACGCTGAGGGGTCGGGCAACGCCAATGGCGTAAGCGAGCTGGATTTCGCAGCGGTCGGCCAGACCTGCGGCGACGATGTTCTTGGCTACCCAACGGGCTGCGTAGGCGCCGCTCCGGTCCACTTTAGTGCAGTCCTTGCCGCTGAAGGCGCCGCCTCCGTGCCGGCCCATGCCGCCGTAGGTGTCAACGATGATTTTACGGCCGGTCAGGCCGGCATCGCCCATCGGCCCGCCGACGACGAAGCGGCCCGTCGGGTTTACGTAGATGCGCATATCTTCTTCAACCATGTCCGCGGGGAGAGTCGGGTTGATGCAGCGTTCTATGATTTGGCGTCTGATTTCTTCCTGGCAGATGTCGGGAAGGTGCTGTGTGCTTATCAGAACGGTATGTATGCGCTTCGGCTTTCCGAAACTGTATTCCACTGTTACTTGCGACTTGCCATCGGGACCCAACCAGGGTAGCTCGCCGCTCTTCCGAAGCACGGCCAGCTGCCGGCTCAGTTTGTGGGCCAGATAGATTGGCAGGGGCATCAGGGCGTCGGTCTCGTTGCAGGCGAAGCCGAACATCATGCCCTGGTCGCCTGCGCCGACCGACTCGATTTCATCCTCCTCGCTGTCCATGATGTCATTCTTGAATTCCTGAGCGCGGTCGACACCAAGGGCGATGTCGGGTGACTGCGATGCGATTGCGACCTGGACACCGCACGTATCGGCGTCGAAGCCTTTGGCGCTATTATCGAAACCGATCTCCTTAACCACTTTTCGAACCAGCTCGTCATAGTTCACGGATGCCGTGGTCGTTATTTCGCCCAGGAGAATTACAAAGCCTGTTTTGACAGCCGCCTCGCAGGCAATGCGCGCGTTGGGATCCTGATCAAAAATGGCGTCGACAACAGCGTCGCTGATCTGATCGCACATTTTGTCTGGGTGCCCCTCGGTTACCGATTCACTGGTAAAGAGGAGGGAGGGAGCGGTCATGAAGGTGCTGCTCATTAGCTATTCTCCTGACTGCGGTTCGCATGCCTGCTTGCGGCAGTCTTATTCGGCTGTGCCAAGAGTCCACTCGTTCAGATAGGCCTCTTGTTCGGCGGTGAGGGTATCGATTTCAACGCCCATGGCTTTTAGCTTGAGGGCCGCGATCTCGCGGTCCAGTTCTTCGGGCATATCGTAGACGCTTCCGCTCATCTCGTCGCTGTGTTTGAGCAGGTACTCGGCTGCGAGGGCCTGATTGGCGAAGCTCATGTCCATGACGGCGCTGGGGTGGCCTTCGGCCGCGGCGAGATTGACGAGGCGCCCTTCGCCGGCAACATAAATGCGGCGGCCGTCTTCAAGAGTGTATTCATCGAGAAAGTCGCGCACGCGAGTGATCTTGGTGGACATCGCTTCGAGCGCCCTCATGTTTATCTCGACGTCGAAGTGACCGCTGTTGGCGAGAATGGCGCCGTCCCGCATCTGGTCCATGTGATGGCGGTCGATTACGTTTATGTCGCCGGTGGCGGAACAGAATATGTGTCCCGCTCTGGCCGCATGGGACATGGGCAAGACCTGGAAACCGTCCATTACCGCTTCCAGGGCTCGCAGGGGATCGACCTCTGTCACGATGACGTTGGCGCCCATGCCTTTTGCGCGCATGGCGATGCCTTTGCTGCACCAGCCGTAGCCGCCGACGACGAAGGTCTTGCCGGCCATAAGAACATTGGTGGCGCGGATTATGCCGTCCAAGGTGCTCTGGCCGGTGCCGTAGCGGTTGTCGAAGAAATGCTTGGTCATGGCGTCGTTGACGGCGATGACGGGAAAGGCCAGTTTGCCCTGGGCGGCCATCGCCCTGAGGCGGATGACGCCGGTTGTGGTCTCCTCGGTTCCCCCCACGACGCCGTCAAGCAGGCTGCTGCGCTGCGTATGGAGCATTGCGACGAGGTCCATGCCGTCGTCCATGGTCAGTTGGGGACTGGTATCCAGCGTTGCGTTGAGGTGTGCGTTGTACTGGGCGTTAGTCTCGCCTTTGATGGCGAATACAGGCATTTCATAGTAGGAGACGAGGGCGGCGGCGATGTCATCCTGGGTGCTGAGGGGATTGCTGGCGCAGAGGGCGATTTCAGCGCCGCCGGCGATGAGGATGCGCATCAAATTGGCAGTCTCGCTGGTGACGTGCATGGCTGCGGCCATGCGCACGCCTTCAAAAGGGCGTTCACGGCGGTAGCGTTCTTCCAGCAGGTCGAGCACTGGCATCTCTTTGGCTGCCCATTGCATTCGAAAGCGGCCGCGCTCGGCCAGATTGATGTCGGATATGTCGTAGTTTCTGTTCTGAACCGCGGTGGACATCTGTAGCGTAACTCCTAAATCGATTGATTGTCTTTCAAGAGCAAAGGACCTGTATCTTGACCTGAATCAGAACTGCCACAGTTTATAAGGGTTGACTAACTGTTCCTTGCAGCCAAGCCCTCAAAGAAACCGCAATGTACGTCAAATCCTAGCTTCTCATAGATGGATTTGGCAACCAAATTATTTTCGTCTACGTTCAGCACAATCACCCTGTATCCCTCCATTTGGAGGGCGCGGGTGATGCTGGCCGTGACTGCCATAGCGTAGCCCAGGCCGCGACGGTCGGGTCTTGTATAGATGTTGCCGATGGCGGCTACGCCCTGTGAGATGATCTTGTCTATCGAGCTCGACACACCCAGCACTTCTGGATTGGGGTAGTGTACCGGCCCAATTGAGTGACGATACGTAACGTGGGTGCCGCCGGCTGAGGCGAGAGTACCGTCTTCGTCTTCAATGCCGAAGAAGAAGCCGTCGTCGAGCTGATCAGGGTCGAAAGCATCCGGTGCGTAGTCGCCGCCGTGCCGGTAGAGCGCTATCAGGCGGTTGGCATCGGGCGGGTAGAGGCGGCGTGCCGGCCGGGAGGGCGTTGGGACATGCTTGCCCGGCGGGAGCACCATGCGCACCATTTCTCGGGCTGAGATGTGCTGATAGTGCCTTTTGACGGCGGGCATGTGCCATGGAAGGATGCTCAGGAACAATTCGGACGGCAGATCAGCATGGGACAAGGCGGCAGCGACACCTTCCTGCGACCCGGCCGTCAGCAGGATGGGCGGCGTCAGACCGTGGTACAGAAGCGCCAGTCCGCCGGCCTCCGGGGAGACGAGCCAGCGGCATTGGCTGGCCAGATCGGGGCGGAGGTCGGCAATCGCGTAGGCAGCCCAGACCGGGTCCCGGGACAGGATTCTAAGTACTGTCTCGCTGGCAGTGTGCCCTTTACGCATTTCAGGCCGGTTCCCCCCAGAGCAGTTCCTCGCCGAATGTCTGTTCGTAGCGGAGTGCAAACTCCTGCTGGGTGAACTGGTGATTGGTTGTCCCGAACTGCTCCAGTACGTAAGTTGCGCACAGTGAACCGACGCGGCCGCACACATCGACGGGCAAACCGGCGCTGTGGGCGGCGAAATAGGCGCCGCGGTAGGCGTCGCCCGCCCCGGTTGGCTCGGCTACCTTGAGAGGCGGCGCAATGGGAATGTGAAACTCCTGGCCTTGATGATAGATCAGACTACCGGCGCGGCCTTCGGTGACGACGAGCGTGCCTACCTCCTGGAGAATCGTCTGTCGCGACCAGCCTGTCTTGTTTTCAATTACTGCCATTTCGTAGTCGTTGACCATCAGCCAGGCGGCGCCCGGAATGCTCTCGCGCAGGTCTTCGCCGCTCAGCCTGGCGGTCTGCTGACTGGGGTCATAGGCAAAGGGGACGCCCAGATCGCGGCACTCCGAAGCGAAGTTCAGCATGGCCTGGGGATCGTTGGGGCTGATAATCACGACGTCAGCATCGGTCAGGCCGTGGTCGGCGAGGGAGACGTCGCGGCAGTCGCTCATTGCGCCGGCGTAGAAGTTTGCGATCTGGTTCTGCTCTTCGTCGGTACTTACAAAGAAACTGGCGGTGAATTTGTTGGGGATTTCGACGACATGGTCGGTGTTGATTCCGTGCTGGTTCAGCCAGGCCTTATAGTCGCCGAAGTCCTGGCCTACAGTACCAAAGAGTATGGGATCGCCGCCGAGGAGTCTGAGAGAATAGGCGATATTGGCGGCAGTCCCTCCTCGCTGACGAACCATGTCCTCAACCAGAAAGCTGACGCTCAGACGTGTCAGTTTTTCGGTGATTATCTGATCGGTAAATCGTCCGGGGAAGGACATCAGGTAGTCATAGGCGATGGAGCCGGAAACAACGATTCTCATAAGGCACCCAAGTGAAGTCTGGTCATTAGGTTTTCTGGCTGGCGCCATTTTGCAAACGAAGCAGAATGGAGGCGTCGAGCCTGGATTCGGAGATTCCGGTAGGTGAGTGCTCGACCCGATAGGCTGCTGCGCCGGCGCGTGAGGCGACAACGCGGGGCGGTTCGCAGCCGACGAAATGAAGGGCTGCGTTGTCATCGATTCCGTAGCCGCCTGGCATTTTGCCGTCTGAGATCAGGCGATGGTAGCTGTGCCGCCGTTCGGCCTCGCCATCGTAATGTGGAGAGCAACTGCCCTCAAGAAAGCCGAGGCAGGGGAGAGCGGTAAGTCTACCCGGAATCGAATCGGTCAGCCCCTGATCGAACCAGCAGATCGCGCCGGCGCTGACACCGGAGAGAAGCGTGCCCTGCCGCCAGCCCTGTCGCAAAACCTTTTCGACGTCCCACTCCCGCCACAGGGCCAGCATCGACTTTGTGTTGCCGCCGCCGACATAGATTATGTCCTGGTCCAGGAGAAACGCGGCGACGTCGGCGGTATGGGGCCTGAAGAGGGAGAGGTCTGAAGGCAAAGCGTCGAGCTCCAGGAAGTGACGGTAGAAGTTGGCGATGTAGAAGGCGTCTTCTCCGCTTCCCTGGGAAAGAAAGCAAATGTGGGGACGACCGGCTGGAACCTGGTCCAGCAGGTACCGGCTCAGTGTCACGTCCTCTTCTTTGGAGGTCATACTGTGGCCCCCGAGGGCGATAATCTGGGGCAGGGCTCTGCTGTCGGCTGACATTCGCCTATTCGTCTCGCGAGAATGTGGGTGGTTGGGCTTGGAAACTGTTAACTGCCAATTGGCTATGCGCGCGTTGAAGGGCGCTCAGGCTTGGGCAGAGGTTATCCACTGGACCGAGCTCTCGGGCGTTTCGTGGCTGAGGAGGTCATCGATGAGCGCGGAAGGGTCGTCTTTGACGACGAGCAGGCGGCTGTACCGATCGGCGATAAAGCCCTGATCTATCTGGTGGGCGAGCATCTGCCGCAAAGGATCAAAGAAGCCGTTAACGTTGAGCAGCCCCATCGGCTTGTTGTGTATGCCCAGCTGGATCCAGGAGATGGTTTCGAACAACTCCTCCAGCGTGCCTATTCCGCCTGGCAAGGTGACGAATGCGTCAGCGAGCTCAGCCATGCGGGCCTTACGCTGGTGCATGGTCTCGACGACCTCGATGTGACCGATAGTTTCGCCGGCTATCTCTTTGGCTGCGAGTGGCCCCGGGATGATTCCGTAGACGGCAGCGCCGCCATTGTGGGCCGCTCTGCTGACAGCACCCATCAGGCCCAGGTTGCCGCCGCCATAGACTAGCCCGTATCCTCGCCGGGCAATTTCGGTTCCCATGGCTGCGGCCTGGTTGGCATAGCCTTCGTCGACCCCGTCGCTGGAACCGCAAAAGACGCAGATGCGGTCGATGCGGCGCAGTTCATTCATGGTTTCCCTCTCTCAGACCTCTCCTCAAGTATTGCGGCCCGCCCTTTCTCGACGGCGTTACGCAGGCTCTGGTCGAACGGGGGATAGCAAATGCCTTCCTCAGTTACGATTCCGGTCAAGTAGCGGTGGGGCGTAATGTCGAAAGCCGGGTTGTAGACGGGCACGTCGGCGGGGGCGACTGCACGTGCACCGATTTCGGCGACCTCTTCGGGCCCCCGTTCTTCGATCGGGATATGGTCACCGTCCGGAAGATCCAAGTCGACGGTGCTGGTGGGCGCAACGCAGTAGACTGGAATACCGTTTTCTCTGGCGACCACGGCGACTTTATAGGTGCCAATCTTATTGGCAACATCGCCGTTGGCGGCGACGCGATCGGCTCCGAAGACGACGACGTCGACCTGGCCGGTGCGCATCAAATGGCCGGCGGCGTTGTCTGCGATGAGATGCATGGGTACCTCAGCCCGCATCAGCTCCCAGGCGGTAAGGCGGGCGCCCTGCAAGCGGGGTCGGGTCTCGTCCACCCAAACATGGACGTCTTTGCCCTGTTCCTGGCAGGCGTAGATAACGCCTAGAGCGGTGCCAAAGTCCACGGTAGCCAGTGAACCAGTGTTGCAGTGGTGGAGAAGGTTGGCGCCGTCGGGCACGACTGCGGCGCCATTGAAGCCCATACGCCGGTTGATTCGGACGTCTTCATCGGCCAGCGCCTCGGCTTCTGCCAGTAACGCTTGCTTCAATTCGTGAGGCGAGCCCAGCCCGGACGCTGCTTCCCCGGCAATCTCCTCGGCCAAAGTGAGGAGCCGTTGAGTGGCCCAGGCGAGATTCACTGCAGTGGGTCTGGCTGCGTCTAGCGTTTCCTTGGCTTGGCGGAGGTCGTTGAGCAGGGCGGCGCTATCCGCGGCTTCGCTGAGGTGGGCGGCCAGGGCCATGCCGTAGGCGGCCGTGGCGCCGATGGCCGGAGCGCCCCTCACATACATCTCGTTGATGCTACGGGCGACCTCGACGACGGTAGCAAACTCGGCGATTACTTCCTCGCCGGGAAGCAGCCGCTGGTCGATCATCTTTACTCTTCCGTCCTGCCAGAAGACGGTGCGCATATTTGGCACTCCCTTCGCCAAAATGAAACCCCTCCGGGTCGATCCAGAGGGGTAAGCGTTCGCAGGGCAATCTCATCTCTCGAGCCGCAGCGGACTCGTCGGAATTGGCACCTTCAGAGGAAACCCAGCGGAACTGAACGGAGATTGCGACAGGGGTACAGGGCCTGGAATAGGTTAACGGGGCCGTGTGGGTCTGTGCGCCATCTACCGGTCAGCAACCGAGAACCGGGACTCCGGCAGGTTGCCGGGGGATCATCGGGCCGGTCCCTCCCCCCACTCTGGATAAGAGAAGCAGATTTCTAAGGTTCCTCGGTGGACAGATTAGCACAGGGTGGTCCGGCGTGTCAAGAGGTGACGAAGTCACGGGTACATCCCAACATTGGGAGCGAGTTCTTGTGTACCTCAGGAGGCACCCAACCCATGGTCAGTTCCCATTCCAGTTTCCGCCAGAAGAAGCGCCGTCTCTGACCACTAAGCACTGGCAACTGCAGTTCTGGGCGGTCGGGCCTATTCGGCCCTCCCTTGTGCGGGGGCTCCGCCCCCGCAACGCCCCCTCTCCTACAACCCCCGCCGCATCGAGTGTGTGGCAATATGACCTTGGCGACCCGCGGCGGCCGGGCTTACCCCCGCATCTTGGCGGGTACCGAGTATGTGCCAGCGCAGGCAAGTCAGGCGAGGCGACTCCCTAGAATGCCCAACGTCCACCAGTTTGACCGTCGCGTGCCCGCTACAGAAATACTGACGGTACATTCCCCCCAGACAGACCGCAAACAGAACACCCACACAACGTGGCTTTATGGCTACCGAACGGAAACAAATGTTGCGCCAATTTCGTTTTTCTGGACGCTTTTTCTGCTACGGTCCGAACTGTTCTTACCGTCTCCAATGGATTCTGAGAGTGCGACGTGCGGGCTTTTCACCGCGTTTCTGCTGGCCTCAAACATCATGAGGTTCTCGGCAGGCGAGAGCAGCGGCTTCTCGCTTCGAGCGCCTCGACTGGCCACCAAGGGAGCCCACAAGGTTGGCTTCACGACCCGGGGAGCCGGTGCAGGCTCCTTCTCATTATGATCCGGTCGCCCCGGTCAGCCTGGAAGTGAAGAAGCGTCGGAAAACGTGCTTTGGCCCTGGTTTGCGTCGAGCCGGGTCGAGTTTGGGCGAGATCGGGAGGGTCTGGGCGATTTCGGGAGCGTTAGGGAGGGTAGACTCCCATTCTTCTAGGTCAATAATGTTCGATTTCGCAGGCGTCTTCGGACGACCTTGCAGTACTGTGGGTCACCGGTATTCGGGCAATTCACAGGCAGTTTGCGCCCCCCCCCAGCTATACTTTGGGCGAAACTGACGGGTTCACGACATATTATAGCATCCTTTTCCGGCAGGATTCCCGAACCTGGTCACGAATTGTGCAAGTAAGTCGATTTCAATTGTAGTGCCAAGGTTGGGCCGAGAGGCATGTTGCGTGGAGGCATATGTGTATCCCAAAACTGGGGTTGGAACAGTCGGGCGGGGAGAGTATGCTGGCGGTGCTTGGCAGTACTTGCCGGCCGGAGCGGAGACGCAGAGCAGTGGTTAGGCAAGGCATTACCGGGGGATCCGTCGCTTAAGGGGCCACATGGCAGGCACAGGGCCTGCCCCTACACAGGTGAGGGCCGAAGGTCCAAACCCCCAGAGATCAGGAAAAACGAAAAAGGAGAGAGGAATGAGTGAAACCGGCTGATCTGTCGCAGATTGAAACTGTGAATGGGTGGAGGCAACCAACTGCCTTCGCTTGCGTATTCTATTACGTAGTGCATGACTGCGCCGAGGTCGACCCCGTTCTTCGTAGGGCGGGAGCATGCGTTCGTCTTCAAGCAGCAATGCTGGACCTGAAAGGGGTTTCTCCGGCTTGAACTGTGAATTCAACTCCTGGAAATTGCTATGAATGATGCGGTGTTGTCGGCTCAAGGTCTGTGTAAGCGGTATGGCGGCCACGTGGCAGTAGACGAGCTGTCATTCGAGGTTCTGCAGGGGGAGATCTTCGGCCTGCTCGGGCCGAATGGAGCCGGGAAGACGAGCACGATCCGTATTTTGATGGATATCTTCAAGGCGGACTCGGGGGAAGTAGCTCTGTTGGGAGGGAAGCCGGGGGAGAATCGCGAGCGGGTCGGCTATCTGCCTGAGGAACGGGGGCTGTACCGAGACCAGAAGATGCTGGAGGTGCTGGTCTATCTGGGCCGACTCAAGGGCGTCGACGGCGCGAGGGCGAAGCGCAGGGCGCTGGAGCTGCTTGAGAGAGTCGAACTGGATGAGTGGGGCGGCAAACGGGTCAAGGAGTTGAGCAGGGGGATGCAGCAGAAGGTACAGTTCATTGCGTGCCTGATTCACGACCCGGAACTGCTGATACTGGATGAGCCATTTCAGGGGTTGGACCCAGTCAACGTCGAGCTGATCAAGGGTCTGATGCGTTCGCTGGTCAGCGAAGGGAAGACGATCGTGTTGAGCGCGCACCAGATGAACCTGGTGGAGGAGCTGTGCGACCGGATCCTGCTCATTGACGAGGGAAAAGCGCTGCTTTATGGTTCGCTGAAGGAGATAAAGCGGGACTTTGCGCCGAACTCGGTGCGAGTGCGGGCCCCGGACCTGCCGTGTGATCTTCCTGGAGTGGCAGGGCGTGAACAGCAGGGGGATGTCAGCTTGTTGACGCTGGATGGGATCGGGGCACAGGCGCTTCTGGCGGAGCTTGTGGCGCGAGAGGTTGAGGTGGAGAGTTTCGAGCGAGCCGCGGTACCTCTTAACGACATTTTCGTTGCGATGGTCCAGGGAAAGGCACGTTCGGAGTAAGTGCAGTAGTGGTCTAGAAGAGTGATGAAAAGAGTACTCATTATAGCCCGACACGAATATTGGGTGAATGTTCGGCGGCCCGACTTCATTATCTTTACGTCGCTCGTTCCGCTTCTGGGAATCGTCGCGCTTGTCGTAAGTTTGTTCTTCGGCCGGCAGGCCGGGGGGGCAATCGTTCGCATGTTTGACGGGGGCTCTAATGTCACGGCGGTTGTAGATCGTTCGGGCCGGTTTACGCCGATATTGCCGAACTTTGAGGAGGAATACGTAACATACAGCGAAGAAGCAACTGCTCGGGCAGCGCTGGAAAATGCAGAGGTGCAGAGGATCGTTGTTGTGCCGGAAACCTATCCGCAAGATGAAGATGTGATGGTAATTACTGAAGGAAGCAGGTTTTCCGGGTCAGGGACGCGCGGGCTGCGCACCTTCTTTATTTCGCATCTGATTGAGGAGATCGAGGACGAGACGCTGCAAGCGAGAATGATCGATCCCTATGATGCGCAGGTCGAGTATGTCGGAGAACAAGGACGGGCTTCCGGCGGCGTGGCGGGCGAAGTCCTATCTTTCCTCGTTCCGTTCCTGTTCGGCATGCTGCTGGCCGTCACAATTTTCGTTTCGTCCGGATACCTCGTGCGCAGTGTGGCCGAGGAGAAGTCGAGCAGGGTGATCGAGATCGTCCTATCTTCAGTGACGCCTCAGCAACTTCTGGCTGGAAAGGTTCTTGGGTTAGGGGCGCTCGGACTGACGCAGATTCTTGTTTGGATTGCGTCGGCAGCCGGACTGAGCGGCGGGCTGGTCGTGCTGGCGGGCATCATGCTTCCGCTGCTCATGCGGGTGGAGGTGTTCGGGCTGGCCCTGTTGTACTACATTCTGGGTTTCGGCGTCTACGCCGTGTTGATTGGAGCGATTGGCACACTGGGATCCAGCTTTCAGGAGAGCCAGCAGATCACGGGTATTTTCATCTTCATCGCGGCGATTCCGATGATGTTGACTGGCGTGATCATGACGAATCCCGATGCGATGGTTGTGCGCGTCCTTTCCTGGTTCCCACTGACGGCGCCGACCACGATGATGCTGCGGCTGCCTCTTGCTGAGGTGCCCTGGACAGATATTGCGGGAAGCATAGCCCTGCTGGTCGTAACGATTCCGCTGGTAGTGTGGCTTGGGGCGAAGGTGTTCCGGCTGGGGATGTTGATGTACGGCAAACGTCCGGGGGTCCTGGAAATCGTGCGCCTTCTAAGGCATGCCTAAAGGGCAGTTCAGGCAACTGCGGCCCCCTTTTTCAGAGCGGTGACCAGGGTATCCATGTGGGCGGGTGTGTTGTAGGCCTGGACCGAGATGCGCACACCGGGCTGGCCGCCGTGCTGACCTACGGGCACGATGATGCGGTCTTCCTCCCAGAGCCGCTGATAGGCTTCTACCTTGCCGGGAAGCAGGACGACCCGCATCTGCGCCCACATGGACGGAGGACTGATCGGAGGAAGGCCGGACATTGCGAGTATGCGCTGCTCTGTCTCCTGCAGGAGACTGTGGCAGGCCCGACGCACCTGGGCCCAGTCGTTCTGCTGCTGGAAGTCGATCGCCGCGGGCACGCTAAGGTAGGCTGCGGGGTCTATTGTCCCCACAGATGTGAAGTAGTCCTGGAACACTGAGTCGCCGGGCACCTCTCTGTCCCATCCGTGGCTAACGACCAGGGGTTCGAGAAGGTGCTGGCGTTCTGGACGTGCGTAGAGGAAGCCTGCACCGCGTGCGCTGCTTAGCCATTTGTGGCAGTTGCCGCCGTAGAAATCCGCACCGATTATTTCCATGTCCAAATCAATTTGACCGGGTGCGTGGGCACCGTCCACGACGGAAATGATTCCCG
Source organism: Caldilineaceae bacterium (assembly GCA_011523365.1). Classification (GTDB taxonomy): domain Bacteria; phylum Chloroflexota; class Anaerolineae; order Caldilineales; family Caldilineaceae; genus Bin5. Next base: position 42,817 of record WTGY01000096.1, read on the forward strand.
CCTCTCTGGCGCGGCGGCAGATCTCTGCCACGGGCAGAATCAGCGCGCTGGGCGAAGTGATGTGGCTAAGCGAGATCACCCGGGTGTGCTCGTCAACCCCGGCCCAGATCTGTTCGACGACGGCGGTGGGATCTGCGATGGGAACGGCGATCTGCCGGCTTACGAGTTGCGCCCCACTCTTTTCGCAGTTGAAGCGCCAGGCGCGGTTGATGGCTCCGTACTCATGATCGGTTGACAGGACGACGTCGCCTTCCTGCAGGTCCAGAGAGCGTGCGACGATGTTGAGAGCATAGGTTACGTTTGGAACGAAGGTCAGATCGTCGGGGACGGCATTAATGTATGTACCCAGTCTCTCTCTCGACAGTGCCAGGAGATCGGGGAGGCGTCTACCCAGAAAGATAACAGGGTTTGATTCCAGCTCTCTCTGCCAATGCTGATAGCTCTCGAATACAGGTCTGGGCACGGCGCCGAAGCTGCCGTGGTTGAGGTAGACGACTTCTGGGTCGAGCAGGTATTGGTCTGCGAGATGGTGGAGAGGCAGAGAGAGCGTCATTGATGTTCTACCCTAACAATCCAGACTGGCCAGCGCGGCCTTCAGCTTCTCGGCATAGGGGCGACGCTGTGACGGCGTTGTCAGGAATCTCTCGGCAGAGCGAGTGTACAGTTCGTCGCCGGTGTAGCGGGGAAAGACGTGCTGGTGAAAGTGCCACACGTCCTGGTAGCCGGCGGGTTCGTTGTGCTGGCGTGTTGAGACGCCTTCGCAATCGTAGGCGGCCTTCAAGACGAGCGCGATGCGTCGGCTTGCCTGGAAAATCTCGGCTCCGTATTCGTCCGGCAAATCATAGATGTTTTCGTAGTGATCCCACGGTATGATAATGACGTGGCCTGGATTGCGGGGCCACCAGTGGGAGGAGATGAAGCCGATAGCCAGATTGGTGCGCAGCACTACGTCGGCGGCGACAGTGTATACGGATTCGTGCTCAAGTCCGGATGCAACTGTGCAAAAAGGGCAGCGATAGTTCGGGGGTTGGTGATTGTACATTGGGGGTCCTTTACAGTCTGTTAAGACCATCGTCGATGATTGGCGCCAGTTCGCTCATCTGCGTGAGAGCGGCTGCCACCTGTTTGCCGAATCCAGTTTTCGTGAAACGAACTGGAAGACTCATTCTGTCGGTGAGGTTTGTACGCGAGAAGCGAATCCCTTCGGCCTCCCAGCCATTCACGACTTCCTCCAAGCGGTCGATGGTTAGGGCGTTGAACTGTTCGCGGTCAAACAGATTCTTGTGGCAGACGTGGAGGTCGATGGACAAGGTCTTTGCGTCCAGGCTTTCTTGAGTGAGACCGAATTCGAAGTGGATGCCGTCAAGGCCGTAATTGTACCAGTTGCCTTTAGCGACCTGCATGTAGATGCCGGCATGGTATGGGCCGATGAAGGATGCCCATCCGCCGGTCTGGTACCAGTCCAGATTGCTCAACTGCCGTAGCACTTTCATGCACTGGGGATGCTGGTCGATAAACAGTTGCCAGCTTAGTGAAACCTCTGTAGTCATTCCATGGCCTCCAGGATGAATGCAGGCCCGGCGTGCACGGACGTCCGCCTTTGGCCTGGAAAGAGTGATCTGCGATACATCAGTCCTGCAACTGGTCGTATTGCTCTGCAGTCAGATCAACCGACACGCGCCACAGTTTAAGTGCTGCCTCACTGTCATAGGCGGTTTCTTTGGCACGAAGCTTATGTGGATGTCCGCGCATTCCCATCCAACCGTCCGGGCCGATATAGTCGCCTCCTCTTACTTCCGGCGAGGCGACGGCGTACAGCTGCGGCAGGGCGCCCTGCTCGGCGCTCTGGGCGAGAAGTGCATTCAGAGTTCGCATTAGTACCATTTCAAGTCGGGACCCTGTCTCACTCGGCGCAGCGTATTGTAATCGTGTAGCCGCCCAACCCGGGTGGGCAGACGCGCAGACAGTGGCGGCTTCTCTGCTTTCCAGACGTCGCTGCAGTTCGAGCGTAAAGAGGAGATTGGCGAGCTTGCTCTGGGAGTAGGCGCCGAATCGACTGTAATTACGCGTGCTGTGCAGGTCGCTGAAGTTCATGCGCCCGTTGCGATGTGCCATGCTGCTGACGTTGACGATGCGGCTGGCGGGGGTATCCAACAGGATAGGGAGCAGTGCCCCGGTCAGGGCAAAGTGGCCGAGGTGGTTGACGCCGAATTGGCGTTCAAATCCTTGTGCAGTCTCCTGGCGGGGGATCGCCATGACGCCGGCATTGTTTACGAGGATGTCGAGGCGGTCCAGGTCGTTCCGGAGGGTGGCGGCGCAATGACGAACGGAGTCCAGGTCGGCCAGGTCCAGAGCAATGACCTTCAACTGGGCGTCGGGGTTGGACTGAAGGATGTCCGTTCTGGCTTGATCGCCGCGCTGGGAGGAGCGGCTTGCAAGGAGGACGCGTGCGCCCTTTTCTGCCAGCAGGCGGCAGGTGTGGAAGCCCAGGCCGCTGTTGCCTCCGGTGACGAGAACGGTGCGGCCGGTCTGATCGGGAATGTCTGCGCTGGTCCATTTGGGTGTCATTGTGCTGATCTCGGACAGGTCAAGAATTTCAAGGGGATGTAGTCGACAGGGCGCCGTCCGTTTGCAGTGAGCCAGCCTGCAACTCTCCCACTCTCTTGCGGCAAATCCACGTGACAACATTATCTTAAACGCCGAATGTGCCAAGGCCAATTCCCCCGGCCTGCATTGTGTAGTTCAGTGCAGTTGATTGCCCAATAGAGGCTTCCTTGAAGGCGTCAACTATGGTAAATTGTAGCGGCTTTCTGGGGCGGCGCGGCGGCAGGGCAGAACGCTTCCGACCGGGAATGGTATTTCGCGAATCGAGAAGTAGAGAATGGGAGAGGGTTGACTTGCTAGCCAGGGAAGCCAAGCGAGAGGCAGCAGCGTGGGTAAGCAGCGAAGGAATTCATATGCCCGGCCTGGTGGGGGCCTTTATCGCCGGTTCGGTCACTACTTTACCCGACGAAATGCCGTTGCCGAGAAGCTCCGACGTGGACATCACAGTCGTGCTGGAGCAACCGCCGGCACGAAAACTTGGCAAGTTCTGTTACCAAGGGGTCTTGCTGGAGGTGTCATTTGAGGCGCCGGAGAGGATTCTCTCAATCGAGTCTGTCCTTGGCGATCCTCATCTCGCGGGTAGTGTCAAAGCAATGCAGATTGTTACCGATCCATCGGGACACCTGGAGAGTCTGCAAAGCGAAGTAGCTGAGAAGTATGCGTACGCTAGGTGGGTGCGAGAACGGTGCCGAGCTGCGGCTGCACTGGCAGCAAGTAGGCTCCGGCCTCCAGACAGAGCGACGCCGCTGCACGAAGCGGTCACTTCATGGTTGTTTGGGGCCAGCCTGACTGCTCTCATTCTGCTGCTGGCAGGCCTGCGGCCCCCGACTGTGAGGCGCAGATACGTCGAGGTCCGGAAACTCCTTCTTGAACACGGGAGACCGGACTTTCACGAGGAGTTGCTGCAGCTGCTCGGTTGTTCCGAATGGAGCCAGAGCCAGGCTGAGAAACATCTGAATTCGGTCGCGAATGCCTTTGACCGAGCCACAGGCTTGCCAAAAGGGAACTTCACGTATGCGGCAGATATCAGCGACGCAGCGCGACCGGTCGCGATAAGTGGCAGCCGTGAGCTAATCGAGCAGGGACTACAGCGTGAGGCCGTCTTCTGGATGGTTGCGACGTATTCACGCTGCCAGTGGATCTTCGACTTCAACAGGTTCGACGACGAGGCGTGCCCTTTCCGTATGGGCTACCTGTCGACGATAAGCGATCTTGGCGTTGGGTCGTGGGCAGACTTGGAGGCCAGCTGCGGTCAAGGCCTGGCCTTCTTGCCGCGAGTAATGGCGATGGCAGAGGCATTAATGGATGCCACGCCTGAAATGAAATAGAGTACCCGGATCGAGAGCAGCTGATAGCCAGCAGCCATAGAAGGGAGGACCATGGCCGATGTCACAACGAAACTGGTCAGAAAACATCCGATTCGCGTCAGCTGAAATTCACGCCCCGCGGACAGTGGAGGCGTTGCAGGAGATAGTCCGGACGAGCCGCAAGGTTCGTGTGCTGGGAGCCCGTCATTCCTTTAACGACGCGGCGGCGATCGATGCGCAGGTTGACGTTGACGGGACGCAGGACGTGAACGGGGATCCGTCGTGGGCTTACATTTCGTTGGAGAATCTGGACGCGCCGGTGGAGTTCGATCATGAAAGCGGGACGGTTACATGCAGCGGCGGTATCACCTACGGTGAACTGTGTACGCAGATGCACGCGGAAGGCGTTGCGCTGCACAATACCGCTTCACTGCCGCACATAACTGTGGCCGGTGCGTGTTCGACGGGAACGCACGGGTCGGGTGATGGGAACGGCAACCTGGCTACCGCGGTGTTAGGACTGGAGCTTGTGACAGCTGACGGCGAGCTAAAGTCGATGACACTTGAAGACAACCAGGAGGAATTCGAGGGTTCTGTCGTGGCGTTGGGGGGGCTTGGGGTGGTGTCGAGAATGACACTGGCGATGGAGACGGCTTACTCGATGCAGCAGTATGTCTACAATGATCTGCCTTCGGCGACCCTATATGAGAATTTCGACGAGATCTTGTCCCGTGCTTACAGCGTCAGCTTGTTCCCTGACTGGCAGGGTGGCATGGTAAACCAGGTCTGGTATAAGCACCGCACTGGCCGTTGGAGTGGAGTGAAGGGCCAGGAGGAAACTGAGCCTGAGACGGTCGACCTGGGACTTCCTTCAGAGCTTTACGGTGCTAAGGCGGCCTCGACTCATCTGCATCCGGTCCCCGAGCTTTCGGCGGAAGGGTTGACGCTTCAGATGGGTATTCCGGGGGCCTGGCACGACAGGCTCCATCACTTTCAAATTGACAGCACGCCGGCCAGCGGCGATGAACTGCAGACAGAGTATTTCGTGCCGCGGGCACATGCTGTGCCTGCGTTGCAGGCGGTGGAGGGTCTGCGTGACAGTTTCAGGTCGATGCTCTGGATTTCGGAGATTCGCTCTGTCGCAGCCGACCGGCTGTGGTTGAGCCAGAGCTATGGGACGCCGACGATTGGCATTCACTTCTCCTGGAGGAAGAACTGGCCGGCGGTGCGGGAGGTAATGCCGCAGGTCGAAGAGGCGTTGGCCCCATTTGAGGTCCGGCCACACTGGGGCAAGCTGTTCTCGATGGCGCCCAAACAGGTGCAGGCAGCCTACCCGAAGATGGAGGAGTTCAAGGCTTTACTGCGGTCGACCGATCCCGAAGGCAAGTTTCGTAATGGTTATTTGGACCGGTATGTCTTTGGGTAGAATTACAAGAACGGAAGGCGAACTGCTGCCAGCAGGTCAGTTGCTCTCCAGCCCTTTGAGGAAGCGAGGCGCGACAAGGAAACGCAGCTCGCAGCTACCCCAATGAAGCTGGCGCCAGCGGGCAATGTCCACTTCAAAATGGGCCAGCCCTGCGGTCGGGAAGCGAAGGTTCATGCGGCCGTCTGTGCCGGCGCACAGGCCTGAAACCAGCTGGGCAACGCTGGGGTTGTGGCCAATCAGGAGGACGTGGTAGGCGCTGTCGTGGGTCTCTTGCAGGATGTTCAGGAGCGTGTAGGGCGCGGCGGCATAGATGCGGTCGTTCCAGCCGAAATTGCGTGTGTAGCCGATCAGTTCGGCGACCCTTTCAGCCGTTTGTCGGGTTCGCAGGGCTGGCGAGGAGACGATCCAGTCGGGTTTCTCCTTCACTCTTGCCAGTAACTGGCAAACTCGCGGCAACTGCTTCAATCCGCTTTTTGCCAACGGGCGGTCAATGTCCCTTCCGGAAACGCTCGTTACTTTGGCCTTGGCGTGACGCAGGATGGTCAGGTAGCGAGTGTCCATGGCTTCGACGTCTCCCATGTCAAAGGCAATGGCACCAACTGGTGCCCTTGCAGGCGCAGGCTTATTTTAGTTGGAAGTGTTGATGAAAGTCAAGAGGAACTAGAGCAACAGGGCATCCCAAATTTTTGGGGTGGGAACAGTCTGGCAGTGAATCAGTGCCAGCGGTGGCTGGAGACGTTTAACGTCTTTGGGCGAGACGCAGTGCGGGCGCCAGGCCTGGCCGTACGGTGGAGTCCTTCAATTGGAGCGAGTGCGAGGGCGGCACTAGGACGGCGCCTAGAGGGATTTGATGGGACTGGCGGGACCGTGGTCTGGCTAAACACATTCGATTGGGCACCCGTCCCCAATGTCGACACCAGGTCGACGAGGCATGTTGTAGGAGAGGGGGCGTTGCGGGGGCGGAGCCCCCG
>WTGY01000004.1 GCA_011523365.1 Caldilineaceae bacterium
CTCCGCCCCCGCAACGCCCCCTCTCCTACAACATGCCTCGCCGACCTGGTGTCTACATTCGTAGCAGGCGCCCAGTCGAAAGAGTTTCGCCAAACCACCTCCCCCCAGTCCTGCTCATTCCCGTAGGGGCCGGCCTTGTGCCCGCCCTCGCACGCCCAACTGACGGACTCCTCCGTAAGGCCAGGCCTGGGGCCTGCGCTGAGACTCGCCCAAAGACGTTAAACAATTTCAGCCACCGCCGCCATGGATTCCCCCCACACTATCCCCACGCCAAATCTGGGATGCAGCCCGAATTTTTGGGCTGCTCCGACTGTTCCCGGTGGGTGTCTGCCAGATCTCTAAAAAAAAGGAGGTGCATCCATATATGGATGCACCTCTCTGATTGGTCCGGCTGGAAGGTTACTTGATCTCTACAGTGGCCCCTTCGGCCTCCAGCTGGGTTTTGGCGTCTTCGGCAACATCCTTAGCCACGCCCTGCACCACTGGCGCCGGAGCGCTCTCGACCAGCTCCTTGGCCTCTCGCAGGCCAAGGCTTGTCACCGCGCGCACGGCCTTGATGACGTTGATCTTCTTGGCGCCCATATCGGCGAGGATCACGTCAAACTCGGTCTGCTCTTCGACCTCTTCTTCGACTTCAGCCGCGCCGCCGGCCACACCGGCCACCGCCACAGATGCCGCAGCGCTCACGCCCCAGGACTCCTCAAGCATCTTCACCAGTTCAGCGGCTTCCAGAAGCGTTAGCTCGTCCAGCTGTTCTTTGATTGCATTCAGATCGGCCATCTTTTGTTTTCTCCCAAATGTCTGTTACTGTGCGTTCCCTGTCTCGACGATACAATGTTACCTGTAGGAGGGGATTGAATCCCTCTGTTGACGCTCAGGCGGCCTCCGCCTGCGCATCAGTGTGCGCTTTGACGACCCGTGCCAGGCTGACCCCTGGCTCTTTGACGACGCGGGCAAGCTGAGTAGCCGGCGCGATGATCGTCGCCAGCAGTTTGGCTAGCATCTCTTCCCGCGTGGGCAGTTCGGACAGAGCCTCGGCGCCGGCGGCATCCAGAACGTTTTGCTCCAGGATTCCGCCTTTAATCTCGATGATCTCATCCAGACCCTTAAGGCCGTCCTTTAAGGCCGTCACGCCCCTGCCGATATCTTCGCCGACAAATGCTATCGCATTCGGCCCTTCCAACAGCTCGTCCAACTCCTCCGTGAGCCCTCTGTTTTCCAATGCAAGCCGCATAAGCCGGTTCTTCACGACCATATAGGACGTATCCGCCTCTTTGAGGCTGGCGCGCAGCCCGTTGATCTGCGTGACGGTGGAGCCGCGATAATCGGTGAACACGACCGCGGAAGCGTTTTCCAGATGCGTAGCGTACAGCGCAACGAGCTCTTCCTTCTTCTCTCGACTAAGTGCCAATGGACATTCCCCCTTTCTTCAGGATGCCTGCGGGGGCGCGGGCGAAACCGACCTGAGCCCCCTCCAATCTCCGGCGGGCGTTCCCAACAAAAACGCCCTTGCATTGCAGACAAGAGCGTAACAAGCAGCTTCTGCCGCAAAACGGCGGTCAGGTCGCTGTGTTCAGCCCTTGGCCGGCTGCGCACCTCGGCGCATTTACTTTCGCAGCGCGAATACCGGCTGTCTACGGAACTGAGTATCGTATGCGGTTGAAACGTGCCAATTCTACCCTACAGTCTCCTGCAACGGCAAACCGGGCCTATGCCGCCTTGAGCATCGAGGCCGCGTTGATATCAACGCGAACGCCCGGCCCCATCGTGCTGGTCAGCGTTACCCGCTTCAGATAGACACCCTTGACAGCCGAAGGCCTCGCGGCCATGATCGCTTCCATCACGGAAGAGAAGTTGTCGAGAATCTGCTCGCCGCTGAAGCTCGCTTTGCCGATCGGCACATGGACGTTACTCGTCTTGTCGACGCGAAACTCTACGCGGCCCAGCCGGGTCTCCTCAATGACACGCGGCAGTTCATCCGCCTGTACAATCGTACCGGCTTTGGGGCTGGGCATCATTCCCCTCGGGCCCAGCACGCGGCCCAACCGGCCAACCACCCGCATCATATCCGGTGTGGCCAGTACGACATCAAAATCAAGCCATCCATCCTGGATCCGCTTGGCCAGATCTTCGCCGCCGACATGGTCGGCGCCGGCCTCCTCCGCCGCGCTGATGCCATCGGCGCCGGCAAAGACCACTATACGCACGACGCGACCGGTGCCGTGGGGTAGCGTCACCACGCCACGCACCTGCTGGTCGGCGTGACGGGGGTCAACACCGGTGCTCAGATGCACCTCCACCGTCTCATCGAACTTGGCCGTGGCGCCGTCCCGCATCAGGTCAACGGCTTCAGCCGGCTGGTACTGTGTATTCCTGTCGATCTTGCTACGCGCTGCGTTGTAGCGCTTGCCATGCTTGGGCATAGTACACTCCTTGTGGTGCAAACGGGGCACAGGCGTGCGCCCCTCCCACCTTTGAATTAATGATCTCTGCAGGGCCGCAATCCAAACGCAGGTCCCGCCTAGTCGACAACCGTTACTCCCATGCTGCGGGCCGTTCCCCTCACCATCTGCATGGCGCTGTCTATGGGGATATTGCCCAGGTCCTTCAGTTTTACTTCGGCGATCTCCCGCACCTGCTGATTCGTAATCTCCCCCACCTTCTCTGTATTGGGGATACCGCTGCCCTTATCGATCCCGGCCGCCTTCTTGATCAGCTCGGCCGCCGGCGGTGTCTTGGTAATAAATGTAAACGACTGGTCCTGGAAAATCGTAATCTCGACTGGAACGACCTGTCCCATCTGACTCTGTGTACGCGCATTATACTCCTTGCAGAAGCCCATGATATTGACACCGTGCGGGCCCAGCGCCGTGCCTACCGGGGGGGCAGGGTTGGCCTTGCCGGCGGGAATCTGCAACTTGACAACTGCCTTGATTTTCTTCGCCATCTCGCCTGCTTCTCCTTATTACGTATCCCGTTCCAATTGGAGGAAGTCCACCTCCACCGGCGTCTCCCGGTTGAAGAAACTTACCATGACCCGCGCCTTACCCTTCTCCGGCTCCAGCGTATCGACGACACCCGTGAATTCAGCAAACGGGCCTTCGATAATGCGGACGCGCTCGCCCACGTCAAAGCTGACTTTGACGCGCGGTTCGTCCGACTCGATGCGGCTCATGATGTGATTCACTTCGTCCTGGCTCAATGGGCTCGGCTTGTTTCCCATGCCGACAAAACTGGTTACGCCCGGCGTATTGCGCACCACATACCAGCTGTCCTCATCCATGATCATCTCGATGAGAATATAACCCGGGAAAACCTGCCGCTCTACCTCACGGCGGATGCCTTCCTTGATCTCTATTTCGGTTTCAGTAGGCACAACAATCTGCAGGATCCGGTCGGTCATGTTCATCGATTCCGCCCGGTGTTCCAGGTTTTTCTTTACCTTGTTCTCCTTGCCCGAATAGCTGTGCACCACATACCACTCCGGTTTCGGGCCGTTCAACTCCTCTTCAGTGGCTGCGGACGCCTCATCCTCTACCAGCGCAGAAACATCCCTATCTTCCTGCAATTCAGCATCGACGTCTGCATTCGTTATGTCGCCCACAATTTCCTCCTTGCGCGTCACATTCCAGAACCGGTTCTTCCTCAACGAAAGAACGCGGCTGCGCCACAGATGCTGCCTAAAATACTTGAAGAAAAAGTGTCACCAGGTAACTGAAAAACGAGTCTACCGCAAACAGCACAAGCGCGGCGATTGTGGTGACTATCAGCACAACGATGGTGAGGCGGGTACCTTCCTCGCGCGTCGGCCAGGTGACCTTGCCAATCTCGGCGCGGGTCTCCTTGAAGTACCGCACAATTGCGTTATCGGACCTTTGAACAGTTGTTGACCGACTCACGATTGACTCCGTTTGGTGTGTGAACGCACGAGTATGTTCACTGCGCCCCAGACCCTACTCCCTCACTGACCAGCATGCGGCGCTATCGACCTTGTCAGGCGGAAAATGACCACCGCGCGGCTGCCGGTGGTCATTCTCTGACAGGCGAGGCAGGACTTGAACCCGCAACCTGCGGTTTTGGAGACCGCCGCTCTGCCAATTGAGCTACTCGCCTAAGATGTCCGCAAGCAGTGATCTCTTGCGGACAGTTTCAACTTATCCAGAAGGTTACTCGATGATCTCGGTAATTGCGCCGGCGGCGACGGTGCGTCCGCCTTCGCGGATGGCAAAACGGCCTCCTGTCTCGATGGCGACGGGTGAGATCAACTCGACGTCCATCGTCACATTGTCGCCGGGCATGACCATCTCCACTCCTGCCGGCAGGTCGATCGAACCGGTGATGTCCATCGTGCGGATGTAGAACTGCGGCCTGTAACCCTTGAAGAAGGGAGTATGCCGTCCGCCCTCCTCCTTGCGCAGCACATAGACCTCCGCCTTGAATCGCGTGTGCGGTGTGATGCTGCCAGGCTTGGCCAGCACCTGCCCGCGGTCCACCTCTTCACGGTCGATGCCGCGCAGCAGACATCCGACATTGTCGCCCGCCTGCCCCTCGTCGAGCAGCTTGCGGAACATCTCGACACCGGTGACCGTGGTCGAGTGCGTCGGCTTCACACCCACGATCTCCACCTCTTCCATCGGATGGATGACACCGCGCTCGACGCGACCGGTCACGACCGTGCCGCGACCCTTGATCGAAAAGACATCCTCAATCGGCATCAGGAAGGGCTTGTCGATTTCGCGCACCGGCGTGGGAATATACTCATCCACCGCCCGCATCAGCTCCCAGATCGGCTCATACTCCGGCGCATCCGGGTCGTCCGAGCTGCTCTCCAGGGCATGCAGCGCGCTGCCGCGCACAAACGGAATGTCGTCGCCGGGGAACTCGTAGGTGTCGAGCAGCTCGCGCAGCTCCATCTCTACCAGCTCCAGCAGCTCCTCATCCTCCATCATGTCGACCTTGTTGAGAAAGACGACCATCGCCGGCACTTCCACCTGCCGCGCCAGCAGGATATGTTCGCGCGTCTGCGGCATGGCGCCGTCCGGCGCTGCCACCACCAGGATCGCACCGTCCATCTGCGCCGCACCGGTGATCATGTTCTTGATATAGTCGGCATGTCCAGGACAGTCCACGTGCGCATAGTGGCGGTTCTCCGTCTCGTACTCGACATGCGCAATGGCGATGGTGATGCCGCGGGCCTTCTCTTCCGGCGCATTGTCGATCGCCTCAAACGCACTGAAATCAGCCATCCCCCGCAGCGCCAACACCTTCGTGATCGCCGCCGTCAGCGTCGTCTTGCCGTGATCCACATGTCCGATCGTCCCCACGTTCACATGGGGCTTGTTCCTCTCAAATACTGCCTTCGCCATTCTTTCTCTCTCCTGACTGTTTCACTTCTGTACTGTGCAGATTCAAGCAGCCTCGCTACGAGGCTGGAAGTTTTCCCTATACACCCGCTCTCGATCCAAGATGCCGTGAACGGTTTTCGCGGCGATACAGACGTCGCCTCTGCAACCTGAACAGTATACGAAATGTCCTGGCGGTTGACAAGTCTGGACACAACCGGATCGGCCAACCTGAATGTACCGGACGCAACCAGCTCAGGCGAATTCCCGCCGCAGCGCGCCGACGTCCGACTTCTGCGTGTCAGGCTGGTAGCTGTCGAACTGCATCGTAAAGGTGCCGCGTCCGCTGGTGATCGAACGGAGCGTCGTCGCGTATCCGAACATCTCCGCCAGCGGTACGACCGACCGTACAGCGGTAACCTTGTTGCTATGCGCGTCCAGTCCCTCGATCTGGCCGCGGCGGCTGGAGAAATCGCCCACAATGTCGCCGACAAACTCCTCCGGCACGACCGCTTCAACCAACATGATCGGCTCCAGCAGGACCGGACCCGCCTTCGCCATGCCCTCCTTAAACGCCATCGAACCAGCTATCTTGAAGGCGATCTCACTGGAATCGACTTCATGAAAACTGCCGTCTACCAGCGCGGCGCGAACATCCACCACCGGATATCCCGACAGCACGCCGCTTTCCATAGCTTCCTGAATACCCTTGCGGACCGCAGGGATGTACTCTCTGGGGACTGAGCCGCCAACGATCTTGTCCTCGAACTCGAAGCCCTTGCCCTCCTCATTCGGCTCCAGCTCGATCCAGACATGGCCATACTGGCCGCGGCCGCCGGTCTGACGGACGAAGCGGCCTTCTGCCCGGGTCGCCTTTGTGATCGTCTCCCGGTAAGCCACCTGTGGGCGGCCTTCGTTACACTGCACCCGGAACTCTCTCTTCAGACGGTCGACGATAATCTGCAGGTGCAGTTCACCCATTCCGCTGATGATCGTCTGCCCCGTCTGATCGTCGTAACGCACCTGAAAGGTCGGGTCCTCTTCGGCCAGCTTCAAGAGGCCGTCGGCCATCCTGTCCTGGTCGGCTTTGGATTTCGGCTCAACTGCGATTCCAATCACCGGGGCCGGAAACTCGATTGTCTCCAGCAAAATCTCGTTGTTGCTGTCGCTGAGCGTCTCACCGGTCAGGCTCTGCTTGAGGCCGACGATGGCGGCAATGTCGCCGGCGCGGCAGACTTCGATCTCCTCCCTTTTGTCGGCATGCATCTGTAAGAGCCGGCCAATCCGTTCCCGCCGGCCTTTGTTGGCGTTGTAGACCATACTGCCCGACGCCAATGTGCCCGAATAGACGCGTACATAGGCCAGGCGTCCGACAAACGGGTCGGTCACGATCTTGAAGACAAGGGCGGCAAATGGTTCTTCCGGGTCGGCGAACCGGATCTTCTCTTCCTCTGTCTTGGGGTCAAGGCCGACGACCGGCGGCACATCCAGTGGGCTGGGAAGATAGCGAACAATCGCATCCAGAAGGGGTTGCACACCTTTGTTCTTGAGCGCCGAACCGCACAGTATCGGCACGATATCATTGCGAATGACGGCATTGCGCAGCGCTTTGATCAGCAGGTCGTTGCTGATCTCTTCGCCTTCCAGATAGAGCGTTGTCAGCTCCTCATCGGTTTCGGCAATCCGTTCAACCATCGTCGCGCGCGCCGTCTCCGCGGCGTCGCGCATCTCCTCCGGGATTTCGGCTGTTTCGGGCGAGGCGCCCAGTGCGTCGCTGTATCGCAGGGCCTTCATCGTAAAGAGGTCGATTACCCCCTGGAAATCCTCCTCCACGCCCCAGGGCAGTTGAATCGGCAGCGGGTCCGCGCCGAGGCGGTCGACAATCATGCCCACCGTACGCTCGAAGTCGGCCCCCACCCGGTCCATCTTGTTCACGAAACAGATGCGCGGCACATGATAGGTGTCCGCCTGCCGCCAGACCGTCTCCGATTGTGGTTCGACACCGGCAACTGCGTCGAAGACGACGATGCCGCCATCCAGCACGCGCAAGCTGCGCTGCACCTCGGCCGTAAAATCGATATGGCCCGGTGTGTCGATGATATTGATCTGGGCCTCTTCACCGCTGCGCCTGTCTATCCAGTTGGCCGTAATCGCGGCCGCGGTAATCGTGATGCCGCGTTCCCGCTCCTGCGCCATCCAGTCTGTGACAGCGGTTCCCTCATGCACTTCACCCATGCGGTGAATACGGCCGGAATAGAACAGAATTCGTTCGGTAGTCGTCGTCTTGCCCGCGTCGATATGGGCGATAATTCCGATATTGCGGATCTTATGTAATGGTACCTGACTCATCAAATTCACCTGATCTTATCATGGGGGGCAACGTCGCGCCCCGTTTCATACAAGAGATGCAACCCGCCTCACTGCAGCGTTGCAACTACATTTTTCCGTCGGTAGTCCATCCTTCGCGACCGGCCTGCCGCGACCGCCTGCGCCCTGCCCACCGACAAAAGAAGACGCAACCGTCCTGCAGACGCCGGAATCCCACGCGCCCCACTTAAGCAGGGGCGCCTGCAATCTGCTGGTCCGGCGGCCTGCTCATCCGGCAGCGTCGAATTTCACTCAGCGGAGTGCTGAGCGCGTTGCGACATCATCCTTTGGCTCGAATGCGTCGTATGTGGTTCGGTTCAGAAGACGATCCAGTCCCGGAGGGGGCCGGATTCCTCCGAAGCTGTGCCCAGCCAGGGCGCCGGACACATCAGGAAAAACCAACTCGATTGTCTATACTGCCATGAAGGCAAGAACCTTATCGCCTTCGGGCAAAATGAGCGAAGGCTTGATTGGCTTCTGCCATTCGGTGCGTTTCTTCACGCCTGCGCACGGTCTGTCCTTCACCGCGCGCCGTATCCAGCAGTTCATTCGCCAATCGAGTGGCCATATTGCGGCCGCTCCGTCCCCTGGCATTCTGTATCAGCCAGCGCATAGCCAAGGCCTGCCGCCGGTCAGGGCGGATCTCCATCGGCACCTGATAGGTCGCGCCACCTACACGCTGCGGTTTGACCTCAACCAGAGGAGTGGCGTTCCTGAGCGCTTCTTCGAAGACTTCCAGTGGTGGGCGATTGGTGCGTTCGGCTATCGTATCCAGTGCGGTATACACTATCCTGGCGGCCAGGCTTTTCTTGCCCCGTTCCATCAGATTGTTGATGAACTTGGCCAGTACAACGCTGTTGTGCCGGGGATCGGGCGTAACTTGACGCTTTTCAGGCCGGTTTCGTCGCGGCATACTACTACTCCATCTCCATCATTTGCGCCCGCGCGCCTCTTGAGGAAGGACGCACGCTGCTGTCCTGCCTCGCCAGAGTCAGCGCTTAACGCGGCTTCTTGGTACCGTATTTGCTGCGGCTTCGCTTGCGGTCATTGACCCCCGTGCTGTCCAGCGCGCCGCGCACAATATGATAGCGCACGCCGGGCAGATCTCTTACCCGACCACCGCGGACCAGAACCACACTGTGTTCCTGGAGGTTATGGCCTTCACCAGGAATATAGGCCGTCACTTCAACGCCATTGGTAAGGCGCACACGGGCTACCTTACGCAGGGCGGAATTAGGCTTCTTGGGTGTCGTTGTTCGCACCTGTGTACATACCCCTCTCTTCTGGGGGTTGCCCTGCTTGACCCGCTTCGTGCGGCCGGTCAATGTGTTTTGCGTAAAGCGCAAGGCCGGTGCGGTCTCTTTCTTCGGCTTGTTCTTGCGGCCCTTGCGGACCAACTGATTTATCGTCGGCAAATGTTTCCTCCCAGGTGGTCATCTTAGGCCACGTAAAGACAGTAGTCTACTATATCACGACTGGACTGCTGAGAGCAAATCTAAGGACCAATACAGGTGTATCACCCAATACAGATCGGCTTTTGCGTCTGGCTGCGGTTTTCTCCAGCAGATTCTGGCGAAAAACCACCGATCTCAGGGCATCTTCAGAATGCAGGCACGATAGTGTGAACGGAACGTCGCGGCGGCCGTGGACCCTGCTTGGCAGCGCTCAACAGCCACCGAATGCTCGCAGCCGGCTAGTAAGCGCATAGTCAAGCCATGCACGAGAGTTCCATGAGAGTTTATGAGAGATTGGCAAGCGTTCTGAGAACGAACCTCGGGTTGCGTTCGTGTGCAGCTTGGGAGGTGTCTGCAGATGCCCGGAGCTGACTGTCCAGCCGCCGCCGCAGGCGCAGGAATGCCGTCACCGGCGAAAGACCAGGGGAAAGAGAAAGGGTGGAAGAGCCGGCTCTTCCACCCTTATCTGTACAAACCACCTGGCTCTTAACGCAGGTCGACGTTGATCTCTTCGCTGTCCTCGTCCTTCAGGTTGTTGAAGTCGAAGTCGAGCTCTTCCTCGTCGACGCCGCCCCCAAACCCGGACAGCATTCCCAGCGGGCCGATTCCCATCTCTGCCAAACCGGAGAGATCGGCCAGGTCCAGATCAGGATCATCCAAGTCGAACTCGAGTTCGCTCAGCCCCTCATCGACGACTTCGTGCTGTTTGGCCAGCTGCTCAACGGCTTGCTGCTTCTCTTCCTCCCACATGCGCCGCGTCCGGAAGCCGGAACCGACCGGAATCAGCTTGCCAATGATGACATTCTCTTTCAGGCCCCGCAACTCGTCCCGCTGCCCCTGCACGGCGGCATCGGTGAGCACGCGCGTCGTCTCCTGGAAGCTCGCCGCAGCCAGGAAGCTTTCGGTATTCAAGGCCGCCTTTGTCAACCCCAGCACCACCGGCTCGGCCTTAGCCGGGCGGTGGCCGCGGGAGATCGTCTTGTTGTTCTCATCCTCAAATTGGAATCGGTCCACCAGCTCGCCCGGCAGGAATTCGGTGTCACCGGTCGATCGGATCATCACGCGCCGCAGCAACTGGCGCAGGATCACCTCGATATGCTTGTCGTGGATGGCAACGCCCTGGCTGCGGTATACCTGCTGCACCTGCTCCAACAGGTATAGCTGACAGGCCTCACGGCCCTGAATGCGCAGAATCTCTCTCGGATTCTTCGAGCCTTCTGTCAGCTGCTCGCCGGCGTTCACCTCTTCACCCTTCTCCACGCGCAACCGGGCATTGGCCGGGATGTCGGTCTCCCATACCAGGTTGTCTTCCCGGCGGATGATGACCTGACCGTTCTCAGCGAAAATCTGGCCCTCCATGCCTGCCAGGACTCCCTGTGCATCCTCGTCCCCATTGCGGGCGATGACCGTATCTTCCTGCACCCGGTCATCCGAATCCACCATCAACTCATACCCCTCGGGAATCGCGATCTCCCGGCGTTTGAGCTCGGTGCGGCTCACCTTCAGCATGCGCTGATCGCCTTCCCACCAGATATCCACCTTGCCGTCGATCTCGCTGATGACGGCTTCACCCTTGGGGTTGCGCACCTCGAAAAGCTCCTCGACGCGCGGCAGACCCTGGGTGATGTCGTCGCTGCCGGCCACACCGCCGGTGTGGAACGTGCGCAGCGTGAGCTGGGTGCCCGGTTCGCCGATCGACTGCGCCGCGATAATACCCACCGCTTCACCCTGCTCCACCGTTCCCCCTCGGGCCAGGTCCGTACCGTAACACTTCTTGCAAAGGCCAAAGCGGGACTCGCACGTCAGCGGGCTGTAGACGAATGCCTCCTCCACCCCATGACGCTCGATGGTGGCCAGAGCGGCCTCGTCGATAACGGTATCCCGCTCCAGCAGTATCTCATCGGAATCGGGATGCCGGATCGCGGTGGCAAGCGTACGCGTGACCACACGGTCGGCGAAGCTCTCGCCCATCGCCCTCGAACTCCCGGCATCGATCCAGATGCCGGCGTTGGTGCCGCAATCGTCCTCGGTCACAATCACATCCTGGGCCACATCCACCAGACGGCGGGTCAGATAGCCCGCATCCGCGGTGCGCAGAGCGGTATCCGCCAGGCCCTTGCGCCCGCCGTGTGTGCTCAGGAAATATTCCAGTGCAGTCAACCCCTCGCGGAAGTTGGAGCGGATCGGCAAAGGAATGATACGCCCATTGGGGCCGGCAATCAGGCCGCGCATACCGGCCAACTGCCGCACCGTATTGACGCCCCCCTTGGTCGAACCGGAGTGGGCCATCGCGCCCAACCCCTCAAGCGGGCTGAGCAGTTTACGCACCTCGGCCGTCACCTCGTCGGCAGCCCGTGTCCACAGTTCAACCGTCTTTTCGTACAGTTCCTCCTCGGTGATCAGGCCGCGTCGATACTGGCGCTCGGCCTCGGCCACTTCATCTGAGGTGCGCTCAACGATCTCGTCCTTCTCATGCGGCACCTGAATATCGCTGACCGCGATCGTAATGCCCGACCGGGTTGCGTATTCGAAACCCAGGTCCTTGATATTGTCCACCGTTTCGGCTGTCACTTCCCGGCCCAGGTGCTTGTAGCAGAGGTCAATGACCTCATTGACACCCTTTTTGTCGAGGAGCTCGTTGACGAACCACAACTCCTCCGGCAGCGCCCGGTTGAAGATGATTCGCCCAATCGTCGTGCGGATGATCCGGTCATTCGGCCAGGCCGCCCCCAACAGATTCAGCTTTCGCAGGGCGTCCCGCACCTCATTCATCGCGGCCAGCCCAAACGCCGGAATCTCCTGAATCATATAGCGTTCGCCCTGGGCAAAGATGTCCATCAGCTCGCCAACGGTGGCGATGCCGTATTCCTGCAGGGCATCCATCACCCGCTCGCTCACCTCCATCGACTCGATCGGCTGAACGTCGAAACGGGTCGTAAAGCGCGCCCGAATCGAATCCCGCAATTTGACATGGCCCAGACTGTAGATGTATTCCGCTTCATCCATCGAGCTGAAGAGCGGCAGCTTCTCATTGGGAGTCGTCTCGTCCTCCTCGGTGGTCAGGTAGTAGACTCCCATCACCATGTCCTTGGAGGGGCCGACGATCGGCTCGCCGCTACTGGGCTTGAGCAAATTCTGGCTCGAAAGCATTAGCTGGCGCGCCTCATCGACTGCAGACTGGCTCAGCGGCACGTGCACCGCCATCTGGTCGCCGTCGAAATCCGCATTGAACGCATCGCAGACCAGCGGATGCAGCTGAATCGCGCTCCCCTCTACCAGTGTGACTTCAAAGGCCTGAATACCCAGACGGTGCAGCGTGGGCGCCCGGTTCAACAGTACCGGCCGCTCCTTGCAGATCTCCTCCAACTCGTCCCACACCTCGGACTGCTGGCGATCCACCATGCGCTTGGCACTCTTGATGTTGTGCGCATAGTTGTCCTCCACCAGGCGGCGCATGACGAACGGCTTGAACAGCTCCAACGCCATCTTCTTCGGCAGGCCGCACTGGTGCAGCTTCAGCGTCGGGCCGATCACGATGACCGAGCGGCCGGAGTAATCGACGCGTTTCCCCAACAGGTTGCGGCGGAAGCGGCCCTGCTTCCCCTTGAGCATATCGCTAAGGCTCTTGAGCTTGCGCTTGCCGCTGCGGCTGACCGCCCGGCCTCTCCGCCCGTTGTCGATGAGACTATCGACCGCTTCCTGCAACATGCGCTTTTCGTTGCGGACGATTACATCCGGCGCACCGAGGTCAAGCAGGCGCTTGAGGCGATTGTTGCGGTTGATTACGCGCCGGTACAGGTCGTTGAGGTCGCTGGTGGCGAAGCGCCCGCCATCCAACTGCACCATGGGACGCAACTCCGGCGGAATCACCGGCAGAATCGTCAGCACCATCCACTCCGGCCGGTTGCCGCTCTTGCGGAAGTTTTCCACCACGCGCAGACGTTTGGCCGCCTTCTTGCGGCGCTGTTTGCTCTTGGTCGTGAAAATCTCCAGGCGCAGCTCTTTGGCCAGCGCGTCCAGGTCGACCTTGGCTACAATATCGCGGATCGCCTCGGCGCCCATTCCCGCCTTGAAGATGTTACCCCAGCGATCGGCCAGCTCGCGATAGCGGGTTTCCGTCAGGAGCTGCATTTCGTGCATGCTCTTCAGTTCGTCCAACTGCTCATCCGCGCCGGACTGCAGCCGGTCCCGATGTTCGGCCACATCTTCCCGCATCTTTTCCAGCAATTCCTCCAGCTTCTGGCGCACGTATGTCTGCTTGGTCTGGATCTGTGTCCGAATATCCGACTTTTCCTCGTCGGATTCATACTGGAGCGTGTCCAGCCGTTCCTGCACGTGGTCGTTTACGGTGCGTTCATGTTCAGCGGTGACCGTCTTTTTGGCCGCGATGATCGGCTCATCCACCCAGTCCAGGCGCTTGTCTTCCGGCGCTCTCTTGCCGAGATTGCTCTGAATCCAGTCCTGAAGCCGCTGGGCCTGGCTGATCGTCTCCGATGAAGACCGGTTGATGCGCTCATCGAGCCGCGCGATCTGCCCTTGCTCTTCCTCGTTCAGCTCGTCAAGCTCGCTCTGCGCACTGCCTTCTACCGCATCGATATGTTCCTGCGCCTCGTTCTCCAGACGGGCTATCCCCATCTGCACTTCTCGTTCGAGGCGTTGAATCGCCCGCCCGCGTGCATCTTCGTTCACGTCGGTGATGATGAACTGAGCAAAGTAGAGGACCCGCTCCAGATGGCGCGGGCTGATGTTCAGGAGCAGCCCCAGATGGCTGGGAACCCCTTTCACATACCAGATATGGCTGACCGGCGAAGCCAGCTGAATATGGCCCATGCGTTCGCGACGCACACGCTGCGGCGCCACTTCCACACCGCACTTGTCGCAGACGATGCCCTTGTAGCGAACCCGCTTATACTTGCCGCAAGCGCATTCCCAATCCTTCTGCGGCCCGAAAATACGTTCACAGAACAGCCCGTCCCGCTCCGGCCGCAGGGTGCGGTAGTTGATCGTCTCCGGCTTCGTTACTTCGCCAAAGCTCCATTCGTCAATCTGGTCCGGGGAGGCAAGAGAAATGCGAATTGCGTCAAAATCTCGTACTTCCATTATGGCTCCTTTGCGTTTCGCCCGCCGTCAGGCGCACAGCAGATGCGGTTTAGCGTCGGGCTCGCGGTGGTCGGTGCACTCACAGGCCACCGGGCGCTGTACACGACTCGCCCGATGCCAAATGCGCAGCAGGTGCGGTCGGCGGCGGCCTCGGTTGGCGGCGCCCTTACTCGCTGCTGCGGCTCATCGGGCTGGGTACGTTCAGGCTGAAGCCGAGATGCGGCAGACGGTCCTCAACCTCATCTTTGCCGAGCTGTATCACCTCATTCTTTTCGTTAATGACCTCAATCGAAAGAGCCAGACTCTGCAACTCTTTCACCAGGACGCGGAAGCTTTCCGGCACGCCGGGGCTCTGAATCTCATCGCCTTTTACAATCGCCTCGTAGGTTTTCACCCGGCCTGTCGTATCGTCCGACTTGATCGTCAGCATCTCCTGCAAGGTGTAGGCCGCGCCGTATGCCTCCAGCGCCCATACCTCCATCTCGCCGAAACGCTGACCGCCGAACTGCGCCTTGCCGCCCAGCGGCTGCTGCGTGACCAGGCTGTAGGGGCCCGTGCTGCGGGCGTGGACTTTATCCTCGACCAGGTGGTGCAACTTGAGCATCTGCGCGATCCCAACCGTTACATGCGCATCGTAGGCTTCGCCCGTCTTGCCATCGAAGAGCTTCTGCTTACCGGTAGTCGGCAGCGGCCAACCAATTTCATTCGAGTACGCCTGTGCCGCCTTTTCAAACCTCTCAAGCAGCGCGGCGTCCAACTGTTCACCCGTCTCCAGGTACAACAGGATGGGATCGTCGGCAGTCTCCGTCAGAATTTCACCGTCCTGCTCCCAACCGTGATGGAGCATCCACTCCCGCAGGGAGACATAGCGGGCATACTGGTCCGAAACATCCGATCTGCTTTCCGGGATGACAAGCTCCGCTTCATACCCTTTATCCTTCAGCCATTCGGCCAGGGCGGCGCTGCGCGCGTACTTGTCATCGAAAAACAGCGTTTCAGGGTCGTAGCCCCGCGGCTCCAACCATTCCAGCAGATAGAGCCGGCGGGCATCGTTGTCGTCCATCAGCGCATCGCTGTCGACTTCCTGGTCGCGAACGGACGCCCACGCCAGCTGGGTGATATCCTGCCAGGCCTGATCGATCAACCAGGCCCGCGCCAGCTCGGACTCGATCTCGTCCTCCTGCGCGCCGTCGAATACCGGTGTCTCCGCCATGAAGCCCAGGCGGTCGGCCGCCCATCCAAGATGGGTCTCCAGCACCTGCCCGATATTCATGCGCCCGGGCACACCCAGCGGATTCAGAATAATGTCGATCGGTGTGCCGTCCTCCAGGAAGGGCATATCTTCCACCGGCACCACCCGGGAGATTACGCCCTTGTTGCCATGCCGGCCAGCCATCTTGTCGCCTTCCGTCAGACGGCGGCGCTGTGCAATGCTGACGCGCACCATCATCTCGACCCCGGCGGGCATGTCCTGGTGATCTTCACGCGTGAATACCTTGATATCCACCACCTTACCCCGCTCCCCGTGGGGAAGCCGTAAGGAACTATCCTTTACCTCACGCGCCTTCTCGCCGAAAATCGCCCGCAACAGCTTTTCCTCGGGCGTCAGTTCGGTCTCGCCCTTTGGCGTAATCTTCCCGACCAGAATGTCGCCGGCGGCAACCTCAGCGCCGATGCGGATGATGCCGTCCTCGTCCAGATGTCTCAGCGCATCCTCACCCACGTTGGGAATGTCTCGCGTGATCTCCTCCGGGCCGAGTTTCGTCTCTCTGGCTTCGATCTCGTGCTTTTCAATATGCACCGAGGTGTACTTGTCGTTTTCGACCAGCCGTTCGCTGACCAGGATCGCGTCTTCGTAGTTGCCGCCTTCCCAGCTCATGTAGGCCACCAGCACATTCTGCCCCAGGGCCAGCTCGCCGTTCTGGGTGGACGAACTGTCTGCCAGCACCGTGCCGGCCTCGACCAGGTCCCCTTTCTGGATCGTCGGACGCTGATCGATGCAGGTGCTCTGATTGCTGCGATTGTACTTGCGCAACGGGTAGGCGTGTTCGGTTCCGTCCTCCTCCTGAATGACGATCTCCGTATTCACGACACGAACTGCCTCGCCCGCCTTGCGCGCAACGACGACCTGGCCCGAATCAACCGCAGCCTGCCACTCCATGCCGGTGCCGACAATCGGCGCATCCGGCTGCACAAGGGGCACGGCCTGCCGCTGCATATTGGAGCCCATCAAGGCGCGGTTGGTGTCGTCATGTTCCAGGAAAGGAATCAAAGCCGCGGACACGCCGACGACCTGTTTGGGCGACACGTCCATATACTCGATGCGCTGCGGCTCTTCAAAGCGGAACTCCTCGGCCTGGCGCACAGAGGGGCGCCTGTTGAGAAAGTGGCCGGCCTTGTCCAGCGGTGTCGAGGCCTGGGCGATGGGCGAGCGCTCTTCCGTATCCGCGTTCAGATAGATTACGTCTTTGCCTACGAAAGGTCGCACCCGCACCTCGTTCAAGTCTTCGACAGCGGCGATCTCTTCCGCCAGCTCTGCCGTCAGTTCAGCGCCTCGCTCCACGATGATCTCCCCGCCGTCAGGGTCGCTGATATTTTCGGCCAGGACGCGCCCTGTTAACGCATCGACCTTATTCTCGACAGTATTGAACACGCGGCGGTATGGCGTCTCGATAAATCCAAAATCGTTGATGCGCCCGTAGGTGGCCAGGTAGCCGATCAGGCCGATATTGGGGCCTTCCGGCGTTTCAATCGGGCAGATGCGCCCATAGTGGCTGTAATGGACGTCGCGCACGTCGAAACCGGCCCGCTCACGGCGCAGGCCACCGGGGCCCAGCGCGCTCAGGCGGCGTTTGTGGGTCAACTCGGCCAGTGGGTTCGTCTGGTCCATGAACTGGCTCAACTGGCTGCTGCCGAAAAACTCCCGCGTGGCTGCCACAACCGGGCGAATGTTGATCAGGCTCAGCGGCGTCACTTGCTCCGGCTCACGGATTGACATCCGCTCGCGCACAACCCGCTCCATGCGCAAGAGACCGATGCGCAGCTGGCTCTGGATCAGTTCACCGACTGTCTTGATGCGCCGGTTTCCCAGATGGTCGATATCATCAGGTAACTCGCGCCCGTTGTTGATGTCAATGATGCGGCGCACCACCGACACGATATCGTCGTTGGTCAGAATGCGTGTTGTGAGAGGCTCCGCCAGGCCCAACTTGCGGTTGAGCTTGTAACGGCCCACCCGTCCCAAATCATAACGACGGGATGTGAAGAGCAGGTTCTGCAGGAAATTACGCGCATTATCTAATGTTGCCGGATCGCCGGGCCGCAGCTTTTTGTAAAACTCCAGCAGCGCATCGTCGATCCCTTTCTGCCGGTCCTCGGTCGGATTGGCCGTCGGGTCCCGCTCCAGGGTCGCCTCGATGAACGGGTGGTCTTCATTGTCGTCGACATCGGAGAACAGTTCTCGGATCTCCTCATCGGTGCCGAAGCCGATGGCCCGCAGCAGAATCGTGGCGGGCAACTTGCGTTTGCGATCGACCTTGACGCTGATGATATCCCGCTTGCTCGTCTCGAACTCCAGCCACGCGCCGCGCAGGGGGATCAATTTGGTGCCGGTCAGATCCCTACCCGTGCTACGGTCCTCTTCGATAGTGAAGTAGACGCCCGGCGAACGAATCAACTGACTGACCACGACCCGCTCACTGCCATTGACAATGAAAGTGCCGGAGTCGGTCATCAGCGGGAAGTCACCCATAAAGACTTCCTGCTCGCTGATCTCGCCCGTGTCGTTATTTACGAGCCTTACCTCGACCCACAGAGGCGCGGAATAGGTGATGTCCCGTACCCGGCATGCCTCCTCTGAGTGTTTGGCGTCATCGAAGCGGAAATTGCCGAAATGCAGTTCAAGATGCTTGTTGAAACTGACGATTGGCGAAATCTCCTCAAAAAGCTCCTTCAGGCCCTGGGTGCGGAACCATTCAAAGCTCTGAAGCTGAATCTCGATGAGCCGGGGCAGTTCGATCAGATTGGAAGTTCGTGAATACGACTTCCTACGCGTCCTGGCGCCAACACCGTTTCCAACGGCAGAATCAATCATATAGCGCATGCTCCTTTGCTGTACACAGTCGCCGGTCTTGCAAACCTGCACGAATAACGGTCAATCCGGACGGGACTTCAGAAAGTTGAAATGGGGATGGAATCTCCTCTTGTGGCCGAACGCGCAGGCGTCCGGGCAGTTCGCCGGCTGCCAAGTGCGCAGCAAAATATTCATCCGCCGCGTAATGCGCAGCGAATTATCCGCCCGCCGCGAACATCGGCGGACTTTACGCCAAATCAATTCGCTCTGATACCGTCCCCCTCTGGTAATATCCCCCTTTTTGCAAGGTCCAAAAGCGGTAAACGGAACCGAGCCATTTGTTGCTTACCCTGAACTTAAAACTATAAGGCATATGCTGCATCCTGTCAATATTTTGATGTTGATGGGTGCATCCTAGATTTTTGGCGGGTTTCGTCTGACCTGAGGTGAATTCAATCTGGTCATCGTAAAGGACCCACTGGACGGACAACAATTTGGGATACACCCATGTTGATGGATGCATTCCAAAATGGGGGTGAACTCTCGCAATCCTCTGGCAGAGCCCTGACCAGGAGCTGTCCGCGCTCCCATCTGCGGCAAAGGAACCAGCGACTTTCTCCTCTTCACTCTCTACTCGTATTTGGGCGGTCGGGCCTATTCGGCCCTCCCTTGTGCGGGGGCTCCGCCCCCGCAACGCCCCCTCTCCTACAACATGCCTCGTCGACCGGGTGTCGACATTGGTGACGAGTGCCTAATCGAAGGTGTCCAGCCAGACCACGTCCCGCCGGTCCCATCAGATCCCCGCAGGTGCCGGTCTTGTGCCTGCCCTCGCACCCTCCCCAACTGACGGACTCCACCGTACAGCCAGGCCAGGCGCCTGCACTGCGTCTCGCCCAGAGCCAGTAAACAACTCCAGCCACCGCTGGCACTGATTCCCCGCCAGACTGTTCCCACCCCAAATCTGGGATGCACCCATATTGATGGAACCGATCCTGTTCTGAGGTCAGTCAAATTGACCGACTTCGCAGGCTGGTCTTTCGCCCCACCACGAATGCCGTCGGGAACGCCTCTTTCTGTGCAAAGTCACTCACTTTGAATCTCACCCATGCCTACAACTTTAATCCAGTTTCGTGACTATTCAGCCCGCGATCCGATCTGCGGTAGAGGAAACAACCTCTCTCTCCTCAATTCTCTTCACTCTCTCCTCGCCTTTTTGGGGCAGCCGGGCCTTCGCATCTCCCATATGCAGGGGTAGAGCCCTTGAAACGCCCCGCCCTGGCCGGACCAACATCGTGGACAGTTGGACCCGCTGAGCCCACCCGCCGATGCACGCCGACCGACTCCACAGTCACCTCTAAGACTCGCCGTTCTCCCTGCAGTGCCCCCGCCCTCTCATTCGCTTTCAACGCACCCGAAACCGACCGGATATGAATGCCTGGCAATTTACATACGATATACCTACGAAAACTATGGGCCTGTTCGCCAACCTCATGAACCGGCACACAGAAACGATCCTGAAATCGCCGCGCGCCGCTTTCAGATCGCCTCGAAAAACCTCTTGCTTTCAGCAAGCCGTTTGCCGCCCCGCCGAACGGCAGAAACACGCCCCCACCAGATTACATTCGGGCGGAGAAAACGCCGCGCGGCGGATCGGAACGCCAGCGCGCGACGACAAAACAGAACGTGCGAAAACAACGAAATTCTGACATTCGGATGCCCCGCTTTTCGCAGGAAAAGCAACGCTCAACCGCCTTTCGGGTTGGTCCGTACCCGTTTTTGTCAGAAAACGTTTTGTGCTATCGTTTTTGCTAGGGGAGAATATGGGAGAAAGTGGGGCGCTGTCCCTACGTCCCGAAGTAGTCTCGGATCGAGCGAACGGCCGCCCGTTCGCCGCCGAAATAGTCTTCAAAACTCCCTGACACAATCGTTGAAGCGAGATGTTCGATGCGCCCCGGCTTGAACGCGATGCGCAAAGGGCAACTACTCTTAAGACTATGTTTCTCGGCGAGTTCAGTCACAACCTGGACAGCAAAGGGCGGGTCACGATTCCTGCCAAGTTCCGCCACCGGCTCATGCCCGGTCTCGTGGTGACGCGCAACCCCACCGGCGGCTGCCTCATGGCGATGCCGCTCGACGAATGGCAGAATGTCGCCGCCCGGGTCAGCGCCCTGCCGCTGATAGACAAGCGTACAGCGCAACTGCGCCGGGCACTTTTCAGCGCCGCCGAGGACCTGAAACCCGACCGGCAGGGACGCATTTTGATCAGCCAGCGCCTGCGCGAGTTCGCCGGAATCGAGAACGGAATCATTATCGCCGGGATGAATACCTATATCGAACTCTGGGACCCGGCCCAGTGGGAGGAGCAGTTGCTCACGCCTACGCAGCTCGGAGAGGATCTCTTCGCCGCCCTGGGGGTCTGAACCATCTTCGGGCTTCTGCCAAGGCCCGGCAGATGGGGTCGTAGAAGACCTCACACTACCGCGCCGACCCGCAATCGACATGCAAGGCGCCCCCTCTGACCCGGCCGGCCTCCATCACGTCCCCGTTCTGGCGGATGAAGTGCTGACCGGCCTGAACGTCCAACCAGGCGGGCGTTTCATCGACGGCACTTTGGGCGGCGGCGGCCATACCCGGCTCCTGCTGCAACACACGCGCCTCACCAGAACAGAGGCGTATCGGAATTCCCGTGCAGATGGGGTCGCCGGTGGGCAAGTATTGGGGTTGGACGTCGACCCCGCAGCCGTCCACCGGGTTCGGAAACGCTTTCCCGGCGAAATCAGCGCCGGCAGACTGAGCGTGGCCCAGGCGCCGTTCGATCAGATCGAACGAATCGCCCGCCAGCATGGCTTTACAGGCGTTGACGGCGTTCTGCTTGATCTGGGTCTCAGCAGCTTTCAGCTGGATACGCCGGCCCGGGGCTTTGCTTTCCGGCATGACGGCCCGCTTGATATGCGCTTCGACCCCTCTACCGGGTCCAGCGCAGCCGAGTTGATTAACGACAGCAGCCGGGAGGAGATTGCCGACATCCTCTACCAATACGGAGAGGAACGACACAGCCGCTCGATTGCGCGCGCCATCGTAGCCAGTCGCCCGGTTTCGACAACCGTCGAACTGGCAGACATTGTACGCAGGGCAGTGCGCTCGCGCAGCAGACAGAATATCCATCCGGCCACGAGGACCTTTCAGGCGCTGCGCATCGCGGTCAACGATGAGTTGGGACAGTTGGCGCGGGCCATGGCGCAGATTCCCGCACTGTTGCGGCCCGGCGGACGCGTTGCCATTATCGCCTTTCACAGCCTGGAGGACCGCCTGGTCAAGGAGTGGATGCGTGACAACGCCAGAAAGTTCCGGTCCGACCCGACCTTGCCGGCCGGCGGGCAGGAGCAGATTCCCGTTCTGGCGCTATGCACCAGGAAGCCGATTGTGCCCGCAGCCGCCGAAATCGAAGAAAACCCCCGCAGTCGTTCAGCAAAGCTGCGCATCGCCGAAAAAATGCCTGAACAGTAGTTGATCTGTTTGTCCGGCTGCCTGTTTTGCATGTGTTTATAGTGATTGTTTCTGCAGGATAAAGCTTTTGTCAACACCGACCATAAATCTGCATCGCTCCGGGCGCCCTTCGCAGTCACGGGCGCAGCGAAGCAATGACGAGCAGGTTTGGCGCCCAGTCAACCAGGGAGGACCGGGGGAAGAAGGAGACTGGGACCCAAACAGCATGCAATCATCCAATCTGTCCCGTTTTCGAGTTCTGCGCGGTCTGGTCTGGCTCGACGATATCGTTCCCTTGCCGCAAACGCTGCGGGGATATCTCTTCTTTGTTCTGGCCTTGACCGTCGTGTGCGGCTTGGCCGTTGTTCAGGTCTGGACCTCGCTTCGGATTACGCAGGCCCGCGCAGAGTTGGAGACGCTACGCGTTCAGTACAGCCTTGTCGAGCAGAAGAATGCTGAGTTGCTGTGGCAGATCGGCCAGCGCACAACTCTCGAACACGTCCAGCTGCGCGCAGTCCAACTCGACTTTCGTCCCGCGCTGCAACGCAATTATGTTCCGAATCCGCATAGCCTGAGCGCCGCCCCTGCACTTTCCGCCGGTACCACCGGTTCGGACGGCGGCCGGCAACTGCAACAGCAGGCAGAGAGCGCCCACGCCGATAATCAACCGCCCACAGAGGCAGGGGAACAGACAGCGTTATCTGCCACTGCCGCAGGGAGCCTGGAGGCAGCGCAAGAGCGCCAGGCCCCCCGCACGCCGCCCCCCGTCAATGCCCTGGCGGGTCAGCCCGCTGCGGACGAGCCGTCCTTCTGGTCAGTGATCGAACGACTCCCCGTAACAGAGTTCGAGCAGTATCTGTCCGGTTGGCAACAACAGATCAACGAAAGCTGGCAGTCTGTCCGTGAATGGAGCGACCCGCTGCTTGAACGGGCCGGCGATTTCTTTCTGGGCCAGTTGAAACAGCCCAGATAGTTGCCGCCGCCTGATTCGCCGCCCGTTTCGTCGCCGCCAAGTGCCCGAGCATGGGGTCGGCGGCGACGAATGTTTGTGGCCCGAGCGTCGTGGCCACCGTAGTCTTGGAGATATCGCGCGTGCGCGCACGGAACCAGGCCGCTCGTCCCGCTCGTGGACACGGTTTCGGCCCTCTATTCGCCTCCAGCCAGCCCTCCGAAGATGGGGCTGGCGGCGGTCTCGAAGGCGACGCCCTGAACAGGGCGGCGACCGGTCGCGCGCCCCTCGAACAGGAGCATCTCCAACAGCCGCCCGTGTCAGACGATCTCTCCAAGATCTGGCGTATCGGTTTCATCGGTGTCGTGCTGACCGGGCCCCTGGTCCTGTTGGTTCTGCGGTTGCTCGATATGCAAGTCATGGGCTGGCAGCAATACGAGCCACCCCAGCCAGTGGTGACGGGACGCAATACCGTCGACGATACCACTGGCTGGGGGGTGATCGTCGATCGCGATGGCAATCTGCTCGCCGCCGACCGCTTTACCTACCGCATCACGGCAACGCCCAAATTCATTGCGCAGGGCGATTTCGGCGACATCGCCCTGCGGCTCGCGTCCAGCATCGGTGTTCCGCCGCTTCAGATCGAAAACCTGTTGTTCGAAAACAGCGACAGAGACTATCTGATCATCGCGCCGCATCTCGACTTTGAACAGGGGCAACAGTTGCTCGCCGAACGCCAGCAGCGGATGATGGAAAGGGACTTCCTGCTGGAGCATATCCACGTCGCCGCCTTTCCCCGGCGCTTCTATCCGCAGGGAACGCTTGCCAGCCAGGTTCTGGGATTTCTCAACGCCGAACGCGTGCCGGTGCTGGGCCTGGAGCGGTACTATCGGAACTTTCTTTCCAGTGACGGCGTTGGTCTTCCACCAGGTCGCCAAATTCCACGTTCAGAGTTGGACGAAAACGTCCTCCGCTTTCTGCCCAGCGGTAACGGCAAGGGCCTTGTGCTGACCATCGATCGCACTATCCAGCATATCATCGAGGAGGAGTTGCGACTGGGTGTCGGTCTCTACCGTGCCGAGGCCGGCACGGTTATCGTCATGGACCCCAAAACGGGCGCCATTCTGGGGATGGCCAACTGGCCCTCCTTCGACGGCAACAGCTTCGAAGATGGAGACCCCGACACCTTTACAAATGTCGCCATCAGCGCCCAATTTGAGCCGGGATCGGTCTTCAAGCTGATTACCGTCGCCGCCGCGCTCGACATCGACGCAGTCGAGGCCTCAACCGTTTTCGTCGATACAGGCGCCATCGCCGTGGAAGGGCACATCGTTCAGAACAGTGACCGTAAGGCTGTCGGTGAACTGAACGTCGCTGATGCCATGGCCCATTCCAATAACGTGATCACCGTTCAGATCGCGCAGCAGGTCGGCGCCGAAACCTTCTACGACTATGTAACCCGTTTCGGCTTCGGCGCTGACACGAATATCGACCTGAGCGGTGAAGTGGCCGGCCAGGTCAGAAACACCGACGCCCCGAACTGGGGCGTGTCCGATCTGGCCACCAACAGCTTTGGCCAGGGCATTGCCGTTACCCCCATTCAGATGATCTGCGCAGTCGCTGCCATCGCCAACGGCGGCAAACTGATGCGCCCGTACATCGTGCAAAGCCGCGTAGTTGGCGAATACGCCATGGTGACCCAGCCGACAATGGTCTACCAGGTCATCCAGCCGGAAACCGCGCTCCGGCTGAACGATATGATGGTGCATGTCGTCAACACCGGCAATCAGATGGCCCAGGTCTCCGGCTACAGCGTTGCCGGCAAGAGCGGCACAGCCGAAATCGCCACCGAAGAGGGCTACACTCAGGACGAAACGATCGCCAGCTTTATTGGCTACGCACCGGCCGATGACCCGCAATTTGTCATGATGGTCAAGCTCGACCGGCCGGACCCGGGCATCAGCCGCTGGGCAGCCTATACTGCCACGCCCGTCTTCAGCCGGATTGCCCACCGCCTGTTTGAGCACATGAATATCCCGCCGGACGATGTCCGGCTTTCGGACGACAGTCAGAGCTACTCCTGTCTGTCCGCCGTCGAGTGCCAGGAAGTCGTGCCGCCGGCAGCTTCAGTGCCGGGTGTGGAACCGGTCGCAGAGCTCGCAGACCGGTAACCGGCACAGCGACGGGTTACTTCTGTTCAAAGGATTCTGATTCGGTGGCAGAACGACCGAAAGTTGAGATCGCTATCACCCAGCACACACTGTGGCAGGCGCTGACCGGGTCGGCCCCGCCGCAGACGCTCGCGCCCCGTCCCATCAGCTGCGCGGTCCTGGACAGCCGCGATGTCGAGGCAGGCTCTCTCTTCATCGCCTTCAGCGGCGCCCGCACTGACGGCCATAATTTTATCCGCCAGGCCCTGGCCGGTGGCGCCGAAGTGATAATCTGCGAAGAGCGGGGCCTTGACCAGTTGCACGACACCGGCGCCCAGCTGATCGACTGCCGCCAGCAGGAAGAAGGTGAAGAGGCGAAAGCGGAGATGGAACTCCTTGACCCCGGTCGCGCCGTCGCCTACATCGTCCCCGATGCCGGCGCGGCTCTGCAGGCTGCCGGCCTATTTCAGCGGCTGCACCGCACCCATCCCGATCTGCGCGTGGTCGGCGTGACCGGCAGCGTAGGCAAAACCAGCACAAAAGAGTTGACCGCATCGGTCCTCGCACAACGCTTCCGCACCCATCACAACACCGGCAATCTCAACAGCGAACAGGGGCTGCCGCTGGCTCTCCTCGGCTTGCACACCGGCTATGAGCGCACCGTGTTGGAGATGGGAATGTACGATCTCGGGGAGATCCGCCTGCTCTGCAACCTGGCGCGGCCCCATATCGGCCTGGTGACCAATGTCGGCCCCACCCACCTTGAGCGGCTGGGCACGATAGAACGGATCGCCCAGGCCAAAACCGAACTGGTAGAGGCTCTTCCCAGCGCGCAGAACGGAGGCGTAGCCGTCCTGAACCATGGCGACGGGCGCGTGCGCGCGATGGCGGCCGCCACCGATGCCCGGACCTTCTTCTATGGCCTCTCCCCTGAAGCGGACCTGTGGGCCGACGAAATCGAAAGCCTGGGCATGCAAGGCATCCGCTTCCGCTTTCACTGCCGCCAGGATAACGGCCGCATCCACAGCCAGCGCCTGCAGGTGCCCCTCTTGGGTAGACATTCGGTCTATACGGCCCTCGGCGCGGCTGCCGTCGGCATCGTCAGCGGCCTGTCCTGGCAGGAAATCGGCGCCGGCCTGCAGCGGGCGCCGAGTCAATTGCGCCTTGTCGTGATGCCCGGCATCAACGGCAGCACCGTCATCGACGATACCTATAACGCCAGCCCAGTCAGTACCGTGGCTGCCCTCAATCTGCTGGACGACCTGTTCACCCGCCGCCAAACGGGCGCGGGAATGAGGCCGAGAGCAGCGAAACAAACGCCGCAGTCCAATAACGGGCAGCATCGTGAACAGCAGCAGCTGCAACAAGGCAGCGGCGGACGCCGCATCGCAATTCTCGGCGATATGAGAGAGCTTGGCACCTTCACGACCGAAGGGCACCAACAGGTCGGCGCCCATGCCGCCGGGGTAACCGATCTTCTCGTTACAGTCGGCGGATTGGGCCGTCTTATCGCCGACGAGGCCCGCAGAGCAGGCCTGTCTTCCCAAGCCGTGTACGAAGCCGGCGACTTTGAGACGGCCGTACGAATTCTGAAGGAATTGGCACAGCCGCAGGACCTACTGCTCGTCAAAGGCAGCCGTGCCGTGGGGATGGAACGCATTGTTCCCGAGATCACACAGCAGCCGGCAGCGGCCGCAGCGACTGACCCCGCCCGCCGCCCAGTGTCCGACAAAGGGGTCGGCGGCGGCCTCCTCGAAGGCTAAGGGGCGCATAGATGGAATTCCCGCTGGTGCTCGGGACACTCAGCTTCTTTATCGCCGTGATCTGGGGACAGCCGCTGATCACCCTCCTCAAGCACTACCGAATCGGCAAACAGGTGCGCATGGAAGGACCGGACTCGCACCAGGAGAAGACCGGCACGCCGACGATGGGGGGACTGCTATTTGTGGTGCCTGTCCTCTTGATTACGGGGGCGCTCAATCTGGCGGCTCTGCTCGGCTTCACCCTGATCGGCAAGAGTACACTGTTGCTCTTTTTCTGCCTGGCAGCGCACGCGACACTCGGCGCCGTCGATGACTGGCTCGGACTCCGCGGCAGGGGGAAGGGGATGTCGGCGCGGATGAAGAGCGGATTTCAGCTCATATTCGCAGCCATTATCGTCGGCATTCTCTATTACGGTCCGCCCGATCTCTACTATGTGGGCGTGCCCGGCATTCCGCAGTGGGTTTCGATCGGCTGGCTGTTCATCCCGGTGGGAATTTTGCTCATTATCGGTTTCAGTAATGCGGTAAATTTGACCGATGGACTGGACAGCCTGGCGGGAAGCATCAGCGGCATTGCGTTTGCCAGCTACGGGCTGATTGCCTTCCTGCAGGGGCAGACCTATTTGGCGGCATTCTGTTTCACGATGGTGGGAGCGCTGTTTGCATTTCTCTGGTTCAATGCCCACCCGGCACAGGTGTTCATGGGTGACACCGGCAGCCTGGCTTTGGGCGCAACGCTGGCATTGGTGGCGCTGATGACCGGTCAATGGTTGCTGCTGCCGGTGGTCGGGTTCGTCTTTGTCGCCGAAACGGTCTCCGTACTGTTGCAGGTGGCGTCTGCAAAGTTCAGCCGCCGCTACCTGGGCCGCGATATCCGCCTGTTCAAGATGACTCCCATTCACCATCACTTTGAGTTGCTGGGGTGGAGTGAAACACAGGTCAAAGAGAGATTCTGGATTGTCGGTGTGCTGAGTGGCATGTTGGGGGTGGCCCTGGCGCTATGGAACGGGTGACCGCCGTCTGCATCCGTTTCAAGCCGGCGGCGCTTCGATTCCTGGCGGCCGGATTTAGGTCCCTCGTAATCGCCGGAGGACAAAGGGTTGACCGGAAACCGGCTGCCGGAAGGAGAACGATACCATGATTGCCAACGCCAAAGAGTTTAACTTCGAAAAACGCAATGTCGTCATCCTGGGGATGGGCCGCCAAGGACTGGCTCTGGCCCGCTTCTTTACCGCGGCAGGCGCAAACGTAACCATCAGCGATGTCGCGCCCGAGCAAGAGCTGGCCGAGGAGTTGGAGCAGTTGGGTGATCTGCCGGTAGCGCTTGCTCTGGGCGGTCATCCTGCCAACCTGCTGGATGACTGCGATCTGCTCTGCCTCAGCGGCGGCGTGCGGCTGCAAACACCGCTGGTGCAGGATGCCATTCGACGCGGCATCCCTCTGAGCAATGACAGCCTGCTCACGATGCAGCTGGCCCCCTGCCCTGTCATCGCCATCACCGGCAGCAGCGGCAAGACAACAACGACTACGCTGGTCGGAGAAATGTTGCAGGCGACCGTTGATGACGCCCGTACCGTCCACGTCGGCGGCAATATCGGCAGGCCGCTGCTGGACCGCCTCGGCGAAATCCGGGAAGATGACATGATGGTGCTGGAGCTGAGCAGCTTTCAGCTTGAGCTGTTCGACCCGAAAGTCGCCTATGGATCGCTCGACCAGCTCGGCCCGGACGTGGCCGCTATTCTCAATATTACGCCCAATCATCTCGACCGGCATCCATCGATGGCCGACTATGTCCAGGCGAAGTCCAACCTCCTGCGCAATCTGAAGCCGGCCAGCGTAGTGGTCCTCAACGCCGATGATCCGGTCGCCAGCCGCATGGCCGGCTGGGATGATGTCGCTGAGCCGGTCCCGCCCGAATGGGAACTGGACTCCCTCCTGGCGCAATGCCGTTCCGTCCTAGGCAAAAACCGGCGGGTCATTCCCTTTTCCACCTCCTCCAGCCGGACCCGGCGCACGTCGCTGCACAGTTCCGGGACCCGGCCGCGGCCGGCCACCGGCGCCTGGGCAGCCGAAACGAATGAAGACCTGCTCTTCGAAGGCCGACCTTTCTGCCGCCGCTCCGATGTACGGCTGCGCGGCGAGCACAATATCTCCAACCTGCTGGCCGCGGCCGCCGTCAGCGGCGCGGCCGGCGCATCCGAACTGGCAATGGGACGCGTTGCCCGCTCTTTTGCCGGCGTACCGCACAGGCTGGAGGAGATGCGGCCCAAGGACAACGTCGTATGGATTAATGACAGCATCGCAACCGCGCCCGAACGGGCCGTCGCCGGGCTCCAGGTCTTCCCCCCCGGCGCGCAGACGCTTATTCTCCTGGCCGGAGGCAAAGACAAGAATCTGCCTTGGGATACCTTCGCCGACGAGGTCCTGGACCGGGTCCAATGCCTGATCGGGTTCGGAGAAGCGGGGTCGATGATCGCCGACAAGGTCAGGGAACGGGCTTCGTTCCGGCGCATCTCCGCCCCTTGCTGTGCCGTTGTAAAGCGTCTTGACGAGGCCGTCGTCCTGGCTAAACAGACAGCGACGCCCGGTACGGTGGTGCTCTTTTCCCCGGGTGGCACCAGTTACGATGCCTACAAGAATTTCGAACAACGCGGAGACCATTTCCGCAACCTGGTGGCCCGTGGCTAACGGCAACCGCGCTCTGCCGGCCTCCTGCACGTTGCCGCAGAAGTCAAAGGAATGACAATGGCGCTTCAGGTCAGTCAAGCCAAACAGATCGGTAGGTTCGGGACTAGCGTCGATTGGGCGCTGGCCACCGTCCTGACCTGCCTGATTCTGTTCGGGTCTGTCATGGTCTTCAGCGCCAGCTATCCCTGGGCGCTGGAAAACCAGGTATCCCCCTTCTATTACGTACTGCTGCAGTTGCGCTGGCTGGGGGTCGGCCTGGTGGCGCTGGTCGGCGCCGCAATTGTCCCCTACCGCATCTGGGAACGGTGGAGCATACCACTGATGGCCATAGGGCTGATCTCCCTGATTGCAGTCATCTTTCTGGGCGAAAGCCGTTTCGGCGCAACCCGTGCCTTCCCCGGCGGCCGCGTTCAGCCCAGTGAGCCGGTGAAAGTGATCGTGCTCATCTACATCAGCACCTGGCTGGCCAGCAAAGGCGATCGAATTAAGGATATCAACTACGGCCTGATTCCCTTCGGCGTGCTCATGGGGATCGTGACCGGGCTCATCGTGGCGCAACCGGATATCAGTACCACGATTCTGATTGTTGCCACCGCGCTGATCATCTTCTTTCTCGCCGGCGCCGAGCTGAAACAGCTTATCCTGGGCGGGTTTGTGGCCGCCGTCACCTTCTGGCTGGTGATAACCCGCAACAGCTATGCCAGCCGCCGCGTCAGTGCACTGCTTGAATCGATCCAGTCTCCCCTGAACAGCTCCGAATGGCAGATCCGCGAAGCCAGCCAGGCCATCGTCAAAGGAGGCCCGCTTGGCGTGGGGCTGGGCAACAGTACCGAAAAGTTGCCCGGAAATCTGCCCCTGAGCTGGTCGGACAATATCTTTGCAGTCATCGGCGAGGAGATGGGGCTGCTGGGTACGCTGCTGGTGATCCTCCTCTTCACACTCTTTGTCTATCGAGGCCTGCGCATCGCCAGTGAATCGACTGATATCTTCGGCTCCCTCCTGGCAGTGGGCATCACCGCCCTTATCATCCTGCAGGCCATTATTCACATCGCGGTCGCGGTGGCCGTCGCGCCCCCCACCGGCGTAACACTACCGTTTGTCAGCTTTGGCGGCAGTTCTCTGGTTACGTCCATGGGTGCCGCCGGCATACTGCTGAACATCAGCCGCTATCGCGGTCAGCCTCCGCCCCCCGCGTCCCGACGCGGCGAAGACGGCGGCCGCCGTCACCCCTCGGCGGGCGACCGGATTCGCGGCGGACTGGCCAGCGCTTTTGGCTCAAACAAATCCGGGGCATCCTCTGGCCCCCCAGGGCAGACAGCCCATGCGCCTTCTAATTTCGGGTGGTGGAACCGGGGGACACGTATATCCGGCTCTCGCCGTCGTCGAACAACTGCGAATCAACGCGCTGACCGCCGCGACCGCTCAGGGTAACCCTGCCCTGCTGTGGCTGGGGAGCCGGACCGGCATTGAGCACCCTCTCGTGCAGGAGGCTGGCATCCCCTTCCACGACATTCAAAGCGGCGCGCTGCGAGGACGCAATCCATTCATGGCCTCACGCAATCTGGCCAAAGTGCTGGCGGGCATCAGCCAGGCTTTGCAGATTCTCGAAGATTTCCGGCCGCAGGCATGCCTTGCCACCGGCGGCTATGTCATGGCGCCGGTCGCCATAGCCTGTCGGATGCGCTCGGTGCCGGTCATGATCTACCTGCCGGACATGACCCCAGGGCTGGCGGTGCGCTGGCTCAGCCGCCTGGCCCAGCGGGTCGCTGTCAGCTTCCCCGAGGTGGCCGGCTTCTTCGGCCAGAAGGCGGTGGTCACCGGTTACCCTGTGCGCGCCGGACTGCTCAACGCGCTTGAGGACAGGCAGGCAGCCCGGCAGAAGCTGACCCGGAAACTGGGGCTGGACCTGGAGGATCGACTTCCTCTGCTGCTCGTCTTCGGCGGCAGCCAGGGCGCGCGCACCATCAACCGCGCCGTCTGGCAGGCCGCACCGGCCCTGTTGCCCGCCTGCCAGATTCTGCACGTCATCGGGACGCGCGACTGGCCCCTGCTGGAACAGGAAGGGCCGGCACTGTGGGATAGCCCACTGGCCTACCGCTATCATCCCGTCGCCTATCTGCACGAGGAGATGGCCTGGGCGCTCGCCAGCGCCGACCTGGCGGTCGCCCGTGCCGGGGCCAGCGTGCTGGCCGAATTTCCGCTGGCGCACCTGCCGTCGGTACTCGCGCCTCTGCCCGGCGCCGGCTCCCACCAGCGCCCCAATGCACAGAAGCTGGCCGAATCCGGCGGCACGATCATCATCGAGGACGGGCAGCTGGCGCAGAGGCTGGAACCGACCATCGCGGCGCTGCTGGCCGATGAAAGTCGACGGCAGGCTATGGGCGCGGCGGTCTGCGCCCTGGCCCGGCCCCAGGCCGCAGACAATATCGTACGCGAACTTCAGCGGCTCGTAGCCCATGGCTAGTAGAGTTCACCGGCCCCCGGGGTTGTGGGCTGCGACGATGAAGAGTGACTGTAAAGCAGGCGGGCAGACCCAGAGGACGCCCTACCAATAGGATGAAAGCACAAAAATGAGTGAATCTACGCCAGGCACAGTCGCATTTGTATTCTACGTCCTCCTATTTGCTTGGGTCGGCTTCCGGCGGGGGCTGTTCAGAGAACTGTTGGTGCTGGCCGTCTCGGTGGGGGGCTTCTTCCTGCTGCAACAAAACCAGGGCCTGGCCCTGGAAATCGTCAGACAGGTGTTGGGGATCGTCTTCGGTGTCGTCAGTGTGGGCGCAAAGTTCCTGGCCTCGCTGCGCTCAGGCAACGCGGGGGGAAATGGCGAACCGGTCTACACGCTCGGCCCCTCGGACTGGCTCTCCGATGCAGACCAGCCGACCGTATCATTTCTCGTCTGGGCGGGGCTGCTGCTCTTTACCTACCTGCTGACCAATAAGGCGATCCCTGACAGCCTGAGTACATCCGGTCTGCTCGCGGCTATTCTCGGCGTTGGCAACGGACTGTTCTACATTCCTACTTTTGCGCCGCGGTTGATCGACTTCATCCCGGAGGTCGGGGTTGCCTCGGTCTCATCCCCCGGCACAGGGATGGAGGGGCTTCTGCAGAGCGTGACCGACATGATGCACTCCGGGTTTGGCGATCTCTGGGTGGCATTGGGGCCGCAACAGCCCATCCTGGCCGCGATTGCGTTGACGGTGCTGCTCGTGGCGGTGATCAGCACCCTGCGCCGCGGCGGCCAGACCTGATCGTGTGCAAACCGGGCCATGCTGCGGCAAACCACCATCCGCGCAACACGTCTGACTACTGAACCGTTATGGGTCTGATCGAAGTTTACTTTGGGTCTATCGCCGGCATCATTACAATGATTGGCCTTGCCCAGGGCTATGCGCGCGAACTGGGCAGATCCATGATTATAATCGTCGCCATCTTCCTGCTGCTCTACGTCCAGGATCGTCTCAATCCGATCCTGGACAGTGTGTGGCGCATGGTATTCTCGGCAGAGAATGTCGGCGCCCAGCAGCTGTTCCTGAGTAACTTCTACCTCGTCACCTTTGTCGTTATCATCTTTGCCGGCTATGCCGGACGGGTCATTACTTTCAGCGGTCAGCAATGGCCGATGCCCCAGGGCGCAGTTCTCAGTTGCCTGGTCGGCGCAGTCAACGGCTACCTTATCAGTGGCAGCCTCTGGTATTACCAGCACATCTACGGGTACCCGCTCGCTAACCTGGGATGGATTAACCCGGACCTGTCGCCGATCGCTACTGAGCTGGTGCGTTATCTGCCCCAGAATATCATGCCGTCACCGACGCCGTGGGTGATTCCCATCGCAATCCTGCTGCTGATGCGGGTGCGCGGATGAGGGTGCAAATATGAGGATACAAGGATGAGAGATGCACGCGCCCCGGCAGGAGAGTGGCGCAGCCATGGAGGCAGCGATGCCGGTTGACAGCTGGCAGAAGCGGTTACAGACGGCACTGGACCCGTCCCTGCCCGCGAGTGGTGGGGACGACACGCCTCCGCGCGTGCATCTGATCGGGATAGGCGGTGCAGGCCTCTCCCCCATCGCCCACGTTCTCCTGGAACAGGGATTACACGTCAGCGGCAGCGACCGCCAGGAGAGCGAGCGCACACGCCGGCTGGCTGCCGCCGGCGCGACAATCTTCGGGCGCCAGGGCGCGGCCGCAGAGCTCAGCCTGCTGCCCGAGCGGGAACGACCGGACGTGGTCCTGATCAGTAGCGCCATTGACGAGACCAACCGTGAGCGCCAGACCGCGCAGAGGCTGGGGATTCCGGTCGTCAGGCGCGAGTCCTTTCTGCGGCCGCTGCTGGCCGGCCGCGACGTCATCGCAGTCTCCGGCACGCATGGTAAGAGCACGACGACCTCCATGATCGTGCAGTCGCTGCATGACAGCGGCTGTGACGCAGGCTATATCATCGGCGCCGACCTGCCCGGGTTCGGCAACGCCCACGCCGGCACCGCCCGCGCCTTCGTGATCGAAGCCGACGAGTATGACCGCATGTTCCATGGGTTGACGCCGATGGCGGCGGTCGTGACCAATGTGGAGTGGGACCACCCCGACTGCTATCCGACGCCGTCCAGCTTTGTCGACGCTTTCCGTCAGTTTGTTGCGCAGGTGCGCGCCGAAGGATGCGTCGTCTCCTGCGGGGACGACGCCGGCGCGGAGTCGTTGCGCACAGAACGCCCAGCCGGAGGCGGCCCGGCCTGGCTGACCTATGGACTGCGGGAAGGGTGCGACGTGCACGCCGCCGGTGAGACGGTCGAAACGGGCGGGGGCTATGCCGCAGCAGTCCACAGTGAAGGGGAGTCGATCGGACGTTTGCAGCTGCAGGCGCCGGGTATCCACAACCTGCGCAACGCCCTGGCCGCGCTTACCGTCGCCCGCCGCTTCGGCGTGCCGGCTGCACAGGCTCTGGCCAGTTTGCACCAATACACCGGTATTGGCCGGCGTTTTGAACTGAAGGGAACGCGGGGAGGTGTGACGGTCATCGACGACTACGCCCATCACCCCACTGAAATCCAGGCAACCCTGGCCGCGGCCCGCAGCCGCTTCGGCGAGCGGCGTATCTGGGCCGTTTTTCAGCCGCATACGTTCAGCCGCACCAGGGCGATGCTGCACAAGATCGCTTGCAGCTTCGACAACGCCGATACAGTACTGGTCACCGATATCTACGCCGCCCGGGAGAGCGGCGACAATGCCATGGCCGCCGCCGAGGTCGCGGCCGCCAGCCATCACCCTTCAATCCGTCACAGCGGCGGCATCGAGGAGACGAGCTCGCTTCTCCACGACGAAGTCACCGCCGGCGACGTCGTCCTGACTCTGGGCGCAGGCACCAGCCACCGCATCGGCGAAACACTGCTGGAGAGACTGGGAACCGATGGCTGAAGGGGGTAATGTGCCGCCACTTGTCCTGATCGTATGCGGGGCGCCGGGAACCGGAAAAACGACACTGGCCCGCAAACTGGCCCCGGCTCTGCGTCTCCCCTTGATCGCACGCGACGATCTCAAGGAGTCGCTCTTCGAGACCCTGGGCTGGTCAACGGTGGAGTGGTCGCAGCGGCTGGGCCAGGCTACATATGAACTGGTCTATCTGCTGATCGAACGACTGCTGGAGGCCCGCTGCTCGTTGCTCGTGGAAACGCCCTTCGATCCGGACTGGGCCAACCCGCGCTTCCAGGCATTGCAGGCGCGCCACCCTTTTCGGCCGGCGCAGGTAATCCTTTCCACCCAGGCCGACCTGCTGCGCCAGCGCTACGCCCAGCGGGTGGACAACGGCGAACGGCACCCTGGGCATGTGGACAGGCTGCGGATGGGCGAGTTTGACACGACCGAGTTGGCGCGGCGCAACCGTCCCCTGGACCTGGACGGGCCCGTATTTCACGTCGATACCACTGATTTCGCGTCGCTGGATTTCGACAGCCTGGTAAAACAGCTGCGCACCTTACGAGGAATCTGACTGAGAAGTGACCGTACTCGACATTATGGCACCAGCAACGGCTCCGGCCCGCCCAAAGATAGAAATCGATGCTGCCGCTCTCGACCAGATCGAGGCCCTTGGCGTGCAGATCCGGCAGGACCACCCGCTGGCGAACCTGACGACGATCAAGATAGGCGGCCATGCCGACTACTTCGCAGTGGTCTCAGACACGCACAAGCTGCTGAAGCTGGTGCGCTGGGCCAGGGCCAAGGACCTGCCCTATCTGATTCTGGGCGGGGGCAGCAACGTGCTGATCAGCGACCTCGGCGTGCGGGGGTTGGTGATCCATAACCGCTGCAATGCAGTGGAGGTGCAAGATGCCCCCTGCTGTGATTATCCAAAAGACACCCGCCCCTTCCTCTACGCCGAGAGCGGCGCGCTCATGGCCGGCGCCGCCCGCACCGCCATCAACGCCGGGCTGACCGGACTGGAGTGGGCGGTGAGTGTACCCGGTTCCGTCGGCGGGGCCGTGGTCAACAACGCCGGCGCGCACGGCGGCGAGGTCAAGGACTCGCTCTGGGATGTTCTGCTGCTGGACGACAACGGCGATATCCAGGTCTTTCGCGTCGAGGACCTCGCCTATGCCTACCGTCAGAGCAGCTTGAAACGGGAGGGGGCTGCCGACGCCGGCTTCGGTCCCGTCCTCCTGAGCGCCAACTTCCGGCTGCAAAACGGCGATCGCGACACCATCCGCGCCGCCGCCAAATCTTTCCTCGGCCATCGACGCAGCACACAGCCGGTGGAGCCCTCACTGGGCAGCACATTTGTCAACCCGCCGGGCGACTTTGCCGGACGCCTGATCGAAGAGGCCGGGCTCAAAGGATTCCGTCTTGGCGGCGTCGAAGTCAGCCGTACGCACGCCAACTTTCTCATCAACCCCGGCGGCGCCGGCGCCGCGACAGCAGCCGATGTCATGACTATGATCGAACACATTCAGACGGCAGTGGCGCGGCGCAGCGGCGTTGCGCTGCTGCCGGAACTGCAGAGGATTGGAGAATGGTGACTTCAATGACGTGTAATCCAGTACGGGTCGGTGTCCTTTTTGGCGGCAAGAGCGGGGAGCACGAGATCTCCTTGCTCAGCGCGCAGACGGTCATCCGCGCCCTCGACGATGCCGGCTACGAAACCGTGCGGCTCGGCATTACCAAGACCGGGGAATGGCTCACCGGCGCCGATCCGCTGGCGCAGTTGACCAGCAGCAAA
The DNA here is from genome assembly GCA_011523365.1 of Caldilineaceae bacterium. Taxonomy (GTDB): domain Bacteria; phylum Chloroflexota; class Anaerolineae; order Caldilineales; family Caldilineaceae; genus Bin5. The sequence continues at coordinate 36,575 of WTGY01000004.1, forward strand.
GTGAAAGAGAACGGGCATGGCGCGTTAAAAGAGGCCGACGCCGCCCCGCTCGCACCCCGCTCCACGCAGTTTCCGCTCATGCAGCATAGCGAGCGTCTGCCCCCGGTGGACCTGATCTTTCCCGTGCTCCACGGTCCTTACGGTGAGGACGGAACCGTGCAGGGGCTGCTTGAAATGCTTGAGATGCCCTATGTGGGCTGCGGCGTCCTCGCCAGCGCGGTCGCAATGGACAAGATCACTGCCAAGGCGCTCTTTGCCGCCGCCGGCATCCCCCAGGTCGCCTACCGCACACTGCTGCGCCGCAACTGGGCCGAAGGCCGGGAGTCGGACGCCGGCCCGCGCGAGAACCGTCGTGAGAAGATTCTGGACGAGCTGGAGTCCGCCCTGCCCTATCCACTCTTCGTCAAACCGGCCAATCTGGGCAGCAGCGTCGGCATCAGCAAAGTTAGAGACCGGGCGGAGCTGGCGCACGCCATCGAGCTGGCCTGCCGCTACGACCGCAAAGTGCTGGTTGAGGAAGGCGTGCACGACGCCCGCGAACTGGAGGTCAGCGTCCTCGGCAACGATGCGCCGCGGGCGAGCGTCGTCGGGGAGGTGGTTCCGGCCAATGAGTTCTACGACTACGAGGCCAAGTATCTGGACAAGGGCAGCCGGCTCCTGATCCCGGCGGACATTCCCCCCGCTCTGGCAGACGAAATCCGGCTGCTTTCCGTTCGCGCATTCCAAGCGCTTGACGGAGCCGGTCTCGCGCGGGCAGACTTTCTGTTAGGCGCCGACGGCCAGCTCTTTCTGAACGAGTTGAATACCATGCCCGGCTTCACCGCCAGCAGCATGTACCCGAAGCTATGGGAAGCCAGCGGCGTTCCCCTGACCGAGCTCGTGGGCATCCTGGTCGACATGGCGCTGGAACGGCATACGGACCGCCGTCAGAACCGGATCCATCGTTAGTCCCGCACTGTTAAGACAATTGCGGTGCGTCCGCGTCACCTATTGAAGATCGGGAACGACCTGTAAAGTAGTACAATCAGATCAGTACAATGCAAATTGCCTTCAACCCAGGGCGCAAGCAGAAACGAGGATCACGGGCCGCGCGTAAGGCTGTCTCGCCCAAACGTGTGCGGCGGCGGCGGCACGCGCAGACCCGCCGCCGCTTCACCGCGGCGCTGCGTTCGACGCACGCCTTTTTCCTGCGAAGCAGCCGGTCGAGGCTGGGCTTCAAAGGAAGAGAAAAACGGAAACCGTCGACGCTCCCCGTCCCTGCAGGCGCACAGGCCACCCTCTTCCCCGGCTTTTCCGGTCTGGCCCCAAGCAAAACGTTCAGTCTGATGCTGCTGGCTGCGGTCGCGGCCGCTCTGTACTGGCTGTACACCAGCGAAAGCTTCTACATCTACAGTGAAAACGTGAGCTTTGAAGGCGCCCGCTATCTTTCGCAAGAGGAGCTCTTCGCTGCCTCCGATATCAACAGCTGGAGTATCTTCTGGCTGGATCCGGACAAGATCGCAGAACAGGTGATGACGCACCCCTACGTTACCGATGCAGATGTAAAAATCCGCTGGCCCGGGCACATCGACATCAGTGTTCAGGAAGTGCTCCCCGTGGCACTCTGGGCGACCGATCAGCAGGAGTACTGGCTGCTGGAGGACGGCGCGGCCCTCGCCCCCCGGGAGCTGGACATGCAGCCGGCGCTGCGCATCATCGATCCCTCCGCCGAAGCGCAGACGGCAAACGTGGAAGGCGACCTTCAGATCGATAAACGGGTCCTGACCTCTGCCATGTTTTTGTCAAATCGTCTTTCCATCGTTTCTGAGTTCTGGTACAATTCTCGTTACGGCTTGAATTTCAGCCTGCCGTCGACCAAGGCATGGGTCCACTGGGGAGACGGATACAATTTCGAAGAAAAATGGACGGCCTTGCAATGGTTAATGCCGCAATTGGAAGCAGCCGGAGACGAAGCGCTTACCCTAAATGTAATGGTGCCGAACCGTTCCTTCATCCGCCGATACGACGGTGAGCCGGCTGAGCAATAGGTCTTGATGCTACACCACTACTTTCAGAAAATCGTTCAGAAAAACCTTCAGAGAAACTGTCAGTGACCAGAGAGATTATCGCCGCGGTCGATGTCGGCACCACAAAAATCTGCGCGCTGGTGGGCACCGTCATCCATGACAGCCTGGGCAATCTCGCCGTCAGAGTTCTTGGCGGCGGCGTCACGCCTAGCAGGGGTCTGCGCCGCGGCGTCGTCATGGATGTACCGGAGGTGACCACCGCCATCGGCGAAGCGCTGGAGATGGCCGAACAGGAGTCCGGCGAACAGATCACCAGTGCCTACCTCGGAATCGCCGGAAACCACATCGCCACCTCGAACAGCGCCGGCATCAGCCCGATCGATGGACGCCATGGCGTCACCGGCAACGACATGCAGCGCGCGCTCGAGGGCGCCCGCGCGGTTCAGATTCCCGCCAACAGGCAGATAATCCACGTGATCGCCCGCCACTGGAAGGTGGACGAGCAGGAGAATATCCAGCAGCCCCTGGGCATCCTCGGCAGCCGCCTCGAAGTCGACGCCCATATCGTCACCGGCACCATCAACGCCATCAACAATCTCGCCCAGTGTGTGCTCGCCCATGGCATCGACATCGATGAGCTGGTCCTGGAACCGCTCGCCAGCGGCGAGGCCGTTCTGACCGCTGAGGAGCGGCAGATGGGCGTCGTCATGGCCGACCTGGGCGGCGGCACCACCGATTTGGCCCTATTCCGCGGCAACGGGCTCTGGCACACCGAGGTGCTCGACGTGGGCGGCAGCCACATGACCAACGACGTTGCTATCGGGCTGCGCGCCCCTTTTGAAGTGGCCGAGGAGTTGAAACTGCGCTACGGTCATCTGCAGCCGGAACGGATCGCGGAAGACGAACAGGTCTGGGCGACCGTCTTCGGCGACAAACCGGAACGCACCTTCAGCCGCCGCTTTATCAGCCAGATCCTGCAGGCACGCGCCGAGGAGACCGCCGAACTCATCCAGAGCCGGATCGCCAGGAGCAGTTACGGCAACATGGTGCCGGCAGGGCTCGTCCTCACCGGCGGCGCCAGCCAGCTCCCCGGCGCAGTCGACCTGTTCCGCAGAATTCTGCGCATGCCGGTGCGGATCGGCAGTCCCGTCGACCATCCCGCCGTGCATGGGTTGAGCAGAGAGCTGCAATCTCCCGCCTTCGCCACCGCGGCCGGCCTCCTGCTCTGGGCGCTCTACGAAGACGCGCGCGCAATCCACTACCCCATGCAGAGAATGATCCCGGAAAACGGCCAGATCCTGGACCGGGTCGGCGGCTGGCTCAAGAGCCTGCTGCCGGATTGAGGGAATGCCTTCTTCCGGGCGCCCAGTGATACACCAAGTCGAGAGAGAAACAGTTAAACCGTACGTTAAACCCCCGTGTGACTGCTGCGAGAACTACCGCAAAACCATCGAATTTCCCGTCCCCTTGCGTCCCCCACTGCGTATCCGCGAGCGTTCGGCCGCGGTCCGCTGGTGTCGTATATAGATCGTAGGTATTTTGCCCAGAATAGCTTGAAAGGGGGTTGGCAGCCTCGCATGCCCGCGCGCAGAAAGTGTTCCTGCAACCACGATGGTGAAAAATCGTCTTCCGGCCAGTCGTTTCCCGTCTTCTCCGGGCCCGGCGCTGTGCAGAGGCTAATTCGTAGATTGATCGTAGGCATATAGTCCAGAATTGGCCCCAATTCAGTCTCAAACTAGCCCGGCAACAGTTTGTCATGGCGTCTTGCCGGACTCCAGAGTATTCCGCCCTATGTCCGCCTGAAATATGGACCCATCCGAGCCTTTTTGCGGGAACCTCCCTAATTCGGTGACTTTGCAATCGAATTCAGGTGTAGTACGATGAGACAATTCTGACACAGCGGTGAGAACGGAGCTTTTGGTACCGTCAGGGAAAGTGCAAATTCCAAGAGCGGCCCTGACAATGTCTGCCAGCGGTTAAAGGAGATCAATCTATGACGAGACGGAGTAGCGCCTCACAATTTGTAGACAACTTTGCCCAGATTAAGGTTGTCGGCGTTGGTGGTGGCGGACAAAACGCGGTCAACCGCATGATCGAGGCAGACGTTCAAGGCGTAGAGTTTATTGCCGTCAATACCGATGCACAGGCCTTGATGCTCTCCAACGCACCGCAGCGTCTGCGGATTGGAGACAAGTTGACCAGAGGTCTGGGGTCGGGCGGAAAGCCGGAAATCGGCCTGCGGGCGGCTGAGGAGAGTCGGGAAGAGATCGAGCAACTGTTCGAAGGCGCGGATATGGTTTTCGTGACCGCCGGTCTGGGCGGCGGTACGGGATCCGGCGCGGCTCCGGTCATCTCCTCCATCGCACGCGAATCGGGCGCGCTGACCATCGGCGTCGTCACCAAACCGTTCACCTTCGAAGGCACGCAGCGTCGCCGCATCGCCGAAAGCACGATGGGCCGCCTGCGCGAATCTGTCGATACGCTGATAACCGTCCCCAACGACCGGCTCCTGCATATCCTCGATAAAACGACCGCCATCCGTGAATCATTCATCGTCGCCGACGACGTGCTGCGGCAGGGTATTCAGGGCATTAGTGAACTGATTACCGTGCCCGGTCTGATCAACCTGGACTTCGCCGACGTGCGGTCCATCATGCTCGACGGCGGCGCCGCCCTGATGTCTATCGGCCGTGCCAGCGGTGAAAACCGCGCCCAGGAGGCCGCCCAGCAGGCGATTCACAGCTCGCTGCTGGACGTGTCGATTGAGGGTGCCCAGGGTATTCTCTTCAATGTCAAGGGCGGCGACGACCTGAGCCTGTTCGAGGTGAATGAGGCCGCTGAAATGATCCGGGCCAACGCCCATCCCGAAGCGAATATCATCTTCGGTGCCGTCATCGACGAAAGTATGAAGGACGAGCTACACATGACCGTCATCGCCACCGGCTTTGACAAAGACCGGCGTCCGGAACAGCCGCCCGCTTCGACCCGGCAGCCTGCTACAGGCAGTATCCGCCAGCCCGGCTTGAACCAACCCCAGCCGAGCCAACCCGCCCAGCCGCAGCAGCAGCCGAAGCCCAAGGAGCCAATCGACTTCCCCGTCCGCTCCTTCGACCGTGAAGACCTCGACATTCCGGCATTTCTACGCCGCGCCAAGAACAACAACGGCCAGTAGCGCTCCATAGCAGAGAATACTTACAAAAGGATATTCAGAGAGCCCGGCGATACCGCGGCTCTCTTTTTTTGTCGCGCGCGCGGGCAAAACTGCACGGTCGAACTGCGCCCACTGACCTCCTGTTCAGGCCCCATTCGCCGCAGCAGGACTCCGTTTATCAGTACGCGAAATAACTTCAATCTACCGAAAACTCCTTTTGCGCGTTGGCCCCGGATGTGTTATATCTTTGCTAACGTCCCGAAATAAGCACACAGGCAACTTTGTACTACATATTGTATCTCCCGGGGGTATATGATACAGTATGTAGGTTGTTCCCCGAACGAAAAACGGCCCAGTAACGTCGTCGAAGGGCACTGAACTGAACCCGTCTGAATAGGAATCAAGTGGGGGAACCGCGCTACCTAAAACAGCCACGCCGACTGCGCGGGAGACGGACAATGCAGTGTCCTCATTGCGGACATGGCAAACACCAGGTAATCGATACGCGCGATAGAGGGGAGACGGTCCGTCGCCGCCGTAAGTGCTTGGATTGCGAGCAGCGCTTCACTACCTATGAACATGTCGCCCCCAGCCTGCTCGTCTCCAAACGGGACGGCCACCGTGAACCGTTCGACTCCCAGAAGCTGCTTGCCGGCATCCGTATCGCCTCGGTCAAACGGCCCGTCAGCAGCGAGCGTATGCAGAGTATTGTCAAATACGTCGAAGAGCGAATCCAACGCTTAGGCCGCGCCGAGGTCACAAGCGAAATGATCGGCAATCTTGTGCTGGACCAACTGGCCGACGTCGATCAGGTGGCCTATATACGTTTCGCAAGCGTCTATCTGGACTTTGGCGATCTGAGTGAAATCCGGTCCGAAGTTGACCGGCTTATGGGACGCAGCGACCAGGAGGGTGACACAAACGGACGGCCCTAAACGCAAAACCGACCCCGGCAGCAGAGATCGCAATTGACCTTTTAGACCTTTTGTTCTATTATTGAACTTATTGCTGCTTCCTGTCGTCCTACTGCTCACTGGCACGAATTCATTCCCGCTTATCATCTTTTTCTAAGGAGTATCCCCATGTCCGCCCTCGAATCCACCGTCACCCGTAATGGCGCCAGAACACAGGAGGCCTTCACGACCTTCGAAGTCGTAAAGGGCGAGAAGCAAAGAGTTTCCGGGCCGGCGTATGTGGACGACGGCGCAATCCAACTGAGCGAAAACAGCTTGAAAGTCCTGGAGCGTCGCTACCTGCGTCGGGACATCGATGGAAAGCTTCTGGAGACGCCCGCCGGCATGTTCTATCGCGTCGCCAGACACATTGCCGGGGTGGAAGAGGAGCACGGCGGCGACGTCGAAGCAACCACCAGGATCTTCTACGACCTCCTCACCGATCTGCGCTTCTTCCCCAACAGCCCCACCTTCACAGGCGCGGGCACGCCTCTGGGCCAGCTGGCCGCCTGCTTCGTGCTGCCCATCGAAGACGACATGGGCCGCGCCAGCGACGGCATCTTCAGCACCCTGCGGGTTGCAGCGCTCATCCAGCAGACCGGCGGCGGCAACGGCTTCAGCTTCAGCCGCCTGCGTCCGCAAAAGGATATCGTCCACACCTCGGCCGGCCGCGCAACCGGCCCGGTCGGCTTCCTGCGCGTCTATGATCAGGCCTTCGGCGAAATCGCCCAGGGCGGGACCCGCCGCGGCGCCAACATGGGTGTCCTGCGCGTCGATCACCCCGACATCGAGGAGTTCATCCGCTGCAAGGCCGACGAGGGCACGATCACTAACTTCAACATCTCCGTCGCCATCACCGACGAGTTCATGCAGGCCGTGAAGGAAGACGGCGATTTCGACCTGCGCAACCCCCGCGACGGCTCAGTATCCAGGACCGTCAGGGCGCGCGACCTGTTCGCCACCATCATCAAGTACGCCCACCATAACGGCGAGCCCGGCGCGCTCTTTATCGACGCCGCCAACCGCAGCAACCCCGTCCCGCACCTCTACGACCTGGAGGCGACCAACCCGTGCGGTGAACAGTGGCTCGGGCCCTACGAGAACTGCTGCCTGGGTTCGATCAACCTCAGCTCGCACGTCACGACCGACAGCGCCTGCACCACCGCGGTCGATTGGGACGGCCTGCGCAAGACCGTGCGCGAAAGCACCCACTTCCTCGACAACGTGGTCAGCGCCAACACCTACCTTCCTGCCGTGCCGGTCGTGAAGGAGGCTGCCCTCAAGGCGCGTCGCATCGGGCTCGGCATCATGGGCCTCGGCGACCTGATGTACAAATTGGGCATTCGCTACGGCAGCGAAGAGGGCCAGGAGTTCGCCGCCCAGGTGATGGAGTTCGTGCGCTTCCACTGCATGCAGATGAGCATCGACCTGGCCGCCGAGCGCCAGCCTTTCCTCGCATTCGCTGGCAGCATCTACGACGCCGACCAGCTCGGTGGGATGCGATGGAATCCGCCGCGGCCGCTCGCCCCCTATCGCCGCACCTGGGGCCGGCCCGCGCTCAACTGGGAAAAGGTCGTCGAAGGTATTCGTCGCCATGGGATCCGCAATGCCGCCCAGACGACCGTAGCCCCCACCGGCACCATCGCCACCGTCAGCGGCTGTGAGGGCTACGGCTGTGAACCGGTCTTCGCACTGGGCTATATCCGCCACTTCAAGGATGGCGATGACGATGTCGAGCTGCCCTACACCAGCCCCCTCTTCGAGGAAGCCCTCCAGCGGCTGGATCTCAGCGACGAGCAGGCCAATGCAATCCGGCACCGGGTCGCGGAGACGGGCTCCTGTCAGGAGGTCGAAGAGCTGTCCCAGGATTTCCGCAACACTTTTGTCGTCAGCAGCGACATCACCGCCGAGCAGCACGTAAAGATGCAGGCCGCCATCCAGGCCTTTATCGATAACAGCATCAGCAAGACCTGCAACTTCCCTGAGGGCGCAACCGAGGAGGACGTGGCGCAGGCCTATATGCAGGCGTGGGAGTTGGGCTGCAAGGGGCTTACCGTCTATGTGACCGGCAGCCGCCAGGAAGTCGTATTGGAGACGAAGGCGGTCAAGGACAGAAAGGGAGAGCTTCCTGGACAGCTGCACAGCGTTCCGTCAGCCAACGGCGCCCAACCGATTTCAGCGCTTTCACAGGACGAGTATCCTGCCGTCTTCACCAAGCGGCCGCGCCCCTATCTGCTCCAGGGAAGCAGCTATCGCAAGGAGACGCCCCTGGGCACCGCCTACATCACGGTCAACAGCGACGAGAACCACGAGCCGTTCGAAGTATTCTTGAATATCGGCAAGGCCGGCAGCGATGTCACCGCGGTCAGCGAATCGATCGGCCGTCTCATCAGCCTTGCGCTGCGCATGCCCTCTGCCCTGCCGCCCTCTGAACGGCTGCGCTGGGTAATCGACGAGATGGCCGGCATCGGCGGCGGACGCCCGCTTGGCTTCGGTGTCGGACGTGTGCGCAGCCTGCCGGACGGCGTCGCCCAGGTCCTTTCCGATCACCTCAGCGAGCTGCCCGAAAATAAAGAGGCCGTGGCCGGCGAACAGCTGGCGCTGCCCATCGGCGACCTCTGCCCGGACTGCGGCGAAGCGGCCTTCCTCAATGTCGAAGGCTGCCGCAAATGTCATGTCTGCGGCTACAGCGAGTGTTGATCCCTACAGTGGCTCGCGGCCTCCAACGCCGCGAGCCACTCACCTCTTCCGCGCGATGAAAATCAGCCGCTCGCTGTCGGATCGATAGGGGCTGCCGTCGAAGTCGCCGTACAGTTCATCCACCGCAAACCCTGCCTGCTCCAGGAGCATAGCGCCCTCGTCGGGCCACCAGAAGCGCAGTGGAAAGGACAGCCGCGTCTGCGCGTTGCGCCCGTCGGGAAACACCTCCTCGTATACGAAAACCGTCTCCTGCAGCTGCCGGGCCGCGTCCACGGTACGGGTCGACCATTTCAACACTGTCGCGCCGCTTTCCCCGTCCTCCCACCAGTCCGCCAGTTCCTGCATCCCCGCTATCGCCTCCAGGTAGACCACGTCCGGGTTGAACAGATCGATCAGCAGCAGACCTCCCGCGCGCAGATGGCGCTGCGCACACTGCAGTGCCTTCAACTGCCCGGCCTGCGTCGTCACGTGCATCAGCGTATTGCTGACCACGAAGGCGAAGTCAATCTCCCTTTCGGCCAGCTCAAAACTGGTCATATCCGCCTGCACCAGCCTGACCGTCCGCGAGCCGTCTGCCGCTGTCTCGGACGCAAAGCCCTGCTTCGCCAGCTTGCGGCGGGCGATCGCCAGAAGCGCCGCACTCGTGTCGACTCCAATAACATGACCGCCGTCCTCCACCAGGGGAAGCAGCACGCGGCCTGTGCCGCACCCAAGCTCCAATGCAACGCGGCCGGCCGCCCGCGCCGTCTTCAGGACGAGCGGAATGTCATCTCTGTAGTCGCGGTAGTCGCCGTCGTAGAAACGGGCAAATCCATCGAAGTTCATGCGGTCGCGTGACAGGCTCGGTTAGTAGATAGGTACACCGTGATTTCCCGATATCAGGAGGGTCCCAATTTCGGTCCTTTTCAGAGAAGCTGGCTGCGGGTACCAGTGTAATTTCTCTATAGTTGCCGGAAACGTACCCCTGTTCAGGGATGTACAACAACTGTTCACTGGGTTTGCATTCTGCCAGAATTCAGCTATAATCGTATCAGATCGAGAGCCGACCTGACGATCCGGGTCGGCGTTTACTTTCCAGAGGTCGCTGCTGAGGGCGGCAGATCTACACGCCCTTGACCGCGTCCTCTCTATTTGTGTGAAAGATATTCCCCCGCAACCAGCGAGCAAGAACTATGAGTGAAAGTCCTGTCTATCTGACCCAAAGCGGCCTCGTTGCTCTGCAGGAGGAGTTGGCGTATCTTGTCGGTGAAAGGCGGCAACAGATCGCCCAGCAGATCGCCGAAGCCAAGGCCGAAGGCGACCTGCGAGAAAACGCCGGCTATGACGAAGCCAAAAATGCCCAGGCCTTTGTCGAAGGACGCATCCGCGAACTCAAGGTCAAGATCCACAACGCGCAGATCATCGACGATACCCAGACGCCCGATGACCAGGTCGCCCTCGGTCGCAGTGTTGTCGTCAGAGAAAACGGCTACGACGACGAAGAGATCTACACCATCGTCGGCTCGACCGAAACCGATCCGAACAACGGGCGTATTAGCAACGAGAGCCCTATCGGCAAGGCGTTGATCGGCCGCACAGCAGGGGACGTCGTGCGCGTCAATGCCCCGGCGGGCGAAATCGAGTTCGAGATCGTCCGCGTCGAATAACCAGCCTCCCTCTGCCCGTCTGGCTGCCGTGACCCCGGCCGACTTGCCGGGGACAGGTATTGGAATAGGTACTGTGACAGACCCCAGCGAGCTGTTCGCCCCGGAAAACCTGAGCGACCAGGAACAGAGCCGCCTCCAGAAACTGGAAGCCCTGCGCGCCCGCGGGATCGACCCCTATCCGGCGCGTGTGAGCCGCTCCCATACGATCGTCGCCGCCCGCGCCCTCTATGACGAAGGTGCCGACGAGCAGCCGGTCGTCTCTGTGGCCGGCCGCCTCAAGCGCATCCGCGTGATGGGCAAGGTCAGCTTCGCCGACCTCGACGACGGCAGCGCGCAGATCCAGCTCTTCATCCAGCGCGACGGCCTGCCTGACGGCTGGTACAACGAAGTCTGGAAGCGCCTCATCGATCTCGGCGACTTCATCAGCGCCAGCGGTCCCCTCTCGGTCACCCGCAGCGGCGAGCTGAGTATCACTGTCCAGGAGATCACCTTCCTGGCCAAAGCCCTCAAACCGATGCCGGACAAATGGCACGGCGTGCGCGATCCCGAAGTCCGCTACCGGAGGCGCTATGTGGACCTGCTGGCCAACGACGATGCCCGCAAGCTCTTTCGCGACCGGGCCGTGGTCGTACGCGCCCTGCGCACCTACCTGGACGACGCCGGCTTCCTCGAAGTCGAGACGCCGATCCTGCAACCGCTCTACGGCGGCGCGGCCGCACAGCCCTTCGTCACCCACCACAACCAGCTCCACCAGGACCTCTATCTGCGCATCAGCTTCGAGCTCTACCTGAAGCGGCTGATCGTCGGCGGCTTTCCCGCCGTCTACGAGATCGGACGCGACTTCCGCAACGAAGGCGTCAGCTTCAAGCACAATCCGGAGTTCACCCAGCTGGAGTTCTACGAGGCCTACGTCGACTACGAAGACGTCATGCGGCGCACCGAGGAGATGATCGCCTTCACCGCCGAACGGGTGACCGGAAGCCCCGTTGTCACCTGGCAGGAGCACTTCATCGACTTCACGCCGCCCTGGCCGCGCGTCCCTCTCCGACAGGCCATCCTCGACGCATCCGGCATCGACTACGAACAGTTCACCGATGCCGGCAGCCTGCGTGCCGAGATGCGCAGCCGCGGCATTGACGCCGCCGGCGAAGACAACTGGGGCCAGCTCGTCGACCAGCTGCTCTCCAAATTCTGCGAGCCCAAGCTGATCCAGCCGACCTTTCTGGTCGACTACCCGCGCGAAGTCAGCCCGCTCGCCAAAGGCATGCCGGACAACGAGCGCCTGGTTGAGCGCTTCGAAGGCTTCGCCGCCGGCATGGAGTTGTGCAACGCCTTCACCGAGCTGAACGATCCCGTCGACCAGCTGCAGCGCTTCCTCGACGAAAACTACCGCGCCGCGCAAGGCGACGAAGAAGCGCACCCGGTCGACATCGACTACGTCGAAGCGCTCAGCTACGGCATGCCGCCCACAGGCGGCTTCGGCATGGGCATCGACCGCCTCACCATGCTGCTCACGGACCGAGACACGATCCGCGAGGTCATCCTCTTCCCCCACCTCCGCGAAATCGACGAAAGTCCCCAGACGGACGCTGCCCCTGACGCTCAGGAGCCGGCCGCAGCAGTCGCGCTACCCGCTGGCGACACCGGCGCATAGCCTGCAAGCCAGGCTTCTCAACCGCTTGCCCCGGAAATCATCACCCAAATCCTCCATAGATCGACCGACCGCGGGTGCATCCCAAAATGGGGGGTGTGAACAGTCGCATTCCTCTGGAAGAAACCAGGCCACGGTCAGTTCACTTTCCAATTGCCTGCAAATGAAGTGGTGTTTCTCCCTACTCTCTCCTCGCATTTGGGCGGTCGGGCCTATTCGGCCCTCCCTTGTGCGGGG
>WTGY01000106.1 GCA_011523365.1 Caldilineaceae bacterium
GGTGCGGGTGGGGTTTAGTCTTGTGGGTAGAAGGGCCGGGTGGGCGATGCGGGGCGGCGGCGGCTGAGGCTGTGTACTGAATTTTGGAGAGGCACAGGCGCTTTTTGGGGAGACGATAAAGGCGCGCGGCGCGTATCCGGGCTGGCACAAGGCCTGCCCCTACAGGAGCTTTGAAGGGGGACGATTTTTTTTCTGCAGATCGTGCGGGTATAGTATGGTTTTGCAGTGATGATATTTGCGGGGCAGGGCGTCGATTGGGCTGTATATTGTGCCGATGACGCATGGATAGGGAGGGGGTTCGTGATGAGCGTGATAGGCAGAGGCGTCATCCGGTTTGTACGGTGGATGTCGTGGCTGTGGCAGGCGTGCGGGTGCGTGCTGGCCAATGGCGTGCGGCGGGTGTCCAAGGGGAGCTGGGCTGACTATGTGTTGTTTGAACTCTCGGGCCCGTTGCTGGAGCGGACGCCGCAGCGGCCGCGGTATCTCAGCCTTTTTTCGCGAGGCAGGCCTGCGCTGACGGTCGAGGCGCTGCACGATGCGTTGCGGCGGATCGCGGAGGACCCTGATGTGCGGGGGGTGGTTATCCTGATCAAGGGGGCGCAGGTGAGTCTAGCGCAGGCGCAGTCCCTGGCCGACCTTTTTGCGCGTTTCCGAGGCTGGAGTGGCGAGCTCAATCCGAGCGCTGCGGCGAAGGAGGTCGTGGTCTATCTGGAGTCGTGCGCCGGCGCCGAGTACGTGGTGGCAGCGGCGGCCGACCGCGTGTTCGTTTCGCCGCAGACGGACTGGTCGGTACTCGGGTTGCGTGCTGAGCCTATCTTTCTGGCTGAGACGCTGCGGCGCATTGGCGTCGAGGCGGAGGTGGTGAAGGTAGCGCCATGGAAGACTGCGTTGGACACTTTTGAGCGCAGTGAGATGAGTGCGGCACACCGGGAGCAGATGGAACGGCTGTTGGACGGCTGGTATGGTGAGATGGTTGCGGCGATCAGCAAGGGACGCGACAAGGATGAAGAACAGGTACGCGCGGCTATCGATAGCGCTCCGCTGACGGCGAATGAAGCCGTGGAGTTGGGCCTGGTTGACGACACAGTTTACGAAGACCAACTGGCGAAGGCGCTGGGCGGGCCGAAGGAGGAGGCGCGGATATTGCCCTATGATCAGGCTAGCCGGACGCTTTACCGGCGTCCCCGACTGCGGCACCGGAAGGGAATCGGTGTGATTTCGCTGAGCGGGATGATCACAACGGGCAAGAGCCGGCGCTATCCAGGAGGGCTGCCGATTGTTGGCAGCAGCACAGCCGGAAGTTCAACGGTTCAGCAGACAGTTCGGGCGGCGATCCAGGACGAGAGCCTGGCAGGCGTTCTGCTGCACGTCGATTCGGGCGGCGGTTCGGCGCTGGCGAGCGATCTGATGTGGCGGGAGCTGACCCTGTTAGACCGGAAAAAGCCGGTGGTGACCTATATGGGGGATGTGGCGGGCAGCGGAGGATACTACGTGGCGCTGCCGGCGAGGCGGATTGTGTGCCAGGCGGCGACGCTCACCGGGAGCATCGGCGTGGTGATGGCCAAGCTGGTTACGAGCGGGGCGTTCAACAAGATCGGAGCGAAGGGCTTTCCGGTTCAGCGGGGGGAGAACGCCGATCTCTATGCGAGCGACGGTCCCTGGCGGCCAGAGCAGCGTGAGAAAATTGAGGAACAGATAGCGCACACGTATGGGAATTTCAAGCGGTTGGTTGGCGAGGCGCGGCAGTTGGGGCCGGACTCGCTTGAAGAGCTTTGCGGCGGGCGCGTGTGGACAGGCAGGCAGGCGCAGATGCACGGGCTGGTGGATGAGATCGGCAGTTTTGCCACGGCGGTCGACCGGCTGTGCGAACTGGCGAGCCTGCCGACGGACGGGACAGTTCCGGTTGTACCTGTGAAGGTGAGCGAGAAGAGGCCGCGTCCACCGGTATCGGAAGGCAGTCTGGACTTGCTTGCGGGCAGGGAGGAGTTTGCGGAGCTGACGGAGGCAATGCTGGGGGTTTTGCAGGGGGATGTTTCTGCATTTATGGGGCGTGAGCATGTATGGATGCTGGCTGACGGTTTGCCAAAGATCAGATAAGGGTTAAGTAAGCCGCGCCGCGTCGCGGCGTGGGAGCTTGGAGAAAGCCATGTTCGATGTTGAGAAGGTCCGAGGACAGTTTCCGGCGTTGCAGGAGCCGTTCAACGGTAGGCCGGCGATCTTTTTCGACAATCCCGGTGGGACGCAGGTCCACGAGAGCGTGATTGCGGCGATGGTCGATGCCATGACGCGGCGCAATTCGAATACGCACGGGTTGTTCGAGACCAGCCGGCGCACTGACGCGGTAATCGAGGCGGCGCACAGGGCGATGGCAGATCTGCTCGGCTGCGACGCGGATGAGGTTGTTTTCGGCAACAACATGACGAGCCTGACGTTTCACGTCAGCCGGTCGCTGGCGCGGGCGCTGGGGCCGGGGGACGAGGTGGTGGTTACGCGGCTGGACCATGACGCGAATGTGATGCCATGGGTACTGGCGGCGGAGGAGAGGGGGGCGCGCGTGCGGTGGGCGGACGTGGACGTGGAGAGCGGGACGCTGGATATGGAGGATGTGCAGAGGCAGATTACGGAGCGCACGAAGTTGGTGGCGGTGGGGTATGCCAGCAACGCGATGGGGACGATCAATGACGTGGACACGATTATCGGTTGGGCGGGAGAGGTGGGGGCGCTGACGTTTGTGGATGCGGTCCAGTATGCGCCGCACGGGCTAATCGACGTGCGGGAGCTGGGGTGCGATTTTCTGGCGTGCTCGTCGTACAAGTTTTTCGGGCCACACAGCGGGCAGTTATACGGTAAGCGGGAACATCTGGAGCGGCTGGAGGCTTACAGAGTACGGCCGGCCGGGGAGGTGCCGCCGGGCAAGTGGGAGACGGGTACGCAGAATCATGAAGGGATGGCGGGCGTGACGGCGGCTATCGATTATCTGGCCGGGCTGGGGGTCGAGTACGGCGGGGTTGCGTCGACGGAGAGCCGGAGAGAGAGGTTGATCGCGGCCTGGGCGGTGCTCGGGGCGTATGAACGGTTGTTGACGGAGCGGTTGGTCAGCGGACTGATGAGCGTGCCGGGTGTTCGGGTTTACGGTCTGACGGAGCGGGAGGATTTGGGCAGAAGGGTGGCGACGGTGTCGCTGCGGAAGGAGGGGACGACGCCGGAGCAGCTGGCACGGGCGCTGGCGGAGGAGAATATTTTTGCGTGGAACGGGGACTTTTATGCACAGTCGTTGAGCGAGAGGTTGGGCGCGGGGGAGGGCGGCGGCTGGCTGCGGTTGGGGTTGGTGCATTACAACACGGTGGAGGAGATTGAGCGGTGCTTGGGGGTGTTGGAGGGCGTTTGAACTGCAGTTTTTAGTGGTTAGTTTTTGGTTTTTGGTGAACTGCCGCTTGCGAGGAGCAAGGGCACCCACAAGGGGTGCCCCTGCGGGCAGTGGCAGAGGGACGGATAGTGTAGATTACCCCGAAACTGGTCCACAATTTCTCTGAAAAAGCCTTGATAAAATTGGTAGAGAGTGATACATTTGTACTACACAGGTGCCAGAAAGGGGCAGAGAGCCAAGGATCGAAATCGAGAACAGAGAATTGAGATGAAATTGTATCATGTCGTTCTGGGGTTAATGCTGGTTGTCGTGTTTTGTATACCCGTTGCCGCGCAAGAGGGGTTAACTGATGGTGAACGCATTGCTCGACTGGAAGGCGCATACGAGCATTTGGCTACTAAGGTCGATGTAGAGGGGGTACGAACCGAGGTAGAGAGGTTACGAACCGAGTTGGTCGCCTTACGATCTGAAGTGCATGCAGCGGCTCAGACGACACGGTTGATATTCTCCGCCATTGCAGGCTTTTTGGCTCTGGTGCTGGGAGGTGCGCAGGTCTGGATTGGGCTGATTCTCAGGGAAAGGAAGAGCAGGGTCGCGGAGGAATAACGGTGAACGGTCAATATTTCGAACACAGACGGTGTAGACACACTCGCACAATTGCGGGTGTTTTCTATTTTGAAGGGCTTTCATCACATTTCTGCCCGGATATTCTTGGAAGGGAGTTAGGGGTTCGCTGACGTTTGCCTGAAACGGGATATTTGCTAAGTGTAACTGACTCCTCTTGATCCACGGAGGGGGGTGCGGAGAACTTCCAACTGCTCTGGAAGCACGGAGCGACGTGAAGGGGCGCCGCGTACTGAAGAGGGCACCCACAAGGGGTGCCCCTACGGGGGGATTTGGCAAGGCGGCGCGTTGGGGGGTACGGGTTTGGGCGCCGATGAGGGGTGCCCCTACGGTGGAGGCGGGGGGAGGGCAGGGGCGTCTCTTCGGTTGTGGTGGTGTCGCCGGGGGGCCTTTATCGGTCGCCTTTGGAATGAATTTCGCCAGGAGTCAGGGAAACCTTGTCACCTAGCAGAACTGTTACGATATAGACCCACTCCAGTGGCGCAGCGCGATGCTGAACGGCGTCTCGATCCAAGTCGTGAACCGCGGCGCAACAGTTTTGACATCCCCATCCCACGTGAAGGTAAACGAATCTGCGGTGCAATTATAGAAATCGGGGGCGTAAAGTCCTTCAGAATCTTCCATACTGTGGTCCTGCGCTTTGACGGTTTGAGAAAAAGCGGTCGCGGCCATGATCCCGGTTAGCTGCCGACCGACGTGATGAAGGGAGACAACAAATATGAGGCGTGGTATTTGAGACTGGTTCTCTGGATTGATGGACAGATTGATAAAGAACCTGTCTTCATTCAAATTCGCCCAATGACCGGCCTCATTCGCAGTTTGAACTACCTGAGCGCGATACCAGTGTTCTTTGTTGTTGTCCGGACCGCCCACATCAGTGATGCACTCTACGGTAAGGCCTGCATCGCTAAGCTGCTGACGAATGGGGACGGCTTGAGATTCCAAATATGTTCTGGCCGTGTCCCGCAGGGAAGCAGCGACATCATTGACCGAACGCAGCTGAGCTAGTCTTTCTCGTTGCCGCCGCCTGATCTGCCCGGTTATATGCTCCAGAACGTGACTGACCGTGCCGGAGTCTGTGACAGGATCAGGCTCACCCAATGCCTCCAAGATCATCTGGCTTTCCAATCGAACAATGAACTGAACAAAGGGATTGAGATCGCCGGCGTCCGCAGTTTCCAAACATTCAATATACTGTTTTCGATGGTCCCGCGTTACGACGATGGGCAAGTACTCTTCTTTTGCCAGATGCCAAGTGAGCAACGCACGTGCGACTCTTCCGTTTCCATCCTGAAATGGGTGGATTTGTGTGAATCGATGGTGCAGCCAGGCTGCAATCAGAAGCTGGTGATGGCTTTCGGTTTCCACCTCGAATTCGTGATATAACCTGACCAGACTATCGATTTCGCTCTCTACCTGGTCAGGAGGGCAGTACTCGTGAATCTGCCCATCGGGCCGGGTCGGATTGTTGGGTTGTTTCTTGAAACCGCCTCTGTCCAATTCAGATTCGAAAACACGACCAAACTGATCAACAGCACTGTAGGTGGCCTGGTTTCGGGTCAACAGTTGGTGGAGTTCTCTGATGTAGTGCGCAGAAAACGGTCTCCCTTGCCTGATGGATTCAGTCACAAATTCTGCCGAATCCTGATGGTCTTTCAGGACTTTGATGAGACCCTCAGGATCGCGGTCGGTGGCAGTGCGATCAATCAGTTCTGCGATGAGGCCGTGTTCTACGAGGGTTTGGGTTGTGCCGCGGTCAATATTGTATAGCCCTTCGATGATTCCTGTCTCAATCGCCCAGCGGCGGTCCAGGCGTTCCAGAAAAGTCGTGTACGCCTCGGGATTCTGTTGCTCGCGTTGTTTACGGAAGCTCAGCCACTGCTGGTGAAGCGAGTCAATCTCGTGAAAATCCGAAAGGGACGTATGGGTGTCAAGCCCCTCTAAAGGCTGCCAGCTGTATGCATGCACAGTTCAGATTCTCCCATATATACGTTCTATTGACGGTTTTCTACTTCCGGCATGCTGAGAATGGACCGGGAAGTTCGGGAACCGTGTGGCAGCGCTTTTCTATGTAGACTGCACATAGAGCCGCCCTCCATTCTTGATTATACCCGATGCAGTTTCCCAGGGTTCGTGGACGATTGCCTGAACCGGGATAACCACGAAGTACGTCTGACTTCTCGTGATCCACGAAGGGCAGCGGAGGAACACGGAGGGTTTCCAACTGCTCTGGATGCATGGAGCGACGCGAAGGGGCGCCGCGTACTGGAGAGGGCACCCACAAGGGGTGCCCCTACGGGTGGTGGCAGAGGGGCGAGAACGGGCAGGCACAAGGCCTGCCCCTACAGGGATTCGATGGGACTGGGGGACGTGGTTTGGCGAAACTCCTTCGAGTGGGAACCTGTTACCAATGTCGACACCAGGTCGGCGAGGCATGTTGTTGGAGGGGGCGTTGCGGGGGCGGAGCCCCCGCACAAGGGAGGCCGCTTGCGGCCGACCGCACAACTGCAGTGGTCAGTGGTTAGTGGTCAGTGGTCAGAGGGGGCGAGAGGGACAGTGTCGTCAGTGTGGGTTTCGTATTGGATGGGAGGCGTAGGATCATCGTGGGTAAATTCATATGAATTGCTAATACTCGCCCAATACCATACTTACACAAGTTTCTTATAATGATAGATGGATATTGAGGCAAAGAGGGATGGACAGTTCATAGAGGAGTCATGGACTGGGCGGCTGCAGCGCGGAGCGGACGGGCGCCCGGCATCATTTCGTACAGGAGGCCAAGGACAGATGGCAAAGATTATCGGAATTGATTTGGGTACTACAAACAGTGTCATCGCTGTGATGGAGGCGGGCACCCCCACGGTGATTGCGAATGCGGAGGGGAGCCGCACGACGCCGTCAGTGGTTGCGTTCTCGAAGAGCGGCGAGAGGCTGGTCGGGGTGACAGCGAAGAGGCAGGCGGTGGTCAACCCGGAGAACACGATTTACTCGGTGAAGCGTCTGATGGGGCGTCATATTGACGATCCGGAGACGAAGCGGACGCAGGCGATGGTGTCTTACGCCAGCGTTGAGGGGCCGAATCACGACGCGCGGGTGCGGGTTCCGATCAAGGACAAGGTGTATACGCCGCAGGAAATCAGCGCGATGATTCTGAGCAAGCTCAAGCGGGATGCGGAGTCCTATTTGGGCGAGGACGTGAAGCAGGCGGTGATTACGGTACCTGCCTACTTTAACGACAGCCAGCGTCAGGCTACCAAGGACGCCGGTCAGATTGCCGGGCTGGAGGTGCTGCGGATCATCAACGAGCCGACGGCGGCGGCGCTGGCGTACGGGCTGGACAAGAACGAAGACGAGACGATTCTGGTCTTCGACCTGGGCGGCGGGACGTTTGACGTTTCTGTGCTGGAGGTCGGTGACGGCGTCATTGAGGTGAAGGCTACGAACGGCGACACGCACCTGGGCGGCGACGACTGGGACGAGGCGATTGTACGCTGGCTGATCGATGAGTTCAAGCGGGAGCAGATGATCGATCTGGGCCAGGACCGGCAGGCGCTGCAGCGTTTGCGGGAGGCGGCGGAGAAGGCGAAAATTGAGTTGTCGAGCACGCCGCAGACGGAGATCAATCTGCCGTTCATCACGGCGGACAGCACGGGGCCGAAGCATTTGCAGCTGACGCTGACGCGGAGCCAGTTTGAGCAGTTGACGGCAGTGCTGGTCGAACGGTTGAAGAAACCGTTCCATGCGGCGCTGAAGGACGCGGGGCTGACACCGGGCGAGCTGAATGAGGTGGTTATGGTTGGCGGCTCGACACGGATGCCGATGATCCAGGAGCTGGTGAGCAGCCTGACGGGCAAGGAGCCGCACAAGGGCGTCAATCCGGACGAGGTGGTGTCGGTGGGCGCGGCGCTGCAGGCGGGCGTGCTTGGCGGCGAGGTCAAGGACCTGCTGCTGCTGGACGTGACGCCTCTGAGCCTGGGGCTGGAGACGTTGGGCGGTGTGATGACGACGTTGATCCCGCGGAATACGACGATTCCGACGAAGAAGACGGAGACGTACAGCACGGCCGAGGACAATCAGACGGCGGTGGACATTCACATTTTGCAGGGCGAACGGCCGATGGCGCGCGACAACAAGACGCTGGGCAACTTCCGGCTGGACGGGATTCCGCCGGCGATGCGGGGGGTGCCGCAGGTCGAAGTTACGTTTGACATTGACGCCAACGGCATCATGAACGTGGTAGCGAAGGACAAGGCGACGAGCAAGGAGCAGAGCATCCAGATCACAGCGTCGACGAACCTCAGCGACGATGAGGTGGACCGGCTGGTGCGGGAGGCGAAAGAGAACGAGACTACGGACCTGCAGCAGCGGCAGCTGGTGGAAAGCCGCAACGCGGCGGACAGCCTGATCTACGCCACGGAGAAGTCTCTGGGCGAGTTGGGCGACAAGGTGCCGCTGTCCGATCGGGAGCAGATAGAACAGACAATTGGCGAGTTGCGGGTTGCGATGGAGGGTGAGGATCACGAGCGGATCACCGGCCTGACTGAGCAGTTGCAGCAGGCGAGTTCTGCGCTGGCCCAGCAGGTGTACCAGCAGCAGGCTGAAGATAACGGAACCGGGCCGGGCGCCACGGGCGAAACGGACGGCACGGGTACGCCTGAAGAGGACGACGTGGTGGAAGGCGAATTCCGGCAGGTGTAGGCGGCAGTTCGAACCAGGGTTGCCGTCCTGGGCGCATTAACGATACGATGTATAGAAACCGGGCGCCCTGTGCCCGGTTTCGCGTCCTTGGTGCTGGTCTCGAGAGCAGGATGGCGTTGAGACGGTGTTGGTTCGGGGGTGTGCCAGCGGTGTGCAGGGTAGAGGCCAAGATTAGCGGAGAACGGACCAGTGGACTATAGAGACTACTATGCGGTGCTGGGCGTGCGCCGGAAGGCGAGCGCCGATGACATCAAGAAGGCGTATCGCAAGCTGGCGCGCAAGTATCATCCTGATGTCAACGACGGCGATGCGGCTGCGGAACAGAAGTTCAAAGAGATCAGTGAGGCCTATGCGGTCCTGTCTGACGATGCGAAGCGGCGGACGTATGACAAGTTCGGTGCGCAGTGGAAGCAGTATGAGCAGAGCGGACAGAATTTCGATTGGTCTCAGTGGTACAATGCCGGCGGCGCGGAGCGTCAGCAGGGCCGAACGGTGAGTCCTGAAGAGTTTGAGCAGATGTTCGGGGGGATGGCCGGCGGCGGCGGCTCTTTTTCTGATTTCTTTCAGCAGCTATTTGGCGGCATGCCGGCGCAAACGCGCAAAGCGGCGCGGCAGGCACCTCATCCCAGTTTCGGCCGCCCCAACAGCGACCAGACGGTCCCGGTAGAGATCGCGCTGGAAGAGGCGTTCATGGGTACCAAGCGGACTGTGCAGCAGGGGGATTCGCGATTTGAGGTGACGATTCCGGCCGGCGTCAGGACGGGATCGAAAGTGCGGGCGGGCGACCTGATCATGGCGGTGACGGTCCAGCCGCACAAGGATTATGAGGTGGTCGGGACGGATTTGCGCACTAAGGTTCCGGTGGACCTATTCACGGCGCTTCTTGGGGGCGAGGCACGCGTTCCGACCATGCAGGGGGCGGTGGCGCTGACGATTCCGCCGGACACGCAGAACGGGAAAGTTTTCCGTCTGAAGGGTCAGGGCATGCCGGATGTGAAGGATAACAAGAATCGGGGAGACCTGCTGGTGGAGGTTGTGGTTGAGCTGCCCGTGCCTCTGAGTGGGGAGGCCAAGCGGCTTGTCGAAAGTTTGCAGCGGGAATCACCGGATTTGGGTCCGCGGTCGTAGAGGCATAGGTCGTACTGTACGCATTGCAGAACGTTCGCTCCGCGTCGGGGCATTGGTCCCAGTTGGAGGCAGAGGAGAGGAAACACCAAGCAGCCATTATTGAACTGCAGGACTGATAGTGCCGAGCCTTTCACATTGCCAGTTCCGCTCGTCACCAAGCTATGGTGTTGCCGCCGACGGTATGCCTCCGGCAGGCTTCTTCCTATCCCTTCACCGCGCACCCTTCGCCGCACACCACAAGGTCGCTGACGAGCGGAACTAGCAGCGAGAGAGGCTCGGC
>WTGY01000193.1 GCA_011523365.1 Caldilineaceae bacterium
CCTTTCTTGACCAACCCTTCATCCCTGATACCTCTCAGGCTTAGTAGTTACGTTTTGAGTTTCTAGTTTTTAGTTGGCTGCGGCCAGGGCTGATGAGAGTTTCACGGTTCGTCAGGCGTGGGATTCCTGGGATTGGGCCCAGGAGAGGACGCGGAGGCCGAAGAGGATGAGGAGTGCGGCTACGGCGGTCCAGACCCAGAAGCGGAAGAAGGCGCCGCGGAGGGCCCACTGCGCGGCGAGGGCGTCGTTGATGGTCTTGGGGTAGGCCAGTTCGTGGCGTTCGTCGATGGCGACGTTGGAAAAGTTCTGCTGGCGTCCGTCGGGCCAGAGGACTTTCATCTCAAGCACTTCTTCGTCGTCTACGAGGTCGAAGAGGACCGTGCGGTTGGCGGCGTCGATCTGGCCTTCCAAAGTTTCGAATTCTAGGACAAGGGAGAATGTGGCGCCGTCGGTGTCGTATATTTCATCCTCGGGGACGGTGAAGGCGACCCAGTGATGGCCTTCGGGTACGTCGGCTGCGTAGACTTCAGCGTCGGGCAGGCCGACTTCGAGCGCGTCGCGGACCGGGATCCAGAGGAGGAGAGCGGCCACAATCAGGGGCAGCAGGAAGAGAAGAAGACGTTGCTGGGAAGAAAGTGTCACCATCGTACAACTCCGAAGGGAAGCTTTTTTTCGTTATTCGGAATCCAGTTTCTGGTTGCCTGTAAGGGCCTCCTGGATGTCCGGAAGGTATGATAACACAGCCGGGCCGCAAGGCCAGCTTCAGCGGTCGGCGCGCGCCAGCAAGAGGTTGCGGCTTCTGTCGACGCTGGCCGACCAGACGGGGGGGACGACGGTTGTGGTGTCGAACTGGAAGACGATGGCGGGGCCGTCAAGATGGTGGCCGGGCCGCAAGCGAAGGCGATCATAGCAGGGGGTTTCGGCGGCGCCGTTGGAGCCGAACCAGACCGGTTTAGAGGCTACTTGTGCCGATTCCGGGTCCGGGGGTCCGAGGGGCTCGTGGGGCAGATTCAGCTCAGCACCGGAGCCGGAACCGCGCAGACGCACGGCGACGGATTCGACGGTTTCGGCGTGCATGGCGTAGCCGTAGCGGGCTTCGTGGGCGGTGTGGAAGGCTTCGATGGAACGCTGCACGGCCTGGGAGGCTTGCGCCGCATTGGGCGCGGGCAGGTCGAGGGGGACGGAAAGCTCGTAGCTCTGCCCGCGATAGCGCAGGTCCATGGAGGATTCCAGCACGGGCGCGGCGACTCCTTCGGCGGCCAGTACGGATTTCACCCGATCTTCCAAGGTCGCAGATAGCTCCTGTAAGGGGGCAGGATCCTGGGCGAGGCTGTCGGCCTCGATGAGGAGGGCCTGGGAAGACTCGTGGACGACGTCGGCGATCAGGAGGCCCAGGGCGCTTAGGACGCCGGGGCTGGGGGGTAGGAGGATACGGGGGATGCCGAGGGCGTCGGCGAGGTCGCAGGCGTGAAGGGGGCCGGCGCCGCCGAAGGGCACTAGGGTGAATGTGCGGGGGTCGTAGCCGCGTTCGACTGAGACGCGGCGCAGGGCGCGTTCCATGCGGGCGTTGGCGACGCGGATTACGCCGAGGGCTGCCTCGTGGACGGAGAGCCCGCCCAGCGCGGCGCCCATGTCTGACAAGGCTTTTTCGGCCGCGGCGACGTCGAGCTGCATTGCGCCGCTGCCGCCGAGAAACTGGCCGGCATCGAGGCGTCCGAGGACGAGATTGGCGTCGGTGACGGTGGGCTGATCGCCGCCGCGTGCGTAGCAGACGGGGCCCGGCTCGGCGCCGGCGCTTTCCGGCCCGACGCGCAGGCCGCCGCCGGCGTCCACGCGGGCGATGCTGCCGCCGCCGGCGCCGACGGTATGGATGTCGATGACGGGCAGCCGCAGAGGGAGGCCGGCGACTTCGCTTTCGGCGGTGCGCGGGACTATGCCGGGGCAGAGGGCAACGTCGGTGCTGGTGCCGCCCATGTCAAAGGTGATGATGCGCGGGCTGTCTCCTTCGCCGGCGAGCTGGGCCAGACGAAAGGCGCCGACAACACCGCCCGCAGGGCCGCTGAGGACGAGGCGGGCCGGTTCGCGGGCGGCCTGGGTGGTGCCGATAGCGCCGCCGTTGGACTGCATGACGCGGATGGGAAGGTCTACCAACTTGCCGGTGAGACGCTGGAGGTAGCGTCCCACGAGCGGAAGGAGGTAGGCGTTGATGACGGTGGTGGCTGTGCGCTCATACTCCCGGTACTCGGGGAGAATGTCGCTGCTGAGTGAGATGGGGAGTTGGGGGAGGGACCGGCGCAGGATGTTGGCGGCCAGCTGTTCATGGCGGGGATTGCGGAAACTGTAGAGGAGGCAGATGGCGAGGCTCTCGGGTGCGGATGCGACCAGCTGCTCGGCGGTGCGTGCGAGGGCGGCCTCGTCGAGGGCGGTCAGCACATTGCCATCTTTATCCAACCGTTCGACGGCTTCGAAGCGCAGGTCGGGGGGCGTCAGGGGATCGGGGCGGACCTGGTGGAGGTCGTAGAGGTGGGGCCGGTTCTGACGGCCGATCTCGATGACGTCGACGAAACCGGCGGTGGTGAGGAGGGCGGTGCAGGCGCCGCGGCGCTCGAGCAGGGCGTTGGTGGCGATGGTTGTACCGTGCACGAGCTCGGCATCAGCGGTCGCGTCGCCTGCGGAGGAGACTGTAATACCGAGATGGGTCAGCCCGGCCAGGATCGCCTGGCTCTGGTCGGCGGGTGTTGTGGCCTCTTTGTGGACTTGCAGTCGGCCGTCCTGCAACAGGACGAAGTCGGTGAATGTGCCACCTACATCAGTTCCAACCAGGGTCGTGGGCATTGTGCGTGTTCCTGAGAGTGGGAGCGGCGGGCAGTGTTCTGCGGCGGGAGGATAAAGCCTGTTATTTGTCCGAGATGATGCGTATGTGCGCCACCCATTTGACCTGGCGGAGGGCGTCGTCGGTTTCGCTGGGAACGATGAGGCGGACGAGGCCTTCGGCGCGCGAGAGGGGCTGGCGGTCCAGCGTATGGGCGAGAATGACCGGCCGCTGTGTGGGTTGGGTGAGCTCGATGCGCAGGGCGCGTGTGCCGAAGCCGTCGGCGCTGACCACTTCCACCTGCGTCCAGTCCCCGGGCCAAAGCAGGTCGACGAGATCGAGCAGGCGCAGGCCGGTGAAGGAAAAGGGTCCTGAGGTGCCGTGGCCGGTGGAGACGATGTAGCAGTTGGGCACGGTTACCTGCAATGCGCTGGCTGCTTGGGCAGGGAGACGATCGGTCGGGACAGATTCGAGGCTGCGCAGAGCTTCTGGTGTGATACGGTGGGCGGTCCCGTCGGGCAGGTGGACGGTCAGGTCGGCGTCGGGGGACGGGGGCCGGGGATTGGGTTCGTGTGAATGGGGGGCGAGCGGGTCGTGGATGGTCACTGTTTCGGTTCCATCGAGAATGTGAGTGGGTAGCCAGCGGCGCGGGCCAGTGAATGGGCGTCGCTGATGAGCCGTTTGGCCTCGGACCTGGGGCGGGAGCAGACGGGGGCTACTCCTTTATGGTGTGCCTCCCAGGTGACGGTTTCGGCGATTTCGGCGGACAGGCTGAAGACATGGCCGAGGGTGTCGACGACGAAGTCGTAGGGGGTGACGTCATCGTTGTGGACGAGGATGGTCCATGGTTCTTCGCGGGCGGTGTCGACGGCGGTGTCCACTTCGGGATGGACGTCGGTCTGGGCGCCCATCAATGCACCCGAGCGAGTTGCTCCTAGGTTGCCTCCACCGTCTCTGCGGTCTTGCATCGCTGGGATGCGTTTGGGCTGGCTACATTTGATCATAGGGCAGAAAGTACCACAATGGGTGTGTAATGGGCAAGAATTCTTATAGTTTTTAGTAGTCAGTTTTCAGTTCTTAGTGAACTGCCAGGCCACGTTCTGTGTGCGGTCTGACTAGACCATGACTGACGGAATGTGATGTCAGGATTTCTGGCGCGGGCTCTTGATGGGCATAGTGGTGTACGTTGGGCCCAATTGGGAGTTGGCTCGCCTGCCCTGTCTGCGCCGGACCACGTTGGGAACGAGCCACGAGGCGGGGGGAGGCGCGGGTTGACGCGGGACGCCAACTTCGTATAAGCCACACACTCGGTGCGGCGCGAGGTTGTAGGAGAGGGGGCGTTGCGGGGGCTCCGCCCCCGCACAAGGGAGGGCCGAATAGGCCCGACCGCCCGGAACTGCAGTAGTCAGTAGTCAGTGGTTAGTCGTCAGTGACGGCGTTTGGCTGCTGCCAGAGGTGTGGGAACGTTTCCCCAATTTTTTTGGATGCACCCGGCTGAATTCGGCGATTTGCCTGGGCTTGGAGAGAGTGCTATACTGCGCCCGTCCACCGAGTAATTCTTTTGAGTTGCGGCTGCTGACCGCCGCCCCGGCGAGGAAGCCGCCGATAGCTCCTATCCGCTATTCGATGTATGTATCCCGTGCCGAATCGGTATTGAAGCTGTTTTGCTGCGCTACAGGATAGCGCAATCATCATCGTCACGCTTTCCTCATTGCGGACGGTTTTGGCAACGAGTCCCGCCAGGTGGGATGGAGTCTGTGCTCGCCCCCGCTTGCGCGACCGAACAGTTCTGCCGCAGGGAAGAAAGTGAAACAGGCTCACGAGCGTCCGATGCCAGATCGTGAGTGAGCCCAATCTTCACCAAAGGAGCAAAGCACAAAATGGCAAGTGTAACCTACGAACATGTCTACAAGCGCTTCGGCGACGTCGTGGCCGTCAATGATTTGACGATTCACGTCGAGGACAAGGAGTTCCTGGTCTTTGTCGGCCCTTCGGGTTGCGGCAAGACGACCAGTCTGCGCCTACTGGCGGGGCTGGAGGAGATCACAGAGGGGCAGATCCTGATCGGCGACCGCATCGTCAACGACGTGCCGCCGAAGGACCGGGACATCGCGATGGTGTTCCAGAGCTACGCTCTGTACCCGCACATGAGCGTCTATGACAACATGGCGTTCGGCCTGAAGCTGCGCAAGACGCCGAAGGACGAGATTCAGAGGCGTGTGGAAGAGGCCGGCGGGATTCTGGGCATCGAGCATCTGCTTGATCGCAAGCCGAAGCAGCTTTCCGGTGGCCAGCGCCAGCGCGTGGCGGTCGGCCGTGCGATTGTGCGTGAGCCGGCGGTGTTCCTCTTTGACGAGCCGCTGTCGAACCTGGACGCGAAGCTGCGCGTGCAGACGCGTGCAGAGATTTCGAAGCTGCACCAGCGCCTGGCGACGACTTTTATCTACGTGACGCACGACCAGGTGGAGGCGATGACGATGGCCTCCCGTATCGCGGTGATGAAGGACGGCGTCCTGCAGCAGGTGGACTCGCCGCAGAACCTGTACGACCATCCGGCGAACATCTTCGTGGCCGGCTTCATCGGCAGCCCGAGCATGAACTTCTTCGATGCCACGCTGGTCGAGAGCGATGGCAAGATGGAGGTCAATGCGGGCGGTTTCCGGCTGGATGTGCCGGAAGAGAAGGTGACGGAGTGGCGGGAGCATCTGGGCAACGAGGTGATCTTCGGCATTCGTCCCGAGGACATCCACTCCAAAGAGTATGCGCCGCCGCAGATCCTTGAGTCCGACATGGTGGCCCAGGTCGACGTGACCGAGCTGATGGGCAATGAGATTTTCCTCTACTGCCTGACACCGGACGACAAGCAGTTCATCTCGCGTGTCGACCCGCGTGTGCGGGTTTCGACGGGCGACGAGATCGAGCTGGCGATTAATATGGCCAATGCGCACATCTTCGATCCGAAGACGGAGTTGACGCTGGCCAGCTAAGTTTGAGCAGCGAGGGGAGAGGAGCGGGGAGTGAGGACCCTTTCCTCCTCCTCTCCTCCGGTTTTCTCCTCCCACTTCTCAACGCGCCCTCTACTTCAACAGTTGTACCTTGCAAGAGTTCCTTGCTGCAAGCAGGGCGTCTTGCACCGCCGTTCCCAACCACCTATCGGCGGTGACGAAGAGTAGCGACTGTCCAGTCTTCAAGCATCACTGTTTTTCTTCGCTGAAGGCGGACTGTCAGATTCCAAAGTCTATACCTCCATCTTAATATCACAGTCCAGACAAGGAGTGTTACATGAAACTGCTTAATCGATTGACGGTATTCCTGCTGTTATTTGCAATCTTGTTGGCGGCTTGTGGCGCTCCTGAAGCGCCGGCGGCTGCGGAGGCTCCGGCCGCGGAGAGCGAGACGGAGGAGATGGGTACCACGGAGGACTATCTCAATGCCTCGCGCGAGGAGACGGTCATCCTGGACCGGACGAGCCCGCTACAGGGGAGTGACAACTGGAACCCCTACGTGCGCGGCAGTGCGGTCGGGTGGGGCTATACGGAGTTTTCGGATGTGCTGACGTTGCTGAACTACGGCAGCGGCGAAATCGAGAACTGGCTGGCCGAGTCGTTGACGCCTAACGAGGACCATTCGGTGTGGACGCTAAAGTTGCGCGAGGGCATCACCTGGCAGGACGGCACGCCATTCACGGCCGACGATATCATCTTTTCGACCGAGCTGCAGATGAACAACGATGCGCTCGGCCAGCATTTCGCATACCAGGAATGGATCGAGTCGGTCGAGAAGGTGGATGATCTGACGGTTATCTACAACCTTAAGAAATCGAATGTGCGTTTCAAGCTGGAGCGTTTCTCCGACAACATTTGCGGCGTCGACTATTTTGTCCCGAAGCATATCTGGGAAAACGTGGAAGACCCGGCCACTTTCAAGAATTTCGACCTGGAGAAGGGGTTGCCGATGGGTACGGGCCCCTACAAGCTGGCCAAGGTCACCGAGAACGAGACGATCTGGGTTCGCAACGATAACTGGTGGGCTGCCGAAATCGGCCTGAAGAAGTTGCCGGAGCCGAAGAAACTGGTTATGTCCTACACGGGCACGGAGGAGGTCCGGTTGGCGACGGCGATTGAGGACGACTATGACGGCCTGCACGACATCACATTCGGCTCATTCCAGGCATTGGTGGCACAGAATCCCAACTGGATCGCGTTCCAGGATGAGATGCCGTTTGTGTGGCCCGATCCGTGTGCGCGCAGTTTGACGGTCAACAACTCGATCGAGCCGTGGAACGACAAGGATATGCGCTGGGTCCTGAACTACGTGATGGACAGGCAGCAGATCATCGACATCGCCTATGAGGGGACCTCGATCATGGGCCCCTATCCGTTCCCGCTGTACCCTTCGATGCAGAAGTTTGCCGATTTGGTGCCGGCAGAGACGATCGCCAAGTTCACCCAGCCCAATCTGGCCGCAGCCGAGGAGATCCTTCTGGCCAAGGGCTATGAGAAGTCGGGCGACTACTGGGAGAAGGACGGCGAGGAGTTGAGCCTTGAGATCCAGGTCTACGAGGGCATCAGCGAACTGGAACGCGTGGCTGACGTCTTTGCCGAGCAACTGCAGCGATTCGGCATCAATGCCGTCAAGGTAAATCTGATTGGCGGCACCTGGGTAGAGTACCTGGACACGGGCAACTACGAGACTCAGAGCGGCTGGCAGACCTGCGGCTCGATCGTGGAGCCGTGGAATACGCTGCGCACTTTACGCGCGGATGAGGTGCCCCCGCAGGGCGAACGCCACCAGCTGCCTCACTCCAACCGCTTCCGCTGGCACAATGCCGAGTTCAGCGAACTGGTAGACCAGATCAGCGAGTTGGGTTGGGACGATCCACTGTTGTTCGAGCTGACGGCGCGTGCGCTGGAGATCTACTACGACGAGATCCCGGCGATTCCGACAGCCCAGTCCAAGAAACTGGTGCCCTTCAACACCACGTATTGGACGAACTGGCCGACGATCGACAACTACTATCAGCGGCCGGTGATCTGGTGCCCGAGCTTCGTGGGCATCCTGCCGGAGATTGAATCGACGAGCGAGTAACTGCAGTAGTTAGTGGTCAGTGGTCAGTGGTCAGTAACAGCGCTGGCCACTGACCTATGAGATTCTGCCTATGCGCGGGTTGACCAGAGAGTACGTATTGCAGCGTTTTCTGATGTATATCCTGACCATCTGGTTGGGGTCTACGTTGATCTTCGTGATCCCGCGTCTGGCGCCGGGCGACCCGGTGAGCGAGATGGTGGGCCGCCTTTCGCTGGATGCGGGTTATATTGAGAACGCCGACAAGCTGATCGAGAGCTGGAAGGCCCGATTCGGGCTGGATGCCCCGATTCACGTTCAGTATTTTCGCTATTGGGGCAACGTGTTCCGGCTCAATTTCGGATATTCGCTGTCGCACTTCCCGACTGAAGCGTGGACGATGGTCAGCGATGCACTGCCGTGGTCGCTGGGTCTGTTGACGGTGGCAACCGTGCTGTCATTTTCGATTGGCGTGACCATCGGCTCGCTGATGGGCTGGCGGCGCACGCCGCGATGGCTGCAGCTGATCCTGCCCAGCAGCTTGACCTTTACTGCGATCCCCTACTTCATGTTCGGCATAATGCTGATCTATCTGGTGGCATTCGAACTGGACTGGCTGCCGGCAACGGGGGCCTATTCGCGCAGAGTGGACCCGGGATGGAACCTGCCATTCATCAAGAATGTGCTCACCCACGCGATTCTGCCGGTGGTGTCGATTGTGCTGACCTCGATGGGCGGCTGGGCGCTGGGCATGCGAGGTCTGATGATCAGCGTCAACAATGAGGACTACTTCCTGCTGGCGCAGGTAAAAGGGCTGTCGCCGTCGCGCATATTCTTCCGATACGGCGTGCGCAACGCGATTCTGCCGGCGCTGACGGCGCTGGCGCTGGGCCTGGGCGGGCTGATCAGCGGCTCGATTCTGGTCGAGTTCATCTTCGCCTATCCGGGCACCGGCTATACCCTGTACCAGGCGATAATTTCGCAAGATTATACAGTGACACAGGCGATCGCCAATCTGATTATCCTCGTTACGGCAACGAGCGTATTCCTGCTCGATCTGCTCTACCCCTTCATCGACCCGCGCATAACCTACAAGAGGAACACGCGCTAAGGCAGGAAAAAGAAAAAGTTGACTGTCGGACAGCGAACCGCTGATGAAACAGGCACCCCGGCGCGCGGCTGGGGATTGAATACGTGGGATTCCCCGTGGCTGAACTTCAAGTTCCTGCTGGGCGTTGCCATCGTCGGGTTGATCCTTCTGTTCGGGCTTCTGGGGCCTCTTTTCTGGGACACCGACCTGGCGTACACGGGCGCGGGGCCGCTGAACAAGCCGCCGGTGTGGCAGGAAGGGGGTCTGCCGGAACATCCCCTGGGAACCGAGAGCAACGGGCGCGATATGCTGGCGCAGTTGATTCTGGCCACACCTTCGTCGCTCAAGGTCGGGTTCCTGGCGGCGATCATCGGCATGGGCATCGGCATGGTGCTCGGTTCGGTGGCGGGTTACGTTGGGGGATGGTGGGACCATGTGATCCGCACGCTCAGCGACTCGGCGGTTACTATCCCGGCGCTGGTGGTGCTGGTTGTGATCGCATCCTACGTGCAGATGACCGATACGACGGCGATGGCGCTGATTCTGGCGGCATTTGCCTGGCCCGGTCCGACGCGCCTGGTGCGCTCGCAGATACTTACGCTACGCGAGCGCAGCTATGTGCGGATGGCGCATCTTTCGGGGGCGCCGGCGCTGGAGATCATGTTTGTGGAGATGCTGCCCAACATGCTGCCGTGGCTGGCGGCCAGCCTTACCGGGGGCATATCGGTAGCGATCCTAGGCGCGACCGGGCTGGAGGTGCTGGGGCTGGGCCCGACGCGCGTGCCCTCGCTAGGGTTGATCATCAACCAGGCTACGACCAACGCGGCGCTGGTGCGGGGGCTGGTGTGGTGGTGGCTGCCGCCGATCCTCATTTTGATGGTCATTTTCGTGGGCTTCTTTCTGATGACGATCGGGTTGGATGAGATCGCCAACCCGCGTATCCGGCAGTTCAGCTCGTCACGGCGCGAGCGGACGGCGGCGGGGGAGGCGCCGGCTGTCGTACACGGGG
>WTGY01000086.1 GCA_011523365.1 Caldilineaceae bacterium
GGCCTATTCGGCCCTCCCTTGTGCGGGGGCTCCGCCCCCGCAACGCCCCCTCCAAAAACACCCGCCGCACCGAGTGTGTGGCAAAATGACCTTGACGACCCGCTGCGACCGGGATAAACCCCCCACCCCACCCCGCGTCCTGGCAGATTCCCAGTATGTGCCGGCGCAGGCAAGGTAGGAGAGGCAACGCCCAATCAGGCCCAACCGGCACCGCGATGACCATCAAGAACCCGCTACAGAAATCCTGACAGTACCTTCCGTTATCCCGGAGCCAGGCGGACCGCACAAAGCACACACATGCGGAACATGACTCAGTAGTTACGGACGATCTATGCACAGCCACCAGCTCGGTGTTCATCTTATGGTGTGGAGTGGCAGGATCACCGCCGACGAGATGGCCCTTTTCCCGCTCATCAGCGCAATGGGTTACAACGGCGTTGAACTTCCCATCTTCGATCCGACAGCCCTTGACTTGCCCGCTATCCGCCAGGCCTGCCTGGACAGTGGCTTGGCCTGCACCGCCTCCACAGCCATGGCCCCGGGACTCAGTCTTATCGATGACGACCGCCGCACACAGGGGGTGGCTTGGCTGCAGAACGTTGTGCGCGCCGCGTCAGCCCTGGGCGCCGGTCTCCTTTGCGGACCCATGGCCGTGCCTGTCGGCGAACTGCGGGGTCGGGGATTCACCCGTCAGGAATTTGACAACTGTGTCCGGTCTCTACAGGAGGTCGGCGCTGTTGCCGCTGCTGAGGGCGTCATCCTCGCGCTCGAGCCGCTGAACCGCTTCGAGACCTTCATGCTCAATACGGTTCAGGATGGTGTCCGCCTGATGGATGCGGTCGATCAGCCGTCCGTGGGCCTGCTGCTCGACACCTTCCACATGCACATCGAGGAAAAATCTACCCCGGACGCCATCCGCCGCGCCGGTACGCATATCAAACATTTCCATTGCAGCGAAAACGATCGCGGTTCCGTCGGTAGCGGACAGGTGGATTGGACCGGGACACTTCAGGCGTTGGCGGATGTCCAATACGATGGCTGGCTGGTGGTGGAGTCCTTCAACGCCGTCATCCCGGAACTGGCAGGCGCAACGTGCATTTGGCGTCCCTTGGCCGAAAGCCCTGACGCGCTGGCGAAAGAGAGCCTCTCTTTCCTCAACAGCAGAAATACTGCCTGAAACGTAAAGTGCAGCAGGCGCTTCCCACGTTTCACGGTCAACAGCCCTATAGCTGAGATCTGATAAAATGTTCTCCCTCGATGTCCATTGCCACTTCTTTCCCAAAGCCTTTTTGGACGCGGCCCGTGGTCCAAACACCCTCCAATCCACAATTGAACGTCGAACTGATGGCCGCGAGCATCTGGTTTGCCCCGGCAACTTCGATCACCCGCTGACACCGGATTTCTACGCCGCCGAGCAGATGCTGGCCGACATGGACAGCGCCCAAATCTCAATGGCGGCCATCTCCTCCGCGCCGCCCACGCTTTCTTACTGGGCAGAGGCCGGCGCCGCCACCGAACTTGCATCGCGCTTGAATGAAAGCATCGCTGAAAGGGTTGCCGAATTTCCCGAACGGTTCCTGGGGCTGGCGACGGTGCCGCTGCAGGACATTGCCGCCTCCGTCGCCGAAGCCAAACGCGCGATCAATGAACTCGGATTGCATGGCTTTCAGATCGGCTCCAATGTAGCCGGGAAAAATTTGAATCATCCTGATTATTTCCCCCTTTTCGAGACGATTGCTGAATTGAACGTGCCAGTATTCGTCCACCCGTATATCCCTGCAGGTGAGGAGCGAATGCAGGACTACTACCTGCACAATCTGCTGGGGATGGTGGCCGAAACCGGCCTGGCCATTGCTTCGGTAATTTACGGCGGCATCCTCGAACGATGGCCGGATCTGAAAATCATCTTTGCCCACGCCGGCGGCGTCTTTCCATATGTCGTAGGGCGTATGGACCACGGCTACAAGGTGCGCTCCCAGGAGTGTGCCGCCGCCATTCCGCATCCACCTGGTCACTATTTAAGACAGGTCTACTTCGACTGCATGTCCTTTCACCCTTTGGCCCTGCGCTATCTGGTGGATTTGGTCGGCGCCGATCACGTGTTGATCGGCAGCGATTATCCCTTCGATATGGGGCCCATCGGCGGCCCTGTGGCCGAGGTGCTGGCCAATCCCCACCTGTCAGATGAGGAGAAAGAGCAGATCTGCGGCAAGACCGCGGCAACGCTCTTTGGGTTGACGAAACACCTACACAATATCCCCAGATGAGAGAGTGATATGTCCGCTATGAAACGATACCAATTCGGAGTCGTTACCGATGAGATCGATCAGGACTTTGCGCGTGCCTGTTCGATCGCCCGCGAGGAGGGTATGTCCTACGTAGAGTTGCACAACCTATGGGGCAAGCAGGTCCACGAGCTGACCGACAAGGAGCTGGATCGGGCACTGCGGCTCACCACGGAGAACGGCCTGCGCACCCATCTGGTCTGTGGAATGTTCTTCCGCCCATTCTCTCTGTCTGATCTCTCCCTCGACGAGATGGAGAGCCATCCCTGCTTTCAAGAGCACATGGATCGGCTGGAACGCTTCATCGCCATTGCGCATAAATTCAAAGCGCCCAACATTCGCACCTTCGGCTTCACCCGCGATGTAGGCGGCGACAACCCTTCCCCCCGCTCCCCGGACGGCGGCGGTATCGATGAGGAAACACTGGCCAAGATCGCCAAAGGCATCCGCATCGCCTGCCAGCGGTTACACGACGAAGGCCTGGTGCTGGCCCTGGAAAATGCCCGCTCTCTTTACGCCAATACCGGTGGCAACATGCGGCTCGTGCTCGACGCCGTGCAGATGCCCAATCTCAAGATTATCTGGGATCCGGCCAACGCCTTCGTCGCCGGCGAAGACCCGGCAACTGGCTATCAGCAGGTGAAAGGCCACATTGTCGATATTCACTGCAAGGATGCAGTTGTCCTCGACGAGGCCACCGGCCTCACCGCTTGGGCGCGCATCGGCGCCGGCGGAACCGACTGGCGTACCCATCTCACTCTGCTGCAGAACGAGCCGGTCGATACCTATACAATCGAAACGCACTGGCAGGCCAGCGGGCAGGACAAGGCCGCCAGCACGCGCCAGACATTTGCAAGTCTGAAAGACCTCATCGCCGGCCTGCCACAGAGTTAGAGACAAAAGAGTGTACGAAATCGGTACGGCGCGAGCAGACTTCCTCGGTGTCCTCGCGTCTTCTTTTGTCCCCCATTACCTGCTCTGTGCGCTACCGCCCGACCTCCCCGACCGTCCCAATCGGAAAAACTGCCGGCAGCTTCTCTGTAAACCGTTCTTCGTCAAATCCGCAGCGGGGATGACCGAAGCCGCTGAGGCTTGACCCGTTTGCCTGCAAATCAAAAATAATATTGTCGTCGGCGCTGGGGCTCACCCCCGCCGGAATGAAATCCAACTGAAGTGCATCGCGTACCTTCCAGGCGACGATATGGTCGGCGCAAGGTGTGTCTCCGCCTATACCAATCGCTCCCACCAGGCTGCCGCCCGCGCTATAGAGAGAAAGCCCGCCACCTGAGCGGCTCCAGCCGCCCGCCCTCTCACCTACCAGTGGGTCCCCTGCCTGGCCGTAGTCGCTGGCAGGCCCCGCGTAGGCTTTCGCAGTGTCCAGGGGCGCGCTGCCCTGCAACCCGTACAGGTTCCCGCCCGGCTGTGTCGCCGCATACAGATTGCTCGTAGAAAAGGAAAGTTGCGTCAAACTGAATGCATTGGCTGAATTTGCCTTCTGTACGGAAAGGACCCGGCCGCCCGGCCACTGCGAACCCCTATTGGAGCCGGAAAATGCGATAGCGCAGACCACCCCGTCTCGGTCCACCACAGTCGCCCACATGTGATTTCCCAGTCCGCCATTGTTGCCGCCTGCCACAACCCGCTCCAGCGCCGCCTTCACCGCCTCATGGCTGGGCAGGCTGTCGCAACCGGTCACGAACTCCGGCTCCTGCTGGCTCACCGTCGCGCTCTCGACAAAGCGAATCGAAGGCGCACTCTGCACTGCTACCCCTTCAAAGCGGATCACCTTGCCGCGGCCCGGTTCGCCTACGCTGGCGCCATTGATGGTCACAAACGCATTCCCGTTGATATCGAAGTCAACCGATGTGGGGAAAGGCAGCCCGGTGACTACATCCTGCGAGGATTCCCCCTCGCCCACTCGGATCACCGCCCCGCTGTTGGGGATAGGGCCTTCGTCCGTGAAGATGCCGAAGCGAACCGCATACAGCTCGCCGTCAGGGCCGGTACGTAAGTCCGTCAACATCGTCAGATCGGTGGCGTAGTCCTCAGCGCCGCCCGTGACCGGATCGACCACAACGACCTTCGCCGACCCAGGCAGAAAGGGAAAGCCCGGCAGCAGCGAAACGTAGATCCGGCCGTCCGCCCCAAAGGTGACGCCCGTCGGCACCGGGTCCGACTCCAGCGCGCCCCCCCGGTACGGGTTCGGCAGCGGGCCGGGAATACCATCAAATACGGCAATTACCTTGGCGGTCTGGCTGACTACGTCCACCTGCACAAGGGTATTCGCACCCGCCTCAGCCACGTATAAGAGACCGTCAGGGCCTGCGGTCAACCCATATGGATGAGATTCCAGTACATGGCCGTCCGGGTTGAGCTCCTTTTCCAGCTTCCATAACGGTACGACCTCCAGTACTGAGCCCTGCAACACACGCAATACTGCCGCCGTGTCCGGCAACGCCTCCTCGCTGGCCACACCTTGCCAGACGCCCGCCGTGGCGTACATTTCGTTGTTCAGGAGCGCCAGCCGGGCCCCCCCAACGATGTCGCTGCCTAGAAAAATCGATGGCAGTGTCGCCACCAGTTGAGGCTGGCCGCCGGGTATAACGCGCATGACTCGAGACGTATTCCCATAGGTCGCCCTGATGATTTCGTTCGTGTTAGGATCGAGGCCCCCCACCTCGACTTCCTCGTCGCCGCCCAGTCCTACGTCAATGACCCAAACACTGCCGTCATCGATGACCAGTACGCCCTGGGGCCCGTTCAGGCCCTCCACGATCACCGTGCCGCCGCTCTCCCGTTCCTGCGCCATCGCGCTGCCCGACGCGATCCACAGCACCGACACAACCACCACGCCCAGAATGCTGTTGACGAACAATCGGTTAACTTTCAATTGACTCCTCCTCCCCGGCGCCGCGTCTTATTGGCGCAGACAACCGTGGGGCGCACAAACGCATTTCGAACAGGTCTTTCCTGCAACAGAACAAGCCCGGCACAGCCCCTGCCGGGCACTTACTCGCCCGCCAGGAAGACGATAAGCGCTTCCAGGTCTTCCTCAGGTATATGGCGATAGGACGGCATCTTGTGAGGACTCAGCGCATATCCCTCGACATAGTACTTATCCGGCTCGATGATACTCTCGTACAGGTAGGTATACACGTCGGTCGCGTCGCCGCTGTAGGCTGGATCCTCTAGCTGGGCGGCGGCCATCTCCACCATCTCACCGTGCGTTGGCCCGAATATGCCCCTCGTCCCCGCGCTTTCCAGCTGGTGACAGACGCCGCAGTACTGCTCCTTGTACACAGTCAGTCCCCGCGCCGCCAGCTCGGCCCGCTCCGCTTCGGGAAGGTTGCTCAAATCCGACGCGCTTCGGACGCCGTTTCCCTCAACCTGGCGAAACATCAGCGCCACGTGCAGTATCCACGCGATGCGCAAGACATCTCCGGACTGCAGCGCTCGTCCACTGAACTCGCCGTTTACCTCCTTCAACGCCTCTACATTGATACCCGTGTCTTCCGCAACGCTCTCCCATGTATCTCCTGGTTGAACGGTATATGTTCCCAACTCGTTGGCTGTGGTCTGTGCCCGGTCCCTCTCTTCTCTCGCCGCGACATACGAAGAGGCTAGAACGGGCGGTCCGCCGGCCCATCCGCGCGCTGCCCCCACGTTGCGCACCTCGCCCGGCAGATGTCGGACCGCTATCTCGTCGCCGGCCTGAATCTCAACACCCCGCAATGCCCACAGGCTGAAATTGTCCAGCAGCAGATCAAGATAGGTGACCGAATACCTGCCGGCTATCCTCTCCCACGTATCTCCCGCCTGCACTTCATAAACCTCGGGCTGAACCGCGGCATCCGCACCGAGACCGGGAATGGCAAGCTGGTCGCCCGCTCGAATCGCCTCGCCCCGCAGCATCCACAGCTCCGAATTGGCCTCTTTCAGCTGGTCTACGGCCAAATCGAATCTCCCGGCGATCACAGACCACTGCTCCCCCATCCTCGCCGTGTAGACGTAATCCAGGCCACTGTCGACCGTGTACGGCCGCACAAGTCCCGCGTCCGCAACCGGTGCGGCGGCGTCGCCCCGCCCCTGTACACTCGATTGGCTTGTACCCGTCACAGCCTGCCGGGCGCTGTCCGGCGTTGCCTCCGGTGTCGCTGTAGCCGCGCGCTCTTCGCCCCCTTGCTGCGCCAGCGCAACTGCTTGGTCTGCCGTCGAACTATCGCGGGACAAGCGATAAACAGTGAAGCCCGTTACGATCAGTGCCACCAGCAGCACCCCGCGCGACAACAGACCTGCGCGCCTGCCTGCACCGCGAAGGCGGCCGTACCATCCAGGTTGTCTGTCCGACCCTCTCATCTCTCAGCTTCTGCTTACGTTTCGAAGAAACAAAAATAAGAGAGGAATTAGAGATTCGTTCTCTCTATCAACTCCTCTCTCGCTTCAGTCCTGCTACGATATAACTATTCTATCCACTCCCCCGCGAAAACGAAAGAAGCGATTTTCATCCGAATTCGCTTTTGGGAATGAACTGCCGGCTACTTCCTATTCAGAGTCGCCTTCTGCACTGTCCGAGTCCGCCCCCTGCGGCAACGCATCGTTTTCACCAAAAACAGGCAGACTCAACGGATCTCCGTCAACGCCGATCGTCCAGGCGGCAATCCAGCCCGTATTATCGCCGGTTGTAGCAACATACCAACTGCCATTCTCCAACCGGCCGATGACTAGATACGTCTGGTCGTTCGTGAGCAGCTTCAGTACAGGGGCTGAAACATCTGGCCGCCCACGCAAATTGACCGACGGATGCAGCAGTGCCCCGGTCATCCCAGATTGCGTACCCGTGCCCGCGGCGTCAAAGTCGCTCTCCAGAGGCTCGTACGAACTGATAAACGCCAGAGCAGTCGCCGTCGCCCCCGCAGAGACGGACTCCCCCCGGTTGGCCGGAAACAGCACCGCGCCGATG
Organism: Caldilineaceae bacterium; assembly: GCA_011523365.1. GTDB lineage: Bacteria > Chloroflexota > Anaerolineae > Caldilineales > Caldilineaceae > Bin5. The sequence goes on from WTGY01000086.1 coordinate 7,246, forward strand.
ATCGCAATTATGAGCCCGCCGATGATTACGAACGGCCAGCCCCTCCACCCCTGGGGGACATGTGGCGGGGCCGGTGTATAAGCCGGTCCCTGGTAGGTAGGGCCTGCCAGCCGCGGCGGTCGCTGTACGTCCGCCCGTTCGAAATTCACGAAAACTGCCGCCAGTTCGGGCTCGTATCTGGGGTCAACGCGCCACTCATTCAGCCTGGCATTGTACGTGCGCCCCGTCTCCGGAATCGCCGCACTGACCGCTTCGTGTATCGCCGTGAAATCCTGCGCCCAGCCCACCCGTATATAGATCGAACCGTTCTCCAGGCGCTGGTACGAAAGCCACGCGTCCGGAGGTTCGATTCGCTTGCGGGCAACCTCTAACTCCTCCTCAGTCAGAGGAACCTGCCGCGCTTCCTTTAACGCCTCGTCGTGCGTCCAGCGCTTCAGAGGATTGGAAAGAAGCCGGTACGCCTCATCGACCTTCGCCAGAATTGGGTCCGACGGTTCCGGCCCCGCGATAAGGGCAGCGTCGTCCAGGTATTCCCCCGTATGCAGACGCACCTGGCGCCTGTAGGCCGCGTCAAGCACCTCCTGCGAAGCGTTGGGCTGAACACCCAATATCTGATAGTAGCTTTCCAGCGATCTGTTTTCCACCATCCGTGGCCCGCTCCGGCAACGAGGAGGCGGCCCCGACCACCGGTTCCATCGGCCGCCAGCCGGCTGCGGCCCGGGCGAAGAAAACGAAATCAGGATCTGCTCCTACCGCCGGCGCTCCTCCTTCCCCTCGCGCTTGCGATCCCTATCGCCTGACGTCGTCCGAATAGCCGTCGCCTTCCGCCAGCGCGGCCACCTCCTCCCTCTCAAACAGTCCCATGTCACCGGGAATCGTATACTTCATCGCCGCCGCCGCCGCGCCCCAACTCAGTGCGTCGGCCAGCCACGCCTCTCCCCCGTGATGAAGGTAACGGTAGAGTACGCCCGCAGTGAATGCATCCCCTGCGCCGATGCGCCCGATCGTTCCTCCCCCCGGAAAGATTGGCTGGCGGATCGGCGCCTGCCCCGGTACCGCCGCAATCGAACCGTCAGCGCCCAACGTCAGAATGACCGTCGCCTGCGGGAACTGCTCCCTGAGCGCGGCCAGCGCCTCCTCCGCAGTGATCTCTTCCGGCAGACCGTAGTGCGTCTGCGCATCTCGAATCGGCGCAAATACGATGTCCGCCTTCTCGGCAAAAGGGTGACAACCTTTGCGTGACGCCTCCGGAGTCCAAAGCATGGACCGGTAGTTGAAATCGAAGCTCACGCTCCAGCCGGCCGCCTGCGCCAGCTCCAATGCCCGCCAGGCCGTCGCCGCCGAGCTGCCGCTGATCGCAAGCGTGATACCCGTCAGGTGCAGATGCCGCCCGCCCGTCTCGCAGAAAAGCGCCTCCGGCAGTTCATCCGCTGTCATGCGGCTCGCCGCCGAATTGGCCCGGTCGTAAATGATCGAAGTAGCCCGCGCGCCGTCGCCGAACTCCACAAAAAACGTCCCCAACCGCTCGCCATCTGCCCAGACCACGTGAGACGTGTCCACGCCGTGTCCCATCAGCGTGCGCGCGATCCGCCGTCCCAGCGCATTCTCCGGCAGGCGCGAAATCCACGTGGTTCGCACACCCAGCCGCGCCAGCGCTACCGCCGTGTTCGATTCCGTGCCCCCCGCCTCCAGCTCGAAGTATGCCGCCTGTTCAATGCGCAACTGTCCCGGCGGCGCCATGCGCAGCAGCGTCTCGCCCAGAGTGACTACGTCAAACCCGCTCATTTCTCCGCCCGCGCCTCCCCTACGGCTGCCACAAACCTGCGAGCCTGCTCCGTTATCGCCTGCCAGTTTCCGTTCGCCACCCACGCCTTGCGTACCAGCGCACTGCCGACCCCCACCGCCACTGCGCCCGCACGCACAAAACTGCCCGCGTTCTCCAGGTCAACACCGCCCGTCGGCATCAGCTTCAGGTGCGGCAACGGCGCCAGTATGTCCTGAAAGTATCCCGGCCCGAGCTTGGTCGCCGGAAATACCTTCACCACCGCCGCGCCCGCCTGCCACGCCGTCTGCACCTCCGTCGGCGTAAAAGCACCCGGCATAACCGGCACACCGAGCCCGGCGCAATAGGTCACCGTGGGCAGGTCCAGCGTCGGCGCCACCACAAACTGCGCGCCCCTTGCGATCGCCTCCGCCGCCATCTTCCGGTCCAGCACCGACCCCATACCCAGCGCCGCCGCACCCTGAGCAAAAGCCGGTACCTGCTCCCGCAGCAGCGTGAGCGCATCCAACGCCCCCGGGCTCGTCATCGTCAGCTCGAACGCCGTCACCCCGCCGCCCAGCAGCGCCCGCGCCAGCTCAACGGTCCCCGCCAGGTCCGGCAGCCGCACCACCGGTACCACCCCGCCCTTCTCGATCAACTGTAAAGTTCTACTGGGAGTGTCCATGCCAGGATTCAGATTCGCTCACTGTATCTACCAATTTCGGGTTTCATTATAGTGTACAACATATCATCAACAAACGGAGTGGGAAAAAGGGGGCGCATCCAATCTGGGGCGAACTCTCGCCATACCTCGGGGCCACAACCAAGCCGCGGTCAGTTCCCGTTCCAATCTCCGGCAGCGGAAACCCCCTCTCTGACTACTGACTACTGCAGTTCCGGGCGGTCGGGCCTATTCGGCCCTCCCTTGT
>WTGY01000177.1 GCA_011523365.1 Caldilineaceae bacterium
GTCGTACACGGGGATGGCGGGATTGGGGGCGGGGCGGATGCAGCCCTTGAGGTGGACGATCTTCACGTCCATTATTTCACGCCGCGCGGGGAGGTCATTGCCGCCAACGGTGTCGACTTCAGTGTGCGCAAGGGCGAGATCCTGGGGCTGGTGGGTGAGTCGGGCTGCGGCAAGACGACGGTGGCGATGGCGATCCTGCAGGTCGTGCAGCCGCCGGGCCGGATTGTGCAGGGGGCGGTGCGGATTGAGGACCAGGACCTGGTCAGTCTTTCGGGCAGAGAGCTGCGCGAGGTGCGCTGGCGCGATCTGGCGCTGGTGCCTCAAGGCGCCATGAACTCGCTCAACCCGGTCACGCCGATCCGGGAGCAGATGGCGGACGCGATCCTGGCGCACGAGAACGTAGGCCGGTTGGAACTTGAGGCGCGTATTCTCGGTCTGCTGAACGACGTGGGGCTGCCGGAGCGGGTTATCGACATGTACCCGCATGAGTTGAGCGGCGGTATGAAGCAGCGGGTGTGCATTGCGATGTCGATTGCGCTCAACCCGCAGGTGATCATCGCGGACGAGCCGACGAGTGCGCTGGACGTGGTGGTGCAGCGGGTGGTGGCGCAGACGCTGCTGGAGGTGAAGGAGCGGCTGGGCGTTTCGATGGTGATGATCGGCCATGACATGGGCTTGCAGGCGCAGCTGGTGGACCGCATCGCGGTCATGTACGCCGGCAATCTGGTCGAGGTGGCGCCGGTGGAATCGGCCTTCTCGGAGCCGCTGCACCCGTACACGCAGCTGCTGATCGAGTCGATCCCATCGATCAAAGAGCGTAAGCCGCTAAACGTGACGGAAGGGTTGACTCACGACCTGCGCAACCCGCCGCCCGGCTGCATTTACCAGTTCCGCTGCCAGCACGTGGAGCAGATTTGCCGAGAACGCAGGCCGGAGCTGGTGGAGAGAGAGGATGACCACCTTGTGGCGTGCTGGCTTTACGAGCCGGAGCGCCATTCTCTGATCGAGCTGGAAGAGGCATGACGCAGACAGCCAGGGCGGAACCGCTTCTCCAGATCAGGGAGGCCACGATGGCGTTTGGCGGCGGCTTTCTGAGCTCGCAGCCGCCGTTGGTGGCGCTGGACTCGTTCAGCCTCGACCTGCATGAGTCGCCGGCGCAGATCACGACGATCGCGGGCGAGAGCGGCAGCGGCAAGACCACCCTCGCCAATCTTGTGCTCGGCTTCATCACACCGACGCAAGGGCAGATCCTCTACAAGGGCGTTGACATCGCGCATATGGATCGGCGGCAGCGGATGACCTACCGCCAGGAGGTCCAGGCCATCTTCCAGGACCCGTATGAGGTCTTCAACCCCTTCTTTCGCATTCAGCACACGTTCAATTTGGTGATGCGCCACTTTGCCCTGGCGCGGGACAAGGCAGAGAGGCGAGAGTTGATCGAGGACGCGCTCAACGTGGTCGGACTGCGGGGAGATGAGATCCTGGAGAAGTACCCGCACCAGTTGAGCGGCGGACAGCGGCAGCGGGTGATGGTGGCGCGGGCTTATCTTTTGCGCCCGCGACTGATTGTGGCGGACGAGCCGGTTTCGGCGGTGGACGCTTCGCTGCGGGCGATGATCTTGGATATCATGCTGCGGCTGCGCGACGAGCACGGGATCTCCTTTTTGTACATCACGCACGACCTGTCGACGGCGTACCAGATCGGCGACAACATGATCGTCCTGTTTCAGGGAATCACGGCGGAAACGGGGGATACGGGCAGGATCATCGAGAACCCGCAGCACCCGTACGTGCAGGAGCTGATCAATTCGATCCCGGTGCCGGACCCGAAGGTCAAGTGGGATACGGATATTCGATTGCCGGCCGAGGAGACGATGCGCATGCAGGACGGGGAAGGGACCGCCGGCGGCTGCCGCTTCTACCCGCGCTGCCCGCATGGGATGGACGTCTGCCTTGAAAGACAGCCGCCGCTCATCCAAATTGAAGGCGATCACACCGTGGCCTGTTATCTGTATGAAGACGGTGTGGAGGAGCGAGTGAAAAGAAGTGAGAAGTGAGAAGTGAGAGATATACCGCCACCTCCGCAGCGCTTCCTCTGGATCCTCCCACCTGAGTTTTCTCCTTGCAGAACCCTCCACATAGAGAAGGAGTCAGACGATGACGTCTCCATTCACAGAATTTGATCTGATGCGTGACCTGAGACAGGACGGCGGCAAGATCGTCGTGCTGGTTATGGATGGCTTGGGCGGGCTGCCGGATTCGCTGGGGGGAAAGACCGAATTGGAGATGGCGCATACCCCCAATTTGGATGCGCTGGCCGTTTCCGGGTCGCTGGGACTGAGCGTTCCGATCCGGCCCGGTATCGAACCGGGGAGCGGGCCGGCGCATCTGAGCCTGTTCGGTTACGATCCGTTGCGGTACGTGATCGGGCGCGGGGTTCTGGAGGCGCTGGGGATCGGGTTCCCGCTGCAGGCCAGCGACGTGGCTGCGCGGGGCAACTTTGCTTCGGTCGACGGCGACGGGCTGATCACGGACCGGCGGGCGGGACGGATCGCGACGGAGGAGTGCATCCGGCTGACGGAGAAGCTACGTGAGGCGAGCGCCGGGTTGTTCGAGGACTGTGAGGTTTTCGTCGAGCCGGTGCAGGAGTATCGCTTTGTGTTCGTGTTGCGGGGCGAGGGGTTGGGAGGCAGTCTGACGGACACGGACCCACTGGCTGTGGGGCGAATGCCGTTGCCGGTGCGGGACGAGAGCGGGAGCAGCGAGGGCGCGCGTACGGCTGAGCTGGTGAACCGGTGGGCGGCGCACGCGCGTGAAGTGCTGGCGGACGAGGCGCGGGCGAACAGCCTGAATCTGCGGGGCCTTGCGCAGGACCCGGGGCTGCCGCTGTTTCCCGACATTTTCGGGATGCGGGCGGGGGCGATCGCGGTCTATCCGATGTACCGAGGGGTGGCCAGTTTGGTGGGGATGGAGGCTATCCAGTTTGAGGGGGAGCGCCCGCGGCATGAGGTCGACGCGCTGGTCGAGGCGTGGGACAGTTACGATTTTTTCTTTGTTCACGTCAAGAAGACGGACAGTTACGGGGAGGACGGGGACTTCAGGGCCAAGGTGCGTGAGATCGAGGCGGTGGACGCGGAGATTCCGCGTATAGTGGAGCTGGGGCCGGGAGCGCTGATCGTGACGGGGGACCACAGTACGCCGGCGGTGCTGCGGAGTCATAGCTGGCATCCGGTGCCGACACTGCTGTGGAGCCCGCGTGCGATGCCGGATGCGAGCCGGAGCTTCGGTGAACGGGCCTGCGCGGGCGGTCAGTTGGGGCTGTGCCATGCGACGACGCTGATCCCGCAGGCGATGGCGCATGCGGGTAGGCTGAAGCGTTTCGGGGCGTGAGACTGCAGTAGTCAGTAGTCAGTGGTCAGTGGTTGGTGTCACGGCAGAGGTTTGGGGTGGGGCGGATGGGGGGGTATGAGAGAGGATATCGTTAGGGCTGCGCAGTTTATTCCGGCAGATTCTGCGGTTGTGTGTTTGACGGGGGCCGGGGTGAGTGCGGAGTCGGGGGTGCCTACTTTTCGGGACTCACAGACCGGTTTGTGGAGCCGATTTGATGCGGAGGAACTGGCCACACCAGAGGGGTTTAAGCGGGACCCGGGTCTGGTGTGGCGCTGGTATATGTGGCGGTTGGAGCAGTTGGAAGCGGCGTCGCCGAATCTAGGGCATCATGCGCTGGCGGAGCTGGCTAGACTATGCGAAGGTTTCTTGCTGGTGACGCAGAATGTGGATGATCTGCACGAGCAGGCGGGAAGCGTGGACGTGCTTCACCTGCATGGCAGTCTGTTCAGTTTCCGGTGCGCATCTTGCGCTGCGCCGCACCATCTGACGGCAGAGCAGCGCGGGGCAGATTTGCCGCCCGCGTGCGGGGTGTGCAGTGAGCTGGTGCGGCCGGATGTGGTGTGGTTCGGGGAGAGTCTGCCCTGGGATGCGGTGGAAGAGGCGGCGACGGCTTCGCATCGCTGCAGTGTGATGCTCGTGGTGGGCACGAGCGGGTTGGTGTATCCTGCGTCGCAGTTGCCGTTGGTCGCCAGGCAGGCAGGGGCAACGGTTATTGACGTGAACCCGGAGCCGGGTCCTATCTCGTCGATTGCGGACGTTTTTCTGCAGGGCAAGAGCGGGGAGGTGCTGCCGGCGCTGGTGCGGGCTGTGGCTGATCGGAGGGCGAGTGCGTGAGTGCGTCGCTCCGAATTGGGGAAGTACGCGTGTCTGAACCTTGACCTGATGGGACTCGTGACAAGGCATGGTTGTAACGTTTCCCAAAGGCTGAATAACGTATAAGTGAGGAGTGGCAGATGGGAAGCATGGTTGAAGTCATTGTTGGCATCGTGGTGGGGTGCCTCTTGGGGGGCGTGGCCATTTGGCTCGTGCAGGGGTCGCGCGCCAAAAGCAGGTTGGCGGGGATGGAGGCAGATTGGGTGAAGGAGAAAGCCTCGCTACGGGAAGAGAACGCTGGATTGAAAGGTCAATTGGAGCAAAGCAATAGTGCCGAGAAAATCGTGGAGATGGCCAAGGAACAGTTGAATGAGAGATTCCAGGCCACTGCCAGCCAGGCTTTGAAGGCGAACAATTCCCAGTTTATGGATTTGGCGCAGGAGAATCTGGGCAGGACGCTGGAGGCGGCCAAAGGGGATTTCAAGCAGCGTCATGAACAGTTTGAAGCGTTGGTGAAACCGCTTACTCAGAACTATGAGAAACTCAACCCGCAGATTAATCTGCTGGCGCAGCGGAGCGAGAATCTTGCGGCCGAGACCGGCAAGCTGTCGAGCGCGCTGACCGACAACAGGCAGATTGGCAACTGGGGCGAGGTGCAGCTGCGCCGGGTGGTCGAACTGGCGGGGATGGAGGAGTACTGCGACTTCAGGGAACAGGCCGCGATTGGGGATTCCCAGAGCAGACCCGATCTGACGGTGCGGTTGCCGGAACAACGGACGGTGGTCATCGATGCCAAGACTTCTACGGCTGCGTTCATGGATGCGCAAGAGGCGGAGGACAGGGAGGCAAGGGACAGCTCACTGAAACGGCACGCCAGCGCCCTGAAGGCGCAAGTAGACGATCTGGCGAAGAAGGACTATGGCACGAAGGTGGAAGGCTCGTTGGGATTCGTGGTGATGTTCGTTCCCGGAGACCAGTTTCTGGGGGCGGCGCTGAACGCCAATCCGGAGCTGATCGAGTACGCGATGAGCAAGAGGGTAGCTATCGCCACGCCGGCATCGCTGATTTCTCTGTTGTGGTCGGTCGCCAACGGGTGGCAGCGCCACCGCATCGCCGAGAGTGCCGAAGTGATACTGAAGGAAGGAGTAGAGCTGCACAATCGGATGATGATTTTCATAAGCCGCTACCAAGAAGTTGGCAATCGACTGAAGAGGGCGGTACTTGCTTTTAACGACTCTGTAGGCTCATTTGACAGCAGAGTTGTGCCCCAGGCCAGAAAGTTCGCCCAACTGAGCTCCAAAAGAGAGGACAGTTTCCCGGAGCTACAACAGCTTGAGGATCAGACCCGAACATCCAAGTACGCCGGGGATCGGATAGAGAGTCACTAAGAATTGCCAGACCGGGGAGGATGACGTGTCAGAGAGCAGGTCAGAGTTGGAGAGGGAGATCGCGGCCGTCCAGGAGGAGCTCGACCGGGCTCGACGCAGGCTGGTGAAGCTGCGACGAAAGTTACCGCCTGAGCCTGTCCGAGATTACGAACTGAATGGCGCGGAGGGGCTCGTGAGGCTCTCGGAGCTTTTCAGCGACGGGGATGATCTCATTTTGGTTCACAACATGGGGACCGGCTGCTCGAACTGCACGATGTGGGCCGACGGGTTCAACGGCGAGTGGGAGCATTTGCAGAGCCGGGCGGCGTTTGTGGTGGTCTCGCCTGACAGTCCCGAAGTGCAGCAGGCATTTGCGAGTAGGCGAGGCTGGCGGTTCCCGATGTATTCGGCGGAGGGTACAACGTTTATTGAGGATATGGGCTTCCGGTGGGAGGAGGAGGCGTTTCTGTCGGGATACCAGCCGGGTGTTTCGGTCTTTCGCAAGAACGAGGACGGCACAATCGTGCGGGTCGCGAAGGACTCGTTCGGGCCGGGTGATCTGTATTGCGGCGTGTGGCACCTGTTTGACCTGCTGCCGGACGGGCCGGCAGGTTGGGACCCGTTGTTTGCGTACACTACTGACAGCGATTGAGGCGGGACCAGACTGTAGTGGATAGTGGTAAAAGTTTTCTCCTTCAAGACAGAACGGCGTAGCATGAAGTAGCTTCCTCTCCGGGCGCTTCGAAAGCACCTGCAGCGAAACCGGTTGCACGGGCCGGCGCAGGTGAGCCAGAATACCCTCCACAGAACACAAATTCAGGCAAAATAGCCAGGATCGGGAAACATATTGTTGCACTGGGCCGTACAGTTGTCAGGCGGGCCACATTGGATGCAGTTATCGGGCCGCCGGAGAACCCCTTAGACAACTGCATAGAACCATGTGCGCGTCTCCTCTGACTCGACGCAATCGGTCGAAAGACGGAGGGGTCGATAACGACAAGGAGGGCAATGATGGTACATTGTGTCGACCGTGCGACCAGAAACAGACCAATGAACCGCGAGTGCGGTTGGAGAAATCTTAAACGCAGTTGGCATGTCCCACTCCTGGGTCTGTTGGTGCTTCTTATGGCCGGCTGCGCGGCGGCGACGGCGCCGGCGGAGAACGCGGAGCAGGCCGCGGTTCCGAGTTCGAGCAGGCGGGCCTCGAGCGGGCAGGTGGCGATGCAATCTGCCCCTGCGGCCTCCAGCCCGGGGCGACCCTCTCCTCATTCGGGACGGGGTGACCGGCGGGGACGCCAACCGGAGGCGCAGCTGCCGCCGGTGGTTCCCACAAGCCTGGAAACGACATCGACCTTTGGCCTGGATGCGGACGATGCTTCCTGGCGGCGGTCGCTTGCGCTGGCGCGGCAGGGCTACATTCTGGAACCGGACGACGTGCGGGTTGAGGAGTGGCTGAACGCGCTGCGTTGGGACTACGAGCGGCCCGAAGGAGAGGAGACATTCCAACTCGATTTGACCGTGACGAGGGATCCCCTGGACCCGGATTCCTGGCTGGCGCTGATGGGGCTCAGCGCGGCTGCGCCGGCGGAGATGCCAACCCGACGTTTTGTCTCGGTGGTCCTGGATGCTTCCGGTTCGATGGAAGAGGACAACAAGCTGGAAACGGCGCGTACGCTCGTCGAAGCGCTGATCAGACGTTTGTCGACTGAGGACCGCATTTCGCTCGTGCAGTTTTCCAGTGTCGTTCTTGGCGAGTACACGGTCCGGCACGCGACTCCTGACGACCCGGCGCTGGCCGGATCGCTGCGCGGATTCCGCCCTAACGGGAGCACGAACGCGGAGGCCGGTCTCAGGAAGGGTTACGAGCTGGCGCTGGAGGGGCGGCGACAGGACCCTGAAGCGCTGCATTACGTTTTCTTCATCAGCGACGGTGTTGCCAACGTAGGGGACACGCGGGCGGAGTCGATCATCGCGTCTCTGGGCGGGCAGCGGGCAGAGGCCAACCCGATCCGGCTGGTCGCGGTGGGCGTGGGCATTGCGAACTACAATGACGATCTGCTGGAGCAGGTGAGCAACGACGGCGACGGCTGGTACCGGTATGTGTACTCGCCAGAGGAGGCGCAGGGGCTGCTGGCAGCGGACTCATTTGCCCAGCTGCTCAGCCCGGCGGCGGACGAGGCGCGTGCGCAGGTGTCCTGGGATGCAGAGACGGTCGAGACGTGGCGCCTGGTCGGTTATCTAAACCGTGCGGCCGCGAATGAGTCGTTTGAGGATGATGAAGAGGATTTCGCGGAGTTGCACGTGGGCCAGGAGAACACGGTCGTCTACCGGCTGAAGGCGCGGCCGGGGGCGGCGGGGCCGCTGGGTACGCTGGCGTTGCGCTGGCACCATCCGGGCAGCGGCGAGCCGCAGACGCAGATGTGGACGCTGGATTCGGAGAGTCCTGTGGCCTGGGAGGATGTTGCGCCGATCCGTCGCCTGGCGCTGCTGGTGGCGCTGGCGGGCGAGAACTCGGCGGAGCGCCTGGATGACGCGCAGGGGCGGAGGAAAGCGATTGAGGAGGAGTTTGCGCTGCTGGGCGGTCTGACTGAGACGCGGCAGGGGCAGGAGTTCGGCGAGATTCTAGCGGCGTCGTTGCCTGAGCCGCCGGCGTGGTTTGAGCAGGGGAGGTCGACGCGGGGCGAATGAGGGTTGGTGCGGCCACGACTGGGTGGTAAGCTCAGGGCAGGGAGTTGGAGCAACGAGACAGACAGCGTTTCGGTGGAACGTCCGATTCCGAGTTAACGGGTTGGACGTTCACGCTCCGGCACCTGCCCTGTTCATTTGTTTGTCAATGGCGGCCTGCCCTGGGGTGCATCCCTGTTTTGGGGTGGGAACAGTCTGGCGGGGAATCGGTGCAAGCGGTGGCTGAAACTGTTTACCAGCTTTGGGAGAGACACAGTGCGGGTGCCTGACCTGGCCGTACGGTGGAATCCGTCAGTTGGGGAGGGTGCGAGGGCAGACATGAGGCCGGCACCTGCCGGGATCTGATGGGACTGGCGGGACGTGGTCTGGCTGGACACCTTCGATTAGGCACCTGTTACGAATATCGACACCCGGTCGATGAGGCATTAGGGGGGGCGTTGCGGGGGCGGAGCCCCCGCACAAGGGAGGGCCGACTAGGCCCGACCGCCCAGAAATGCAGTGGTCAGTGGTCAGAGACGGGGCAACTACTGAGAGTTGAGCGCGAGATTGGTGCGGCTTCGGTGCTGTCCGAGGTATAGGGAAGTTCGTCCCTCTTTGGGGATGCACCCTTGCCTTGGGCATCCGACGGACAGACAGCCTGCTTTTACAGGAGTAAGGCAATATGGGCACACAGGTTGTACTGGATGTTCCGGAGGAGGCTTATAGGCAGGTAGAAGAGCTGGCTGTAACCACGGAACGTGACATAACGGATGTACTCCTGGAAGCAGTAACCCGCACTTTTTCGCCAATTCCAGTTAATCCTAGCCGGTCGGTGATGAATCAGAATGTTGAGACATATAAGGAGCTATACCCAGAACTGGTATTGACCCACCTAGGTCAATTCGTGGCGATCTGTGATGGCAGACTTGTCGATCATGATCCCGATCCGGTTTCGCTCCTGCAGCGAGTACGTACACGGTTCCCTGAAAAGGTTGTACTGCGTAGAAAGGCCGAAACAGTTCCCGAACACCAGCTTCAGATTCGATATTAGCGAAGCAAGGCTCATGCAGTCATCGCGTCCTATCCTCAGGAAACTTCCTCGCTTGTAAATTCGGACAATCTTCCCCACTGACTGAATGTATCCTCTGAAACACCAGTAAGAACGGCAGAAACAGTAAAGCCCTGCACTGTCCGCCCAGTCCACCTGAATCCAATTTGAGATTTCGATACGACTGGATTACCCGATCTGTCGACAGATGGACGGAGTATTTTCTGCAGAATCCGGTTATTCATTGTGCCGTCAGTGTGCTAAGATCGTACTATTTCCCATCAACTGTCCGCTCGCTTTTCGCTAAGTAGTAGCGTGTCTCACTTGTCTATAGGGATTGCGAATGTTGTCTCCGCGGTTGTTTGCTGTGGTTGTCGGAATCAATCATTACCGAAGCAGTGTGATCTCCGATTTGGGCGGTTGCGCCAACGATGCCAGGGCGATTTACGGGTTTCTGACCCAGCGGCTGGGTGTGCCGACTGAGAATATACGGCTGCTGACTTCGACAGGGGCGGAACCGGACGAGAAGCTTCCCTCCAGGCAGAACATCATTGACGGCTGGCGGTGGCTGATTGAGCAGGCCAGAACCGGCGACCAGCTGTTTTTCCATTACAGCGGGCACGGCTCTCAGGCGATCTCTTCGGACCCGAATGAGCCGGACGGGTACGACGAGACGCTGGTGCCAAGCGACAGCCGTACTACGGATGACAGGGGCAGGCCGGTCTACGATATATTGGACAAGGAGCTGGCGGCGCTGATCGCGGCGGCCGAAGAGAGAGGCGCGAAGGTTACCGTGGTGCTGGACTGCTGCCATGCCGGTTCGGGCACGCGGGCGATTGTGCCGGTGCGGCGGACGGCGGCGGACCGGCGGGCGCGGCCTGCGGGCACGGTTTTGATGGAAGCGTCGGGGGCAAGGACGGTTGCCAGCCGCCACTGGTCGGGGAAGCTGGGCAGCGAGCACGTGCTGCTGGCCGGTTGCCGGGATGAGGAGATGAGCCACGAGTACCGTTCGCCGACCAACGGCGCCTGGTACGGGGCGATGACCCACTTTCTATTGCAGAAACTGCAGGAGCTGCATCCACAGATGACCTGGCGGGAGGTGCACGACTCGGTGCAAACCCAGGTCCACAGCGTTTATGCGAGGCAGCTGCCGCAGTTGGAGGGCCCGGGCAACCGTGCGGTCTTCGGGGAGCTGACGCCGTATGCCGGCTCCTATCTGAACGTGATCAGTGCCAAAGAGGCGGGTGATGCAGGAAATGACGTGATCATTCGCATCGGCGGCGGCGCGGCGGTCGGTCTGACGCCGGGCAGCCATGTGGAGCTTTTCCCGGCAGGCAGTGAAGCGCTGGCGGGCCGGGGGCTTGGCCACGGCGAGGTGATCGACACCAGAGTCGATTCGTCATACGCGCTGATCAAAGGTGTGCGCCACACCGAGTTCAGCCTGCCTGCCAGGGTGAAGGTGACGGCGTACGGATACCAGAGGTTGATGTACGAGGTGACCAGCGCGGACCCGTTTGTGCTGGCGGAGTTGACGACGGCGCCTTCTTCCCCGTTTCTGCACGCGGTGGGACGAAGCACGCAGGATGGATTTACGCGTTTCCACGTGGCTGTGGAGAACGATACGTACGTCATCCAGGACGGCAGCGGCGTCCAGATCGTGGAGGACAGGCCGCCGCGTACGCAGGCGGGGGCGGCCCAAACGGCTGCGTACCTGCATCATCTGGCGACCTTTCACAATGTGCGCACGCTGCGGAATCCATCGCCGATGGCACTGATGGAAGAGGCGTTGAGCGTTGACGTGCAGACTTACACACGTGCGAGCCTGACATTTCCCAGGGATGGGGAGCCGCTGGGACAGGACGGTGTGCTGCCGCCGGGGCGCAAGCTCTGGATCACAGTTCGGAACAACAGCTCTGAGAATCTCTATGTGACGGCATTCTCGCTTTCGGCGCGGTTCGGGATCCGACGCATCTACCCGGAGCGGGCGCCCTACCAGCTGGTGGCCCCGGGCAAGGCGTTTTTCGTCAACAACATCGAGCCGACTGTGAAGGAGCCGGGCGCCGAATCTGAGACGGAGATTTTCAAAGTTTTCGCCACGCGGGTTCCCACCTCCTTTGACGTGCTGGAGATGCCGGAACTGAACGAGCCGGACGGGACGGAAGAGACACGGGCATTCGGCCCGCTGGCGGAACTGATGAACGGCATCCGCTACGACGGTCCCCGCGTGCGCAATCTGATGGTGCAGCGGGACGATACACATGATCGCTGGATAACGAAGCAGGTGGCGGTTACGGCGCTGCGAAAGCAGGAGGCGTATACGCTGCCGCAGGGGCAGAACAGAATCAATGTGGGGACGGACCTGGACATTACGGTGGAGAAACCGGCGGGTTTGGGGGGCCTGCTGGTTGTGAGCAGTCTGAAGCAGTTCTCCTGGGATGCAGAGGATCCGATCTCGCTGCCGCCGGGGTTGAACAGTCCGGAAGCGGCGCCGTTTTTCCAGCCGCTCTCATTCTCGCACGGTGCCGGCGGCGGTGGTTCGCCCGGTGTACTGGTCCTAGACACGTCGGCGGAACAGCTTTCGACGATCAGCGCGGAGTCGCCGCTGCGGATTGCATTGAGCGTGGAGAATGATCCGGAAATTGCGGGGATAGCGGCGATTGCTTTTGACGGCGAGTACTACTATATGGTCGGCCACCCCACCGACGCGCAGAACCTGTCGGAAAACGGTGACAGGAGACGCATGGCGGTGGAGATTACGCATCTGCCTATCCCGGATGCGGCGGTGGAAAAGTCGGGTTCTGCCGGCACCGGGTGGTGGTCAAGCGTGACCACCAGGGGCGCGAGTGGGGTTGAAGGCAGGCAAGGCGGGGGCGGGAGAGGGTTGTTCGGGCGGCTATTCGGCTATCTGCAGGAGGAGTGGCGGATGGCGGAGGAGGCTGCGGGGGGTAAAGAGCCGGCGCCGGAGGAGGAGGACGCGGAGGTGCCGGTTCGCGATGCGAAACATGCCGTGCGGGTGCTCTTTTACAAGCTGTTCTATCAGAAGCTGCCGCCGGATCTGGGCGTGCGCCAAGTCCGGTTGGAGTCGGGCGGTACACCGGTCTATTCGAAGGTAACGTCGCAGGATGTGTCCAAGGCGCGGCGGGCGCTGCTGATCACTCACGGCTTCGGCAGCAGCACAGAGAAGCTGGTCCAGAGGGCGCTGCCCCATCTGATGGAGCTGGACGAATACGATCTGGCGCTGACGTTCGACTATGAGACGATCAACACGGGCATTCGAGAGAGCGGGCTGCTGATGACAGCGCAGCTGCGCCGTCTTGGGTTTGGCACCGATACGGGTCCGCCGTTGGACATTTACAGCCACAGCATGGGAACACAGGTGGCCCGAGTGTGCGTCGAGATGGAGAGCGGGCACCAGTTTGTGGAACGGGTGATCATGGTGGGGGCGCACAACACCGGGACTGCACTGGCCGAGTCCCACCGGCTCATTCCCTGGCTGGCGACGATTATACTCAATCAGGCGGGGTTGATCGACTATGAGTTGCTGGCCCAGCTCCTGGTGATAGGGATTTCACGGCTGACAACGGGCATTCAGGACCTGGCGCCGAGCGCGGAGCTGTATCAGAAGCTGAATGACCCGCGCAATGAGGTGGACGTGCGGTACTACATTCAGATCGGCATAAACACCGAGATGGACGGCCCGATTAACTGGCGCAAGCTGTTCTCCAAGACGGAGATGACGCGTATCCTGGACAAGGCGCTGGACCAGGTTCTAGGGCCGAATGACCTGCTGGTTGGGGTTGCGTCGGCGCGGGGTGTGCGGGGCGGCAACTGGCCGGATTTGCAGGTGGATGTGATCGGCTGCCATCATTTCGAGTATTTCTACGCAGACGAATCACTCGAAGGGTTGCGCAGGGAGTTCAAGTAGGGGCTGGCAGCCGGTTTTCGGAATCCGGTGTACAGCGGCAGGCGTCAGACCTCCTGGCGCTCGGACAGTTCGGCCCAACGCTCGAAGGCTGATTCCAGGGACGACTCGACGTCTGTCAGTTTTGCTGAGAGGTTTTGCAGCGCCTGATAGTCGCTGCCGCTGTCGTTGATCTGCTGTTGCAGCCGCGTTTGTTCCTCTTCCCAGGCGGCGATCTCCGTTTCCAGACGCGCCAACTCCTGACCTTCCTTCCAAGAGAGCTTCTTGTCCGCTGCGGGCGGACGCGATTGCGGGGCCGTCTGTCCATTGGCGGCGGGCCGACCGGGCGCGGGTGTACTGCGGGACCGGTCGGGGCGGCGGGTTTGCCGGTCCTGGCTGTACAGGCGGCGGTAGGTTGCGTAGGGTGCGGGGTAGCGTTTGCCGAGGCGTCCGAGCTCAAAGGGGATAATGAAGTCGACGGTGCGATCGAGGAAGTAGCGGTCGTGGCTGGCGACGATCAGGCAGCCGGTGAAAGCGTCCAGAAACTCCTCGAGTACGGTCAGGGTCTGCACGTCGAGATCGTTGGTTGGCTCGTCGAGCAGAAGCACGTTGGGCTGGTGGACGAGGGTGCGCAGGAGGTAGAGGCGGCGGCGCTCGCCCCCGCTGAGGCTGCCGATGCGGCCCCACTGCATTTTGCGGGAAAAGAGAAACCACTCCATCATCTGAGCGGCCTCGACGCGGCTGCCGTCGCGTGCCCGGATCAGGGGGGCTTCCTCCTCGATAAATTCAATCAGACGCTGGGTGTCGTTGAGGTCGCGCGTCTGCTGGTCATAGTAGCCGAGCCGCACGGTCTCGCCCCATTTGATCTGCCCGGCGTCGACTTTGACTTTTGCGGCCAGCATGTCGAGGAAGGTGCTCTTGCCGGCGCCATTGGGGCCGAGGAGGCCTATGCGATCGCCCGGATCGAGTGCAAAGTCAACCTGGTTTACAGCGGCCGAGCCGTCGTAGAATTTGGTCAGGCCCTTGGCCGTGAGAACGGACTTGCCGAGGCGGCGGGTAGCCAGGGCCATAACGACTCGATCGGAGTCGGAGTCGTATTGGATGCGCTGGAGTTCGGCGACGCGCTGCCGGCGGGCCTTCTGCTTGGTGCCGCGGGCCATGGGCGTCCGGCGAATCCATTCAAGCTCACGCTTGAGGAGCTTCTGGCGCTGGCGTTCCTGGAGGGCGAGGCGTTCGTGACGGAGCTGACGCAACTCCAGATAGCGGCTGTAGTTGCCGGAGTAGGAGACGAGCTGGCGCCGGTCGAGCTCGACGATGCGGCTGACAACGCGGTCGAGGAAGTGGCGGTCGTGTGTGACCATCAGCAGGGCGCCGGGCGCGGTGGTCAGGTAGGCTTCCAGCCATTCGATGGTCTCGATGTCGATATGGTTGGTGGGTTCATCGAGGACCAGGAGGTCGGCGCGGTCGATCAAAGCGCGGGCGAGGGCAACGCGTTTGCGCTGTCCGCCGCTGAGGGTTTCAACGCGGGCGTCGAAGTCATTTATTCCCAGCTTGGTGAGGATTGATTTTGCATTGGCGGCTGCGGCCCAGCCGTCCGTGCGCCCCATTTCTTCGGAGAGTTCCAGCAGGCGCTGTTGCAGAGCCGGGTTGGCCGGTTCGTGTTCGAGGCGCTGGCTGGCGCTTTCGTAGTCGCGCAGGAGACGCATCTGGGGCGAACTGCTGCGAAAGAGCTGCTCGAGAACAGTTGCGTCGTCGTCCAGATGGGGCTCCTGTTGGACCATTTCGACGCGCACACCGCCCCAGACTTTGACATGTCCGCTGTCGGGCGCTTCCAGGCCGGCGATCATACGCAGGAGGGTGGTTTTGCCGCTGCCGTTGACGCCGATGAGGCCGATGCGTTCACCGGTATTGATGGAAAGGGAGACAGTGTCGAGAAGCAGTCGTTCGGAGAACTGCTTGGAGACGCCTTCGAGGGAGAGGAGGTTCATGCCGACTGCTGGATGGCCTGCAGGGTGGCGGGATCTTCGAGGGCGCTGATGTCGCCGGGATCTTCGCCGAGGTAGGAGGCGCGGATAAGGCGGTGCATGACCTTGGCATTGCGCGTTTTGGGGAGAGCGGTACAGAACCTGACCTCTTTGGGTCTGAGCGGGCGTCCCAATTCGGTGGTGATGCGCTCTTGCAAGGCGGTGCGGAGGGGTTCGCTGGCGTCGATGCCCGGTTTGAGGACGGCGAAGACGACAACGTCGTTGTCTTTGAGGGGGTGGGGCACGGCCACGGCCGCGGATTCGGTGACGTCGGGATGGGCGTTGACCAGGGTCTCGACTTCAGCAGGCCCGAGGCGCTTGCCGGCGATGCTTATGGTGTCATCGCTGCGGCCCAAAATGTACCACATGTCGTCCTCGTCGATGGCGCAGAAGTCGCCGTGGACCCACATGCCATCGAAACGGCTCCAGTAGGTATCCAGATAGCGCTCGTTGGCGCCCCAGAAGCCGCGCGTCATCCCAATCCAGGGCTGCCGGACTATCAGGTCTCCCACTTCGCCGCGCACCGGGTTGCCGGACTCGTCAACGACATCGGCGTCCATGCCGGGAATCGGTCCGCCGAAGGCGGCGGGTTTTAGGGGTTTGAACAGGCTGCCGGCGAGGATGCCACCGCTGATTTCGGTGCCGCCAGTGTAGTTGAAGATCGGCTTGCGGCCTTCGAGCACGTTATCGAATATCCAGCGCCAGCTTGAGGGGCCCCAGGGGCTACCGGTGGCTCCGACTGCCCGCAGACGTGAGAGATCATGGCGGGTCACGTGGCCGGTCCCATGGGGCATCAGCGTACGCACCAGCATCGGCGAGAGCCCCAGGAGGGTGATGCGGTGCGTGGCGCAGAGTTGCCAGACTCGGTCGACCGATGGGTAGTCGGGGGCGCCGTCGAAGAAGAACATGGTTGCGCGGTTGAGCAGGGCAGCGAGGACGAGCCACGGCCCCATCATCCAGCCCATGTCGGTCATCCAGTAGACGCGATCTCCTGGTTTGACGTCCATGGCGTGGCGCATGTCCTGGGCGGCCTTGACAGGAAAGCCGCAATGAGTATGGACGGCACCCTTGGGCGGCCCGGTTGTGCCGCTGGTGTAGATGATCATCAGCGGGTCCTCGGCGCCGGTCAGAGCGGTTTCGGCATTGGGCGCCTGGGGGGGAACGAGCTCATGCCACCAGTGGTCACGTTGCTCATGCCAGGGGACCTGTGCGGCAGGGGACGAGGCGGGGAGCCGCTTGCAGACGATCACATGCCGGACGCTTGGGACACCGGCCAGGGCCCTGTCCAAGGTCGTCTTCATTGTCACGGTCCGCCCGCGGCGCTGGAATCCGTCGGCGGAGAAGACAGCTTTGGCGTCGCCATCATTAAGACGATTGCTGATTGCTGACGGGCCATACCCGCTGAATAGCGGCAGGACGATGCCGCCGATTTTGATAATCGCCAGAAAGGCGACAGCCAGCTCAGGGATCATCGGCATGTAGAGGCCGACGGCATCGCCGTTTCCGATACCGAGGCTGCGCAGGGCATTGGCGCAGCGACAGACTTCCTGGTGTAGCTGGGCGTATGTAAGAGAAACGTTTTGCCCTTCCTCCCCTTCCCAGACGAGAGCGGTTTCAGACGCGGTCTCGGTTACCTGCCACTTGTCGAGGCAGTTGTGGATAATGTTCATCTTGCCGCCGACGCACCAGCGGGCGAAAGGTGCGCCGTCGGACAGATCGACGATCTGCGAGTAGGGATGTGCGAAGCGGATATCGAGGTCTTCCATCACTGCATCCCAGAACCAGCTGATATCTTCGACCGAGCGTGTGAGCAACTCGTCATAGGATGCGATGCCGTGCCGGTCCATGAATTGTTGGAGATTACTCTGCGCGATCCAGTCAGGATTCGGCTGCCACGCGATGTCCTGGCCGAAAGGGAAGTGGATGGTGGACATGATCCGTCTCGAATTGGTGATGGCTTGACCCGGGCGTACCAAGGCACCGGCACCATTATAGCGAAGAGTAGGGAAAAGATAAACAGACGGCGGGGAAAAATGTGTCTCGGGATTTTGGGTGGTCGTTGTCGAAATCAGGATTTGCAGGACTGTTAAGGAATGTCGGGATGAGGGGCAGTCCGGCGGGCTGAAGCAGGAGGCGGGTGGCTGCACAGACCTCGCTGCGGCCGAGTGGAGGGATTGGTTCGTGGGGCGAGTGCGGGTCAGGAGAGGAAGACGGAGAGCTGCGAGCCAGCTGGATTCTGAAGCGCGGACCAGATCGAGGCGACGATGAGGGCCTGCGCGGGCGGGCGAATGAGGCGGGCTGCGCTGCCCAGAGGTGGGAGAAGCCGGCTGCTGGAGCCTGCGTGGGATGGCCTGACGTACGGGAAGAAGGACGGGCTGGCAGCCAGTTCGAGGAGGAGGACCAGGTCGCTGAAGACGAGGAGAAGCAACCCCGCTGGCAGGACGCCGAAGCGCGGGGCGGTAAGCGCCAGCCCCAGGGCAAGGCCGGTGGCGGCGAAGAGCAGAAGAAGCGTGTAGGCTGCGGCGGCTGCCGTCTGGACTGGGTGGCGATGGCGCGTCCGCAGCAGAAATGCGAGGCCGGCGAGCGCGGCGACGAGCAGACAGAGACTCAGCGCAAGGAAGCGAACGCCTTCGAGGGCCGAGCCATATTGGGCGATGGCGGCGACGAACAGGAGGTAGCCGATAGCAGTGGCGGAGATGCCGAACCATGTCCGTTTGGGCAGATGCGGACTGGCTGCGAGCTGGCCGCCCAGAAGGTGGAGAGCAGTTGCGGCGGCGATGCCGAAGGCGTAGCGGGCTGATTCGGTGCCGGGGCGGGCGAGTATGAAGCCATACCAAGCCAGAAGGAGGAGAGATAACGCAGAGGCCGCTTGCATCCAGGTGGGAAGGCGCCGTTTGTGCGGGCGGGATCTGCGGAGGAGAAGGCTGCCGGCCAAAGACACGGCCCAGAGGACGAGAAGGAGCCAGGCGATCAGGTCGAGGACCGGCATGGAAGAGCTCCGTCATCCACCGGGCAGAGCGGAGGGTAGAGCGAGAACACGTACTTCCCCTGTGCCCGTCACTACTTGCCCGGGGCGTCCTGCAGATTGGCGGCGTACCCGAGGAGTTGGGGCTCGGCCCAGACGGCCCAGTTCCAACGGCTGTTGCCCAGGCCGTCGGTCATGAGTTGGAGAACTGCGTGCTGGCCGGCCTGGTTGGGCAGGTCGGTGACGAAGCGTTCCCACTCGCAGCTCTGCTTTGTGCTGCTCCAGATGCGCACGCCGTTGAGAAGGACGCGGAAGGCACAGAAGTTGTCGTCTTCCATCTGTGCACCGTCGCGTATGCCGATCGCGAACTGCATGCGCAGCCGGTCGATTTCAGGAGGTATTCGCAGGTCGTATTCGACGACGGCGCTGCCTTCGACCGGTGGGTGCTGCCACAGAGCAGGCTGCTGCACCATGCCGCAGCTGGCCGTGTCGATGCGCACCTCCATCAGGTCCGGCGTGCGTGTGGCACTGTGGCGGGAAGTGGGGAAGAGCTCCAACAGGTCGCATTTCCAAACGAGGGAAAATCCGGTTTCGTCTGTGCCTTCTTCTTCCAAGAGGCTTTGCCAGAGCTCCTCCTGCCACTTGAGGTAGCCCACGTATTGGGAAAGCTGCAGAAGCGACTGTTCGTTCAGATCGTGAATGCGCCGGATTACGGCGTCCAATGATTCCTGTTGGGGCCTATTCATGAAGGTCTCTGGTGGGTGGTTTCCGGTTGTCGGGGCAGGCCGACGCGGCGATTGAACGGGGCTAGAATGCAGCGCCCATCATTGTTTCCCAGCGGGAGGCGGCGGTCGGGTTGCTCAGGAGGACGAGGGCGACATAGGTGGGTTCAAAGGGACGCCGGATCAGCTTCATGCCGGCTTCGCGGGGGCTCACGCCGCCCTTTTTGCAGTTACAGCGTTTGCAGGCTGTCGCCAGATTGATCCAGCTGTGGTCGCCGCCGCGGCAGCGGGGGATCACGTGGTCAACGGTGAGCGCGTGCTTACCGGGGGTGTCGCCGCAGTACTGGCAGGTGTAGGCGTCTCTGAGAATTACGGCGCTGCGGGTAGGCGGGACGGAGCGATGGGGCAGCCGAACGTAGCGGACAAGACGAATCACGAGCGGCTCGGGCAGGGCCTGGTTGGCACTGTGCAACATGCGTTCGGTCGCCTCGACCAACTCGGCTTTGTCGCGCAGCAGCAGAACGACTGCCCGCCGCACAGAGACGAGACTCAAAGGTTCGAAGGTTGCATTCAGTACCAGCACGGAACGGGACATGGTCTTGACGATGGTGTCTCGATGTCTTTTCCGAAGATTGCGCTTGGCGTTCAGGCCGGCTCTGTTATGCTGTTGAACGCAGCCAGGGCCGGAGGCGTCGGACAGGACTGGCTCTGGGAGCAGATTATACCAGTGCTACGACGCGGGCGCGAATGACGACCTCCATCAGAAAGAAGCAGACGATTGCGAAGAGAATTGTCTTTACGTTTTCGTCCTGCAGGCGGCTCAGATAGAGATAGGCTGCCGGGAGGGTGATGACGGCGACGGTGGCGTAGAGAATGTGTACAAAGGCGCGAGACAGGTTTCCGCCCAGCCCCTGCCCGTAAAGCACCCACCCCAAGAGAAACTCCGCGATCATAAGCAGTTCACCGATAACTGCGGCGCCGTACCAACTGCCGTCGAGCGGGCGGGAGCGAATGCGGAACCAGATGGCCCACACGCCCAGCGCAATAAAGAAATAGATGCCGGTTTGTGCCAGACCGCGATGGATTTCGCTCAGAGAGTTCACCGTAACGGAAGATGGTCGTTGGGTTGCGAAACTCAGACGCCGGCTGTCTGGTGCCGACCCGCCGGATCTGAGGAGAGCCGAAACGCTTACCTCTGCGGATGGACGCTGAGGTACTGGTGCAACACCGACTCCACGTGCCCACCAATCTCATATGATTCCCAGCCGGGGCTGGCAGCCAAGGCGAAGATGCAGCCGCCAATCACATAGGCGTCCTGTTGCATTGCCTGATCATACCAGACAAGCTGCTCCACGTATGCACCCGGGCCCCAGGAACCGAAGCCGTGCTGGGCCCAATATTCCTGGAAGTGCTGCCAGCCTTTGGCGTTCTGCGGGCCCGGACGATTGCTGACGAGGCCGTCGACGCCCAACTCTGTCATCACCAACGGGATGGCGCGGCCGGCGGGCTTCAGGACCTGATTGTAGAGCTGGCGGTAGCGCAGTGTCAGCCAGCCGGTGTCATGCGGTGCAACGCCCGGGTAGCGGCCCTGGCCGTCACGGGTGCTGGCATAGTAGATGGTTGGGGCGGAATACTCGTGCAATCCCAGCCAACCATCGTGGGCCTGGGCTTCGGCGACGGCGGGCAGGAAATGCTCCCACATTTCTGGAGCGGGCTGGCCGGTGCCGAAGTTGCCGATCACGCTGCGGAGACCTCCCTGGGCGAGGAGCCTAGTCCGTTCGACTTCGAACTCGGTCAGGCGTTTGAATTCGTCCAGGTTTCCGGCCACCGGTTCGTTGTAAGCTTCCCAGCCGTCGTAGAAGAGGCGGCGCTCGGGATGGTCGGCGATGGGCCAGAGACGATTGACAAAGTCCTGGGCGGCGGCTTTTGCGTTAAGATTCTGCAGCTGCAGCTGTGGCAGGTCAATGCGCCCGATCAGGCGGGTAGTCGGGGCGGTTTCTTTGATCTGGCGGGCGAAACGAAAGTCCAGTTCCAGTGTTTTGACGACGGCGACGCCGCCGCTGCGCAGAACGTTGAAGACGCTAGGGTGGTTGCGGGTGATGAAGATACCCAACTTGCTCGGCGGGCCGGGAGGAAAGGGGGTCACGGTCGGCGTCGGCGTGTAGGTGGGCGTCGGCGGGACCGTCGTGTTGGTCGGGACTGGCGTGTCGGTTGGGAATGGCGTCAGGGTCGCTTTAGGTGGTGTCGGCGTGAAGACGGGCGCCGCGGGGCGCAGACCGCGCATTTCAACCCATGGCAAATACCCCTTGTACGTGCCGGGCGTTGAAGAGGCTGTCGATAGGGAGGCGGCGTCCAGGGATGGTTCACCGTTGCTGCAGGCGCCGACAAGAACGCCAAGCCCAGCGGCTGCGGCCGCCAGGAAGCGGCGCCGCGACCAGGTGCGGTGCCTATCCGGAGGAGCAGAGTTAGCCTGTTGGGGCGGGATCGGGCTCGGGGACGACTCGGGATTCGGATCGAGTCTGTCGTTTCCGTCCTTGCCTGATGATTCAGGCGTTGTCTCAGTATGCATGAAATTACTATAGCACCGAGTTAGCAGCGGTTCAAAGTGTGTAGGGCACAGTGGTCCAAGTTTGGCCTACTGACTGGGGGACCGGATTGGGTGACATTTTCGGCAGGTCCTGCTCTTTCTGAGGCAGACTGTACTGGTGGCGGAAGCGTTTGGCGGGAACAGGTTGGAAAGACCTTGCCGGGTTCGAGGCATTGGGACTGCCATGTTTCTTTGGCAATCAGATCTGAGGGATTTCAGGCGCTTGTTGCGTTCCGCCCTTTCTGCAACAATTGACGAGTGCCCAGCAGTTGCGTTGGCGGCAGCCGTTTGCAGAAGCTGTACGCAGTTCGGAAAGGGAATCCTTGTGTCATTGCGGGACAGGAGGAAGGGTTTCGACTTCATTTTGAGGGCGTCTGTCTGACCCTGGATTTGCAGGCCCGAGATGTTGTCATTCCATGAGAGATACAGTGTTTCGCGAAGCGCCTTCCAGGGTGGGGCAACCGCGAGGGCACGCACAAGGGGTGCCCCTACGGTGGGATGACCGGGTGGAAGGGAATGTCAACGGTGCTCGTTTGCAACACTGTTACTGAACGATCAGAATGTCGATGAACTTTAAGGGTGACAGCCGGCAGATGTCAATGGAGAAGCTGAAGAATGGCTATCTGATTTTGTTCATGCTGGTGTTGCCGTCGATGCTAATGGCAGGGTACGTACGGGGCGCGCCGGCCAAACAGGCAGCCACGGCCACGCCCGGGGCGACCGACACAGAAGTCCCCCTTGAGCAGCGCAGTCTGCCGATTGCCGATGGCTGGGAGAGGATTGAGGTGGAGGCCTACGGACTGACGATCTCCTACCCTCCAGGTTGGCTGATTGTCGAACCAGCGGCAGATGATCCAACGGCACTGCTGGCTGGGACGGATCTGCCTTCCCTTGCCGAAGCATTAGAAGAGCTTTGGCCGGTGGCGAAGGAAAGGGTGGACGCCGGACTGGTCGGTCTGGGTTATCAACTGCATCCAAGAGAGTCACCGGAGCTGGCAGCGGCCAACAGTATCTCGGTGGAGGTCGTGCCTGCTGAGGGCACGAACCTTCACAGGCGTTTGCGGCGAATCGCATCGGAACTGAGCCAGGTGGAAGGAATTGAAACGGACCGCGTTGGGGTCGTATCGGGCTTGCGCCCACGGGAGGAAGTGGCGGGTTCGGTTCGTTTTCGCGACGGGGGCGACGGCAGGCCGTCCGGCAGGGAGACCATTGTCTGGATTGTGGTCGTAGAGTCAGAGGACTCGGATGCCCACCTGGTGCTGAGGTTTGAAGTTCTTGCGGCCGAGTTCGATGGCCTGGAGCCGCTTCTGACGGAGATCGTGCACCGCGTGCGCTGGGTTGGGCAGACCGCAGGTGAGCTGCCTGCTCCCCTTGCAGCAGAGGTCGGTCGTACAACAGGCGTGCGGAGCGGTCCCGGTGAGGAGTCCCCCGTTATAGGCTGGGTCACCGGGGGTCAACAGATTGCGCTTGTCCGTCCAGACACAACCGGGGAATGGTGGCTGGCCGCATACATGCCAGCGGACACGAAGCAAGGCATGGACTCTGCCGTGGACCTGGCAGGTCAGCTGGGATGGGTGTCGGCGCGGACGGTGACGGTTGCTCCCGGACGGGGCAGGGCGACGGTGGAGAATGTGGCTACCCGACAGCCGGTGCCTGCGGTTGCGATGGTGAAGCTGAGCAATCCGTTTGCGCCCCGGGCGGGAGGGATGCTGAGAGATGCTGCGGAAGCGGAAACGGCGTGGACGGTTTTCGAAGAGAGAGGGCGGCAGCTGTCTATCGTCTACCCTGAAGATTGGATATTCTTTGAAGCCGACCGGCCATCGCCCACGGACCTGGCAGAGTTGTCGGCGGCACTGGGTGAACGCCTCGGCGCAGCAGACATTGGCGAATTGATCCCTGCGCAGGTCGAACTGGGCCGGATTGGGGTAGAAGAGAGGAGACCGGCGCCGGAACCAACTGTCTGGGTTGGCTTTCAACGCGCCGGCGTGCCTGACAACATATTCGCGGCCTCCTACAGTTCGTCTGGCGGTCTGACTGTGGAGCAACTCGGGCATCAGTTCCTGCGCGACATCTACACCAATCCAGATCCCGACTTCGAAATCGAGAACGCGGGGATCGTTTCCGGCCTGCGGCCGGGAGACGAAAAGGTCATTTCACTCCGCTATCGCGCCGGAGAAACTTCGGCCGAGAAGACACCAGTCGGGGTCTGGAAGGTCCTCCTGGTATCGCCGGACACGAAATCGATACTCGCTTTTGACTTCTTCGTTCGGGATGAAGAGTTTGCGGAGTTGGAACCGCTGCTACGTGAGATCGTATGGCGGGTACGGTGGGAGGAACAGTTTGGGCCTGAGCCTTTGGCAGGCCCGGCGGTATCGGTAGTGCGTCCGATGAACGTGCGGGGCGGCCCTGGGACGGATCATCCCGTCATTGGCACGGCAGTTGCGGGACAACGTTTTCCGATTGTTGGTCAGAACAGCGCAGGCGACTGGTGGCAGATCTTCTATGAGGGCCGTCTGGGGTGGATATACGGCGGCCTGGTAACGGCCATCGGCGACACACAGGAGGTGCGGCGTGCGGACGCTGCCGGCTGGCTGGCGTTCGACAGTACAAGGCACAACCTGGCGCTATCGTACCCTTCCGGGTGGTTCTTCTTCGATCCCGCTCAGCCTGCAGCGGTCGAACTGGCCGTATTGTCCGCTGAATCTGGCGCGCGTGTTGATGGCGGCGGGATTGCGGGGCTGGTCTCGCGGATGACCGGCGGGCAGGAGGAGGCGGTCGCGGGAGTGGGCATTCAGGTCGGACGGATATCCAGCAACTTCATGTTGGCGTTGGCATACGATACCGGCGGCATGTCGTTGCAGGAGATTGCGGAGCAGGCCGCAGCCGCGTTGGCAGAGGAGCAGGGCATCGAAGGGGAGGGGGCAGACGCCTTGAAGGAAGAGGGAGCGCTTGTGGAACTGGTCGCTGATTTACGGGAGGGCGAAGAGACCGTTATCATCCGCTTCGTCGAAGAGGAAGCCCCTTATGCGGGGTTGCAGTTCTGGTTGCTCAGCCCCGATGGCGAGACATTACTCGTTCTGGCAGCCAGTATTCACGGACAGGAGCTGTCTGAACTGGAGCCGGTGCTTGTGGAGATGGTGCGCCGGCTACATTGGACCGAGCCTGCCGCTGTTGAGCCGCCGGTCGTTCCCCTCTTAACGGTAGACGGAGTCCTGAAGGTACGCCGCGGGCCGGCGAAAATCTATGCTGTGATGGGGGAGTTGGAGACCGGTCAACAGCGTCACGTCACCGGGAGGAGCTTCGACGGCAGTTGGTGGCAGATCGAATATGAGGGTCAGTCCGGGTGGGTGTTTGGTGAGGACCTGGCTATTTCCGATGTTGAGAACGTACCCGTGGCGGCAGGCGTGCCCACGCCGACGCCGACACCCAGGGCAACGCCTGCACCTGAGCTGGCAAAGTTGATCAAGACACCGGAACACATGGCCTACCTCTGGTGGGAATGGGGACAGGACCGAGATTTTGCGGGCGACGGCCGAGAGGGGATCCGGGAGTTGACGTTTGACTTTACAGTTCACAACGACCCTGGCGACTTTTCGGACGAATACGGGCTGTATCTGATGCTATGCTATGGCGATATTGCCAATACTGGTTTCTATTTTGGACTGCAGACCAATGCATTTGGTCACCCGGATGAGTTCAGCAGGAAGGCACTTATATTTTCAAGATGGGAAACGAGAGATCTGGCCAATGCAAGAGTGGCAGACTCGGAGAAGGTATGGACTCAATCTTCGGGACATGAGGGTGATTTCATTGGTGTCCGGCGGGCATACAACTGGGGCGCGGGAGAATACAGGGTCAAGATGGCTCCGCACGGGGCCGACCCAGATGGCGAATGGTTCGGCGTCTGGATTACAGATAAGGCGACCTATGAAACGACCTGGATCGGGTCGCTGAAGTTCCCGTATGAGAATGGCAGGGCAGCAATTCGAGCATCGGTATACACGACTCTGGAAATCTACGGTGGAACTCAGATTGAGGCTTTCAGGATACCGGCGTGGCATGTCAGCCTCAGGAGGCCGTTGGGTGACGGAATCGAGAGCGAAAGTTTCGTTAGCGGGTATGCTGGCATTTGGGGCGAGTTGGAAAATTCGGAGGTCAGATACGATCGAGCGGATGGGGAGGTCCATTTGATGGCAGGCGGAGATACTGAGCGCAGAACTCCAGCACAGACAGCGTTTTTTGACTAGGGAGCACACGAGTTCTTTCAGGCCAGGGCCGTGGCGGGTCTGAGGAAGTTGGCCGGGCAGGTAGGACCTGGGTTTCAAAATCGGGTGCATCCCAGCTCTTGGGGGAAAGGGCAGGCACAAGGCCTGCCCCTACCTTAGGTTGAGGGGGGACGGTGAAGACGACGCGTAAGGGTGCCGGAGGGCAGGTACAGGGTCTGCCCCTACGGGGACTTGATGAGACTAGCGGGACGTGGTCTGGCTAAGCACTTTCGATTGGGCACCCGTTACCAATGCCGACACCAGGTCGATGAGGCATGTTGTAGGAGAGGGGGCGTTGCGGGGGCGGAGCCCCCGCACAAGGGAGGGCCGAATAGGCCCGACCGCCCAGAACAGCAGTTTTTAGTAGTCAGT
This sequence comes from Caldilineaceae bacterium, assembly GCA_011523365.1. GTDB lineage: Bacteria > Chloroflexota > Anaerolineae > Caldilineales > Caldilineaceae > Bin5. The sequence continues at coordinate 26,119 of WTGY01000177.1, forward strand.
TTTTAGTTTTTAGTGGAACACCGGTGGTCAGTGGTCAGAGACGGCGCTGCCACTGCATCCATGTTGATCGCAGACCGGCCGTCGTTAGTCGGCTGGCCGAGGTATACGAAAGTTCGTTCCCATTTTGGGATTTACTCTCAGAATTGGCAGGTTTGCCGAAGGGGGGAAAAGCTGCTAGAATGCGAGCAGCAGTATATTTCATTTGCTGCGCCGAAAGGCCGTCCACCTACAGGAGAGAGCTATGCAGAAGTACAAGGTGAGTATCGAATACTGCGTACAGTGAAACTACACACCCCGAGCCGTCCGTGCGGCGGCCGACCTACTGGAGAATTTCACGCCGGCGATTGAAACCCTCAAGATGATCCCTTCGGGTGGCGGACTGTTTGAGGTGCTGGCAGACGATACGGTTGTATTCAGCAAGAAGGCTCTGGATCGCCATGCGGAGGAGGGAGAGGTACTCAGTCTCTTCTCTGAGGCTATCGGCTTGGAGCCGGCCCCGCGTGCGTAGGCACGCTTTCGGCGAACTGAATTGAGGCGCTTGCCGTCAGGTGAGCGCGAAGCCCGTTGCAGGGTTGTCTGCAGCGGGTTTTTCTATTTCCGGGAACATTGAGGCGAGGCGTTAGCCGGCTGGGGTAGGTTCAGAGGCCGGTAGGGAGGTCAACGAACTCGAAGGCGATGCCGAAACGTTGGGCGAGGTGTTCGCCGAGGGCCTGCACGCCGACGGTTTCGGAGGTGTAATGGCCGCCGTAGAGGAGATTGATGCCCGTGTTAGCGGCCTCGTAGTATTGTGCGTGGCTGGTTTCGCCGGTGACGTAGGCGTCGCAGCCGAGGCTGGCGGCAGTCCCGATCTTGTCGGCGCCGAACCCGCTGAGAATGCCCACCGTGCGCACTTCGGGCGGCCCTTCTGCCTGGACAAGCTGGGGGCGGCCCACCCTTTCCTCGAAGCGGGCGACCATCTCCTGGAAGGCGACCGGTTGATCGTACCTGGCGAGGACGGCGAGGGGCGTGCCCTTGACGTCGGCCCACCAGTCGATGACCGAGAGACCGAGGCGCCGGGCGAGTTCGGCGTTGTTGCCCCACTGCGGATGGGCATCCAGGGGCAGATGGGCGGCGTAGAGATTAAGGTCATTCTCGATGAAGGTGCGCACGAGCTGCCCGTAGCTGCCGGCCAGAGGCCTGGCATCGCCCCAGAGGATGCCATGATGCACCAAGAGGAGGTCGGCGCCGCGTTCGATCGCGGCGTGGACGCAGGGTTGGTGGGAATCCACCGTTCCGACGATCTTGTCGATTTGCGCCCTGCCCTCTATCTGCAGCCCCTGGGGTCCGTAGTCGGCGATCTCGTTGATGCGCAGTGTGTCGTCAAGATAGCGGACCAGGGCATCCCTTTGCATAGGTATGCTCCTTCGTGATGTGCGTTCAGATCGAAAACCTGCTTTTTGCGAATTGCGTATTTCGTATTGCGTAAAGGCAGGCAGGACAACCGCGATTCGATTGAGTAGACGGCGCGAAAGTACTGGTGTCAGCCGGGAGTGGCACTAGGGAGGGCCATCCAGGTCCTTTATGGCCTGTGGACTGCGGCGCAGAAACTTCCTGACGCCGCGGGCGAACTTACGGCGGGGCAGGAGGACGCGGCGTCCACAGGTTTCACAGAGGAGGCCGATATCGGCACCCACGCGAACGATTTCCCAGCTGTCGCCCCCGCAGGGATGAGGTTTGCGCATTTGCACCAGATCGCCGGTGTAGAGTTTTTCGTTAATGGCGAGCATAGGCAGAAAGACTCATGAACTGCGCCGCTGGAGCGGATTGAAAGCGCATGAATTGATGGCGCCAAATCCTGGGATCATTGAACAATGCCCGTTTCTGCCGGTCGTTCTGCTGTCGCTGCGGTCCCGCTGCGCAGGAGGCCTCCGAGGGCCAATAGGAAGCTAAGCAGATAGACGAGCCAGCCGAGGAAAGGAATGCGGCCCAGTACGACGATCAGGAGCGCGCCAATCAGCAGAAGAAGCAGCGGGCTGTACTCTCCATCCAGCCGCTCACTGATTTTCTCCCCCAGCCAGTAGCCTGTGAGCAAGGGACTGAGGAACCAGACCAGGGCTGAAGAGGCGAACAGAAAGATGAACATGACGATTCCAGGAAAGACGCCCCAGAAGGCCCAAGTGAAGACGACCAGAACAGTGGATGCGATAGGGATGAAGATAAGCAGTACGGCGGCCAGGAGACCGTACAGCCCAGTTTCCACCGGATTTGACTGAATGGCGGTGGCGGGTCGGACCAGGATGCCGGGTCGGAAGCGCAACAAAAGCCAGCCGAGAATGGCGACGCCGACGGCGATGGCGATGGTCCGGAAGATCCAACCGAAAATGGCGCCGACGACGGTGCCTCCGGCGGTCTCTGACTCGGGCGGCGCCTCATATTGGATGTCGCGGGCAGCACCGGCGGGAAACTGGCGTTGCTCGGGGGCGGAATATTTGAGTATACCGTCGAAGCGGGCGGAATCATAGACAATGAATTCTGCGACTTGAATATCGGTATCGCCTGTGACTGCACCTGAAAACTCGAGTATCCCGATAGCGCCGCGGAAGTCACCTCCGATTCTGCCTGAGATATCGGCGCCGCCAGCGGCGACGTAGGTGTCACGGGCAATGTTTCCAGTGATGCTCAAGCCTGCGGGAACTGCTTGCGTTCCCATGCCGGTGGGTATGTCGGCCTGGCCGCCCCCGGCGACGAAAAAGGCGTCGTCAGCGACGGTGCCGGTAAGCTCCACGCCGCCGGCGGCAACACGGAGATCGTCCAAGAGTGTGCCGTGGACCGTGATTCCTCCGGCCATCGCCCAGAGGTCGCCTTCGACGGCACCGGCGGGGCCGATCTCGATGTAGGAGGCGACCGCGATCAGGTCCCCTTTGACTATGCCATCGATATAGATCTCTGCAGCGGCAATGTAAAGGTCGTCGTCAACAGTTTCGCCCTCGGCCAGGCGGTAGGTCTCGTCGCCGGCGAATTCGGCGGAAAGGGCGGCGCCGGACGCGGCCACGGCCAGAAAGGCCGTAAGGGCCACTACAAGCCATCGAATATGCTTCTTTGGCTGTTTCATCTTTCGTCTCCTGGGCGTAACCCGGGGCAGATTGTTTCCCAACGACTCCATGTCATCGAACGGAGGAGAGATGGAGTATAACTCATGGATCGGCGAGTACCTGTCTGATCGTACACTACGCCTTCGACGGACCCAAAGTTTCAGGAGCAGACGGAACCCCAGCGTGGACAGACATGATGTACTTATAGAGTTGGAACCGGCGCCGCGCGAACGACAGTGACGCGGAGACAGGAGTAGGGTGATGTTGAGATGCGGTATTCAATTCTGCCAGATTACGTTGTGGAACAGGTCGGGTTCCTGGTAGGCACTAGGGGCTGGGAAGGCGCGCGTGTAGTTTTCGTAACGGGACAGCCTGCGACGCAGCGGACCCGGCAGGGCGCGCAGCGTGGAAGGGCCGCCGCTGTACTGGCTGGCATGGGCGCGGCTGGCGCGTTCCTTGCAGTCGAGATAGCTGCCCACGTCGATGCGGGCGTGGATAGGGGTCTCCCAGGCGGCGATCTGGACCAGGTCGACGTCCTGGTTGCGGCCGACCTGGCGAGGGTTGCGGCCTGTCAGCTGCATGAATTTCACTACCCAGCGAAGTATACGTTTGTCGAAGCTGGAGTAGTAGAGTTTCTGGGCGGCGTGGGGAGGCAGGGCGCTGCCGCGGTTGCGGTCTGCGCCAGAGCTCACGGCCTGTCCCGCGGCATAGAAGGCTGCGGTTACTACTTCACAGCAGCGAATGTGGTCGGGGTGGCCATAGCCGCCGTAAGGGTCGTGGGTGATGACGACCTGCGGTTTCAGGCGGCGGACATAGTCGATCAGTTCAGCCAATAGGCGATGGATTGGCTGTTGTACGAGGGCCCTGGGGTGCTCGTTGTCGGATGAGCCGCGCATGCCGCTGTCGCGGTAGGGGAGATTCCAGATGCTGGTGACGCCCAGTTCAACGGCGGCGCGGGCAAGCTCCTCGCTGCGGACCTGGGCGAGGGTGCGTTCAGTCTGGTTGCGGTGGCTTTCGGTCACGGATCCGGCGTCGCCGTCGGTGGCGATGATGACATGCACGTGCACGCCTTCGGCGGCGTAGCGTGCCAAGGTGCCTCCGGGGCCAAAGCTTTCGTCGTCGGGATGGGCAAAGACGCCCAGCAGTGTGCGTGTATTGGTCATATTGCGTTGCTCTCCGGTTGCGGCCGACGGCCGGTAATCGTTGTTCGACAGACTGTATCGGTTTCTACGGTGCTGTTCTGCTGCGGAGAAAACTCCAGATTATGCCATGCACCAGCCGTTCGACGGGTGCATGGTCGTCGGTGAGAATGGGTGTATCCTCGGATGGATCGGGCGCGCGCACGCGGGACAGGTTGGGATCGCACGAGGACGGGCTGGTGCAGCCGGCCACCTCCAGCGCGAACTGGCGGAACTGGCGCGGCAGCGACGGGGAGATGGCGGCGGCATTTGCAGTGAACGTTTCCGGGGTCACCGGCTGGTTGGCGGCGACGACAAGGGAGTTGCCGAGGTCGTCGGGCGGTCCCGGCTCGTCGATGATGAGCACGGTAGGGAAGACGGCGGCCAAGGTAGCGGCGAGTGCATCGACGAGGGCAAAATCAGTGGGAGAACGGCCGACGTTGATCATCAGGACCCCGTGCTCGCTCATGTGGTTACGGGCCAGGTGGAAGAACTCAACGGTGGCGAGGTGGAAGGGTATGTAGGGCGGGCGGTAGGCGTCGACGAGGATGATGTCGAAGCGTTCGTCTTCGGGCTGGTCAAGGAGCCAGCGGCGGCCGTCTGCGGCGACAGCCGTCAGGTTGGGTTGGGTCATGTCGAAGTAGCGCCGCCCCACCTCGATGATCTGCGGATCGAGCTCGACGCCGACGATTTCGAGCGGGCCGTAGATTTGGGTATACAGACTGGGCGCGGTGCCGGCGGCGAGCCCGATGACAAGCAGGCGTTCGCGGGGGTCGAGGGCGCCATTGGGGCGGAAGAGCGGCGCCAGCAGGAAGTAGTCCCAGATGCCTTTGCTGAGCAGGCTGTCGGGGTGGTAGACGCTGTGAAGGCCGACGCCTTCGTTAAGCTGGAGGTGGCGCTCGCTGCCCCATGCCCGAACGAGGATGTAGTTGTAGAGAGATTCGTCTTCGTATAGAATTGGGCCATCATCCTGGCTGTCCCAGTGGGCGCGCACGCTGCCGGGATCGATGAGGCCCAGGGCGAGCGTTGCGCCGAGCGCAAGCAGTGTCATGCCGTGGATGCGCCGGCTGCGACCGTAGAGGAGTGCAGCCAGCAGTGTGACGGCCAGGAGCCAGAGGGCGAGCAGGTAGAAGCTCCAGCGGGTCCCGTAGGAGGGGATCAGCCAGAGAACGGGCAGAAATGTACCGATAATGCTGCCGCAGGTGCCGATGGCATAGAGGCTTCCGGCCACACGTCCGGTCTGCTGCAGGTCGGTTACGGCCAAGCGCACAGCCCACGGGCTGACGGCCCCCAACAGGATGACGGGCAGGCTGAACAGCAGCAAGACGACGAACAGTGCGCCGGCGAGCAGACCTGGAAGATAGTCGTTGAGCCCCACAGTTGCCAGGCGCAGAATGGGCGGACTGACGGCGGGCGTGAGTGCGACGCCGAGACCGGCTATCGTAACGAGCGTCAAGAGGCCGCCGAGGCTTGGGTAGCGGTCGGCCAGTTTCCCGCCGAGCCAGGCTCCAATTGCCAGGTAGGACAGGATCAGTCCGATCAGGGCGGCCCAGACGATCTGGCTGTTTCCGAACCAGGGTTCCAGCAGACGGGCGGCGCTCAACTCAACGCCGAGGGTGACTGCGCCCGCGGTGAAGACGAGCATGCGGAAGACAAAGGTTTTCATACAGGAGCGACACGGTCCCGGTAGCTGCGGATACACCCACAGAACTGCCGCAACAGTATAGCACATCAGAGATGCGCCTGGAGAGATACCGATGGGGGTAGCAGGGCGAAAGAGGCTGAAACTGTGCAAGGTTTGCGTGCCGTTGTCATGGCTGCTTGCCCGTTGTCAGGTTTTCATAACGGGGTCAGAGACGGGTGGAGCATCTGGGTGAAAGGGGGGATGTGATGAGTGAAATTGGCCCGATAGCACTCTTCGGTTCTGGGGAGACGGCGCCGGGGGCCCACCGGATTCATGAGCGGGTGATGCGCGAACTGCCGGCACCGGTTCGGGTTGCCATATTGGAGACGCCGGCCGGTTTTGAGTTGAATTCGCCCGCGGTTGCCGGGAAAGTCGGCGCTTATCTGGAGCGTCACCTGCGCAATTTTTCTCCACTGATTTCGATCGTGCCGGCGCGCAAGCGGGGCACGGCGTTTGATCCCGACGATCCTGAACTTGCGGTGCCATTATTGGAAAGCAGTTATCTTTTCATGGGGCCGGGTAGTCCTTCCTATGCGGTACGCCAGTTGCGGGACAGCTACGCCTGGCATGCGTTGCGGGCGCGGCACCGGCTAGGTGGGGCGATATGCTTTTCGAGCGCGACAACGGTGGCATCGGGCCGCTACACGCTGCCGGTCTATGAAATATACAAGGTTGGCGAGGACCTCCACTGGATCGAAGGCCTGGCCTTTTTCAGTGATTTTGGACTGCGGCTGACCGTCATTCCCCACTGGAACAACAATGACGGCGGCGACGAACTGGATACCAGTCACTGTTACATGGGTCAACCTCGCTTCGACGAACTGTTGTCGCTGCTGCCGCGGGGGGTGACGGTACTGGGGATCGACGAGAACACCGGCGTAGTGATCGATCCTGCGGCGGGGGTATGTGAACTGGTGGGCCAGGGGGGCGCAACAGTACTCACAGCGGAAGGCGAGCAGGTGTTCGGGAAAGGGTCGCGATTCCCTACAACGGCGCTGGGGGATTGGCGCCTGCCGCCGACGCAGCAGGACGGCATTCCGGGGGAGATCTGGGAGCGGGCTTGTGCGGTGCAGGAGGCGGCGGAGCGTTCGGAGGAGGAAGAGGCGCCGCAGCCGATACTGGCTCTGGCTGAACAACGCCAGGCCGCACGGGCGGAGCGCAACTGGACCGAGGCGGACGCGCTACGGGACGAGATCAGCGCGCTGGGCTGGCAAGTACACGACACACCGGAGGGGCCGCGCCTGGAGAAGGCTCAATAGAGGTGACCGGGTGGACGCTGACGGCAAACCATCCGGTTTCGGCCATCACAATACACGGTAAGGAAACGGAGCCATGGTATTGAACGTTGTGACAAGCCTCCAGGACCAGATTCGGGACAGGTACGACGCCTATGAGCATCATACTATTTCCTACCACATTCTGGTCAACAATGAGGGACAGGAGCCGGAACGGAGTTTCGACGTCTGGGCTTCACGGGCCGAGATCGAGGCGTTTGCAAGAGACGGCTACCTGGTGCGGGAGGCCTTGATCGAGGGCGAGCCGTTGGAGATGTTGCGCCGGGCGCTGGACGAGGTGGAAGAGGCGGAGTTTGAGGAGGCCGATGGGAGCCGTTTGCGCGGTAGGGACTGGATTCCGCGGCATCTGTTTGACAAGCATGCCGACTTTCACATGTTGATCAACTTTGATCCTCTGCTGTCGGTGGCGCGTGCGGTACTGGGCCCGTTTGTGCGTATTCGCCAGTTGGCGGCGCGCATCAGCTATCCGGGGCAGGAGGTCCAGTTCACGCGCTGGCATCACCATCAGCCGGGGATGACGGAGCCGGTCCCGCCCTTTTTTGCGTATCCGCACAAGCTGGACTGTCTCATCTATCTGGACGAGTTGAACGACGCCAACGGGATTCTGGCTGTGGTGCCCGGTACGCACATGCATGCCGGCAGGGAGCTGCCGCTGGAGGAGCATGGCAGTTTGGCGGGACAGAGGGAGATACGGGCGCCGGCGGGATCGTGCGTAGTCCTGCACGGCAACCTGTGGCATCGGGCGATGCCAACGGGTGCGGAAGGCAAGAAGCGCCGCGTGCTGATCCTGAGCTACGGGCCAACATGGATGCGCAAGTCGCCGTTTGGAGACAGTCCGGAGAATGGGTTGATGGAGCAGGTGATCGATGAGGCGGATGCGGCGACACAGGAGCTGCTGGGGATTGGCGGGTATCAGTAGGTGAGTGGCGGGGTGAAATCTCGCCGCTGGGAAAGACTTTCTCTTGGCATTGGCTCAGGCTGCAATCAGCGGGAATGGAAGAATCGAATAAACTTCAACTGCTCCACGAGTTCAGGTCTTCTCAGAGCCTGTTTGAAAACTCACCCAACTTGCCGTCCTGATTGATTATGCGACTGTATCCACCTGAATTTCCGAAGAATTCTGCGTTCTTGTCACGGAAACCAAGCGGATTTCATTGGAGTGAGGGCTGCTATTACGAAAAATCTGAAGGGCACAACTTGGATTTTTCGACCAAGCAGGAATTTTCAAACACCCTCTCAGTGCGCTTCCAGAGAATTCGCAAATGAGCCCTGGAGCGATGAGCAGGCTCCCTCCCATTCATCCAGGGGAAGTCCTCTATCAAGAGTTCCTACTACCGCTCGAAATCACACCATACAGATTGGCCAAGGCGATCGGTGTCGATGCGCGACGGATCCACGGAATCGTCCGGGCGCAACGCTCGATCACAGCGGAAATTGCCGTTCTGTTCTCACGTTACTTTGGAAACTCTGCAGAGTTCTGGATGGGGCTTCAAAATCAGTACGACCTGGAAAGTGCTGAGGACCGGCTTTCGCAGAAGCTGGACAAGGTGGTGGACTACTCGTCCGGCGAGTGAACCAGGTTTTCGACCCAAAAGAAAGCGGGAGTCGCGGTGATCGCGACTCCCGTTCTTTTTACAGTTCGATCATGCGTCCGGTCAGCGGGGCGGGTGCATGGGCATGACGACGTGGAGGAACTCTTCGTCGGCGAGGCCGAGGGGGCGAATGGTGCCGGGGCGGTTGGACTGGGTAGTCTCGAGGACGACCTGCTCTTCGTCAATCTGGCTGAGGACAGCGATCAGATAGCGGACGTCGAAGTCGATTTCCAGGTCATCTCCTTCCACCATGGCATCCAACTCATTCTTGCTGTTGCCCATTTCGGCGCTGCTGGCGGTGAGGTGGAGGTTGCCGACGCCGCTGTCGCCGTTGGGCTCAATTTTGAGGCGGACGATGTTGGCGTTGTCGCGGGCGAAGAGCTGGGCGACGCGTACGGCCTGGAGAAAGGATTCGGTGCCGACGACTGTACGGGTGTTGTGGCTCTTGGGGATAATGGCGCGGTAGTCGGGGAAGCGGTCGGCGATGAGCTGGCTGACGAGATCGACCTGGTGGAAGGCGCCGCGGGTCTCGCCGCCTTTGCCCCAGACGCGGAAGAGAATCTGGTTGCGGGCCTGGGTCACGGTGACCTGGACGGGCCGTTCTTCTTCTGCGTCGGCGATGATGCGGCCGAGCTCGCCCAGATGGCGGGCCGGGACAACGACGGACAGATCGTCGGTGAAAGCCTCGTCGACTTCGATGCTGCGCACGCTGAGCCGGTAGCCGTCGGTTGCGGCCAGTGAGAGGCGCTCCTTGGCGAAGGTGACTTCGACTCCGGTGAGGGTGGGACGGCTCTCGTCGGTGGCGGCGGCAAAGACGACCTGATCGATCATCTTGGTCAGCCCGGCGGTCTCGAGCGCGATGGTGCGTCCTTCGAGGGCTTCGGCGGTTTCTTCGGGCCCGTCGCCGTTATCGACTGTGGGAATTACAGGGAACTCCTGGGCGTCGATGCCTTTGATGTTGACGTCGAAGTTGCCGCAGCGCAGATGAAGTGTTTGCGTGCGTACGGACAACTCCATCTCGATCTTGTCGGGCGGCAGGCTGTTGACAAACTCGGTCAGCAGGCGGGCGGGCACGGTGATGGCGCCTTCATCCTCTATGCGGGCGCCGATCCAGCAGTTGACGCCGATCTCCAGATTGGTGGCAGCCAGCCGCAGCTTGTCATCCTTTGCTTCGAGCAGGATGTTGCCGAGCACCGGCAGCGTACTGCGGGACGATACGGCGCGGCCGACGATTGACAGGCCCTTCGACAGATTCTCCTGAAAGCAGCTTACGCGCACTTTGGCCTCCCGTCCTCCAGGAAATAGATCCTAATTTGGTACATTTTCAGATAGTTCTCGCTCAAGCGGCGAAGTGGTAATGCGTTGATCAAGCATAGCATAGCGGAAATTGCAGGCCAAACTATCGGCCCGTGGATCAGGCGGTAGCGGCGGCCGTGGCGATCGGTTTGCGGAGGTGGAAGACCAGCCAGAGAGGGAGCAGCGCGGCGAGCGTAATCGCGAGTTCGGTCATGACAGTGTCGGTAGAGATGGGCGGCTGTGAACCCATTTCTTTATCCGCGAAGTAACGCGAAGGGACGCGAACTGCAAGGGTCAGGGGCTGGGGGCCAGGGGTTAGAACTGCAGTGGTCAGTGAGTTGTGGGTTGAGGCGACGAGTGGGGCGTAGGCACTGTTGGGTAGACACGATGGTGGGGGTGAGTGAGCACGGTGGAGAATGCTGATGTAGAGGGGGCGTTGCGGGGGCGCGAACTGCAGGGGTTAGATCTGCAGTGGCCAGTGATCAGTGGTAAGGGGAGCCGTGGTTGATTGGGAATGGATTTGGGGAGTGAGGGGGCTCTGAGCCTGCGATTTGTGCAGTTTCGGAGAGGGAAAACTGCTGAGTTTGGCGGGGGGCGACCGGATTCTCTATAATGGTGACGTGCGCTGCCTCTTCTCTCTTTTGCGTGGAGGAGGGGCAAGTGCGGAGCGAGATCCGGGACAGGCGCTGTGAGTCGGACAGCGGCCAAGCTCTCTCCAGTTTCCGCCGCGCAACGATTCCAGCGACGGCGTGTTATAGATTATGAATGGAAACGCTCTGAGCGAAACAGAAAAGAGCGCCAACGGGAGCCGGCCCGTCCGGTCTGAGGTTGAGCCGCCGGAGGACGAACGGGCGATTGAATCGGCGCTGGTGGCGCGGGCGAAGAAGGATTCGCAGGCTTTCGGCGAGCTGTACGAGCGCTACGTTGATCGAATTTACTCGTATGTGTACAGCCGAGTACAGAATGTCGAGGATGCGGAGGACCTGACGGCGCGAATCTTTTACCGGGCGCTGGACCGGCTGGACGGCTACGAGGACAGGGGGCTGCCGTTTGGCGCGTGGCTTTTCCGCATTGCGCACAATCTGGTGGCCAACTGGCACCGTGATCAGGGGCGGAGGACGTTTGTCCCGCTCGATGGGATGGTTTTCCGGGCGGAACGGCGGGAAGAGCCGGAGACGACGGTAGAGCGACGGGAAGGAGAGGAGGCGTTGTGGGCGGCGATAGAGAGGCTGCCCGAGGAGCGGCGCCGGCTTCTCTTTCACAAGTTCGGAGACCAACTGACGAATATAGAGATCGGCGAGCTGATGCAGAAGAGCGAGGGTGCGATCAAGTCACTTTATTTCCGCACCCTGGCGGCGCTGCGCAAGGATTTGAACGAACAGTTCGAGGACGGTGCGGCGGAAGGGGCGCCATCCGATTCCGAACATCAGGGAAAGAAGGCATCCGATGGGAAGCGTGAACATGCTGGATAGGTTGCAGCAGTTCAGAAGCGACGTGGTGCGGGTCATGCCCCTCAGGCAAGCGGCGCGCGGAGAGATGGAATCTGAAGCGATGGATGACGAGTTGACGGAAGAGGAGGAGGAGCAGTTCGCGCAGATGGTGAGCTTCCTGGGCAGGCTTTTCCCCTTTGTACGGCCGTCGCCTGAGTTCCGGGCGAGGTTGAAGGAGGCACTGCTGGCGGAGCACCGGCGGCGTTTGGCGAACGAGGAAATGCTTCCGGCGCGGCAGGAGGGAGGGATTTCCTGGTGGTGGTCGCTGGCAGCGACAGTGCCGCTGTTGATTGGCGTGCTGGCTACGATATTGTGGCGGCGCAGCCATCGATCGAACGGACAGCTGATCTCACCGGTAGGGGGTCGGTAGGGTCGTACCCTTTCGACAGCAGAAATCGCTGTAATGCCTCCCGGCTCCTTTGAGGAGTCGGGAGTTTTTTGTGCGGGCTATTGTTTCTTACCTTTTTTCTGGCCGCCTGTGACGCTGCTGACGCGGTCCAGTTTGCCGGCGGGCTTCCTGGCTGAACGGGCGGAAGATTTGGCGGCAGAGGGCTTCGGTTCTGTGGAGGGCTGGTCGAGAAGGCTTCCTTGTACGGACTGTTTGACCGAGGCAACTGCGGCCCGTTTGCCCTTGGGCTGGGCAGTGCTGGCGGTTTTTTTCGTTTGCTTTGCCCGGCGGGGCGTTGATGCGCGTTTGGAATCAGGTGCGGGCTCTCTGGTGTTGCCGGTCTTTTGGCGGCGGTTTGAGGCGGTGGTGGCCGCGGGCTGGGTCGTGGTTGCCTGGGCCCCATTCCGGCTGGATTTGCGGCGGGGTTTTGCGCGGCGGTTGGTAACTTCGCCGTTGGCCGTTTCTGCCGGGGCCTGCTTCGGTGTGGTTTGCTCACTGGTCGCCGGTTGGCGTTTCCTGGTTGTTTCGCTGGCGAGCTTGCGCGTTTTGCGCTGGGCGCGCGGTTTGGCGGTTGTGGCTGCTGCGGTCTCGCCTGATGGTTTTCTCTTGGCGGGCGCTTTCGTCGTTTTTTGCTTGCTTTCCTTTTCCGGAGACGCCGAGGCGTTGTTTCCTTTGCCATTCAGCTGTGGTTCGGGCAACGGGGGCGGGCTGTCGATGGGGGCTACGACGGGTGAGAGTGCGTGCACGGCTGCCACCGCGTCGCTGCTGGCGAGATTTACTTTGCGCGAGCCGAGGGCGCTGCGTCCACTGGAGGGGAATTCGTCCAGCCCTAACGGTATAGCCACACCTTTTTGCGTAATGAAGGCCGCGAAGGCATGTTCCGGGGTCAGCATGGCCGCGCCGACGAGGTCGCCGGTGCGCTCATCGATTTTGTGGGCGATGATGCCGCCACCGCCGCGGCCCTGCAGGCTGAACTCGTCGATGCGGGTGCGTTTGACGTAGCCGGCGGAGGTAACGGTGAGAAGCTCGCCGTCGGGGGCGACGGGCAGTGCGGCGATGACCTCGTCGCCGCGTTTGAGGTTGATACCGGCGACGCCGCGTGCGGATGTACCCATCGCGCGCACTTTTTCTTCGGAGAAACGAATCGAGCGGCCCATGCGGGTGACGAGCAGGACCTCGCCGTTGCCGGGGGTAATGAACGCGCGGGCCAGCCGGTCTTTGCCATTCACGCTGATTACTTCCTGGGCGTCAAATGCAACCTGGGTAAAGTCGGCGAGGGCGATGCGCTTGACGGCGCCCTGGCGGGTGACGAGAAAGAGAAAGCCCTCGGTTGCGGCGTGCGGCAGCGCCAGCATGGAGGCGATGGTATCGCGGCGGCTGAAATCGGTCAGGTCGGCGAGGCGCCTGCGGCCTTCCTGTGGGAGCTCGTGGACGCCGAGGCGGTAGCAGCGCCCGCTGGCGGAGAAGATGAAGAGCTGGTCGCGGGTGTTGGTGGCGATTAGGGCCGCGGCCGCTCTTTGGGCTGCCTGGCGCAGGCCGGCGCGGTTGATGCCGTTGAAGTCCTGGCGCCGCAGGTCGCCTTTGGCACTGAGAGCCACCCAGACGCGGCGGTCGGGCAGCAGGTCGGTGGCGGTGAGGGTGCCCTGTGCGCGTTCGACGATCTGTGTGCGGCGGCGGTCGGCGTGCTGCTGGCGGAGGGCGAGCAGCTCTTCGCGGATGGCGCCGAGGATCTTGGCGTTGTCGGAGAGAAGGTCTTCGAGGTATGAGATTCGCTGCTGCAACTCCTTATGCTCGTCCTGGAGCTGTTTGCGTTCGAGTGCGGTCAGCCGTCTCAGCGGCATATCGAGGATGGCCTGGGCCTGGACTTCGGTGAAGCCAAAGGCGCGTATCAAGTTGTTGCGGGCGGTGTCGACGCGCTGGCTGCGGCGGATGGTCTGGATCACTTCGTCAAGGATGTCGAGCGCCTTGAGCAGGCCTTCGACGATGTGCGACCTGGCGCGGGCTTTGGCGAGGTCGAACTGGGAGCGGCGGCGGATGATCTCCTGACGGTGTTCGATAAAGAGCCGCAGGATGCGCTTGAGGGTGAGGGTGACGGGCTCGCCGTTCACGAGGGCCAGCAGAGACATGCCGAAAGTCTGCTGCATTGGGGTCAGTTTGAGCAGCCGGGCCAGGACGGTTTTGGGGTCGACGTTGCGTGTCAACTCGATGACGATGCGCATGCCGGTGCGGTCGCTCTCGTCGCGCAGGTCGGTGATGCCGTGGATTTTGCCGTCGCGCACGAGGAGGGCGATGCGTTCGAGCAGGTTGGTCTTGTTGGTCTGATAGGGCAAGGCGGTCACGACGATGCGGCTGCGGCTGCGGCTCATCTCTTCGAAATGGGCCTTGGCCTGCATGATGAGCCGGGCGCGGCCGGTGGCGTAGCCCTGAGAGATGGCGTCGACCTCCTCGTCGCCCTTGGCGGCCTGGCGATAGCGAAAGAGGATGCCGCCGGTGGGGAAGTCAGGTCCTTTGATGAACTGCAGGAGGTCGTTGACGCCGACTTCGTCGATCTTGTCGAAGTTATCGATCAGGTAGACGGTGGCGTCGACGACTTCGGCCAGATTGTGAGGGGGGATATTGGTGGCCATGCCGACGGCGATGCCATTGGCGCCGTTGATGAGGAGGTTGGGCAGTGCGGCGGGCAGGATAGCCGGCTCTTTGAGCGTGGTGTCAAAGTTGTCGTTCCAGTCGATGGTATCTTTTTCGATGTCGGCCAGCATCAGGTCGCTGATGGTAGCCAGGCGCGCTTCGGTGTAGCGCATGGCGGCGGCGTTGTCGCCGTCGATGGAGCCGAAATTGCCCTGGCCGTCGACGAGAGGGTAGCGCAGGCTGAACTCCTGGGCCATGCGCACCATGGCGTCGTAGACGGAGGTATCGTTGTGGGGATGGTATTTGCCCAGCACTTCGCCGACGATGCGGGCGCTTTTTTTGTAGGGCTTGTTGCTGGTTACGCCCATGTCGTGCATGGCGTAGAGGATGCGACGATGGACAGGTTTGAGGCCGTCGCGCACGTCGGGCAGGGCGCGGGCGACAATAACGCTCATGGCGTAGTCGAGATACGATGCGTGCATCTCGGTGGTGATTTCGATTTCGCGTACGGTTCCAATCATTTTGTTGGTTTAGTCGTTAATCAGTGCGTCAACGGTGGTGTTGAGCGCGGCGGCGATGCGGGATAAGGCGGACGCGGAGCCGGGAACGTGTTTCTACCGGGCTCATGTTTGCATGCCTTCATTCAAAAATGTTCGCACACGGCGAACATCCCGTCAAGGGAGGT
Organism: Caldilineaceae bacterium; assembly: GCA_011523365.1. Taxonomy (GTDB): domain Bacteria; phylum Chloroflexota; class Anaerolineae; order Caldilineales; family Caldilineaceae; genus Bin5. The sequence continues at coordinate 41,426 of WTGY01000177.1, forward strand.
TGTTTGGGACGCCTGCCAATGCGAAAGAAGCTGACAGGCTGCAGGTACTAGCGCAGTCTGTGATCAGCGGCGTTGCCCGAGAAATCACACTCTCTCCAGCTTCAGGGCGTTGCGTAGTTCGATGACCTGGTCGCGGAGGGAGGCGGCGCGCTCGAATTCCAGGTTCTGGGCGGCCTCGTGCATCTCCTCTTCCAGGTTGGCGATCCGCTTGACCAGCTCGTCCGGGGAGAGTGATGCCAGATTCCGGGTTGGGGCTTCTTTGCCTTCGTCGATGCTGTAGTCGGCCTGCTCTTCGGATATGACCTTCATGCGGTCGGTCAGGTCGCGGATGCTCTTTACGATGCTACGGGGCTCGATACCGTAGGCGAGGTTGTGGGCCTCCTGGATCCGGCGGCGGCGGTTGGTCTCGCCGATGGCGCTCTCCATGGCTTCGGTCATCTTGTCGGCGTAGAGAATGGCGCGTCCTTCGACATGGCGGGCGGCGCGGCCGATGGTCTGGATCAGCGATGACTCGCTGCGGAGGAAGCCTTGCTTGTCGGCGTCTAGGATGGCGACGAGGGTGACCTCCGGCAGGTCCAGACCCTCGCGCAGCAGGTTGATGCCGACGACGACGTCGTAGACACCGAGGCGCAGGTCGCGCAGAATCTCGACCCGTTCGAGGGTGTCGATTTCGCTGTGGAGGTACTGGACCTTGACGCCGAGGTCGGCGAGATATTCGGCCAGGTCTTCGGCCATGCGCTTGGTGAGCGTGGTGATGAGGGCCCGCTGGCCGATGGCGACGCGACGATGCACTTCGTGGAGCAGGTCTTCGATCTGCCCCTCGGTGGGGCGTACTTCGACGATGGGGTCGAGGAGACCGGTGGGGCGAATGAGCTGTTCCACGACTTGTGTGGCGTGTCTCATCTCGTAGTCGCTGGGCGTGGCGCTGACGTAGATGACCTGTTTCACGACTTCGGCAAACTCATCGAAGGTGAGGGGACGGTTGTCCAGCGCGCTGGGCAGCCGGAAGCCATGGTCGACGAGCACCTCTTTGCGCGAGCGATCGCCGGCATACATGCCGCGAATCTGGGGGATGGTCATGTGGCTTTCGTCGATGATCACCATCCAGTCGGCCGGGAAGTAGTCGAGCAGGGTCCAAGGGCGGCTGCCTGGGGGGCGGCGCGCGAGGTGGCGGCTATAGTTTTCGACGCCGTTGCAGTAGCCGATCTCCTGCAGCATCTCGATATCGTAGCGGGTACGCTGGCCGATGCGCTGGGCCTCGAGCAGTTTGCCGTGGCTCTCCAGCGAGGCGACCTGCTGCTTGAGCTCTTCCTCGATATCGACGATGGCTTCCCGTACCTGGTCCTGATGCGTGATGAAGTGCTTGGCCGGGAAGATCTCGACCTCGGGGTAGTCGTCGAGGATTTCGCCGGTGAGGGTGTCGATTTCGCTGATGCGTTCGATCTCGTCTCCCCAGAAGCTGACGCGCAGGGCGTTGTCGCTGTAGGCCGGCTGGACTTCGAGCACGTCGCCGCGCACGCGGAATTTGGCGCGTTGGAGGGCGGTGTCGTTGCGCTCGTAGAAGATGTCGACGAGGTGGCGCAGGACCTGGTTGCGGCGTACCATTTCGCCAACGGTGAGTTTCAGAGCCACCTGACCGTAGTCCTGGGGGCTGCCCAGACCGTATATGCAGGAGACCGAGGCGACGATCACGACATCCCGGCGGCTGAAAAGGGCGCTGGTCGCAGCGAGGCGGAGGCGCTCGATCTCCTCATTGACCTGGGCATCTTTTTCGATATAGGTATCGCTGCGGGGGATATAGGCCTCGGGCTGATAGTAGTCGTAGTAGGAGACGAAGTACTCCACCATGTTATTGGGGAGGAACTCGCGGAATTCGCTGTAGAGCTGTGCGGCCAGCGTCTTGTTGTGGGCGATGACCAGGGTCGGTTTCTGGATCAGTTCGACGACCTTGGCCATGGTATAGGTTTTGCCGCTGCCGGTGACGCCGAGCAGGACCTGATGGGGCATCCCTTCATCGATGCCGGCGGCTAGTTTTGCGAGGGCCTGGGGCTGATCACCCATCGGTTGGAAATCGCTGACTACCTGAAATTGAGGCATATCTGGCTCCGCAGATCTGATACGAGCGAGGTTCGCAGAACAAGCTTACCACATTGCATAGGGGGATTGGGACATTGGGCACGGGCACTCGGTTTTCTGGGCGCAAGGGGCCTGCGGCGTCCCGGCATCGTACGGAATTCACATTTGAAGTGTAGGGCGGTCGGCAGACCGGTGGTGTTCTCAGAACGGTTTCAGCTGAAAGGTGGAGAGATTTCATATACCGAACTTTTGTTCTCATCCTGGGGTTATTATACATACTTTGGTCGTGTCTGTCCAACAGGCAATGTTCGGGGGTGCATCCCAGTTTCGGGGTGGGAACAGTTTGGCGGGTAAACAGTGCCAGCGGTGGCTGGAACTGTTTACCGGCTTTGTACGAGACGCAGTGCAGGCGCCAGACCGGCCGTACGGTGGAGTCCGTAAGTTGGGGAGGGTGCGAGGGCAGGCACAAGGGGTGCCCCTACGGGTGTTGGCGCAGGGGCATGAAAGCGGTGTGCGCCGTAGGTTTGTGACCTAAGTTTTTGACGGCGCCGGATGCTACGCGGGGGACGAGATTGGTCATTCCGACAGATGGGTTGATCGTGTATAATCGGATTTGATGAGAGAATTCCGTTGCGGGCAGCGAAGCCATCGAAGGGGTACCAGGGGTAGCGGCGGGGCTTGTCTGCGCATCGTTGCGCTGGCCGCCGCGTTGCTGGCTGCCGCGTTGCTGGCAATCGACGTCGGCGGCGGGGTACCGCATGTGAAGCTGGCTGCTGCCCAGGTGGAGAGCACGCCTGCTCCCGGTACACAACGTACAGATACAACTGCGGCAGCGGAACTGCAGGCGACCACGGCCACGGCGACCCGTTCGGCCCAGGAGTTGCTTGAGTCGATTCGGGCTACGGCCACCGTGGGCGCGCAGCTGACTGCGACGGCGGCGGCTGAAGCCACCAGATTGGCCCTCACGCCGTCGGTCACGCCGACGCCCACGCCCTCTTTTACGCCCACACCATCGGCTACACCCACAGCTTCACCTACGCCTACGCCAGGCCCGGATGAGATTCTGGAAGCACGCCTTGACGACTTGATCGCCGGTATGAGCGTCGCGGACCGGGTCGGCCAGCTGTTTGTGGTCACCTTCCAGGGCAACGACATCGGACCGAGAAGCGACGTCGCCGAGTTGATTGAGGAGTACCGGGTGGGGGGCGTGGTGATCAGCCCCTGGAACCGCAACTTCAGCAACTACAGTGGTACGACGCCAGAGGACATCGCGCGGCTTACGAATCAACTGCAAGCACTGGCGTACGGCATCTACCTGGCACCGACGGAGGCGTTAAACGTCAAGGAGGGCGGGCCGGCGATTCCGGGCATTTTACAGTCCGGTCTAGAACAGAGATTGCCGCTAGAGATTCCGCTTTTGATCGGGGTGGAACAGGGGGGCGACGGCATGCCGGGCACGGCACTGCGCTCCGGCTTCACTGCGATTCCGCCGCAGATGGCACTGGGGGCCACGTGGAATCCCAATTTGGTGGAGGAGGTCGGTGCTGTCCACGGTCGGGAGTTGCGCAGCGTAGGTGTGAATCTGTTGTTGGGGCCGGCGCTGGACGTGATAGAACAGCCGCGTCCGGACCTGGTGACCGGATTGGGGCTGCACTCATTTGGCGGTGACCCGTTCTGGGTGGGACGAATGGGCCAGGCATATGTAACAGGAATCCACCGCGGCAGCACCGGTCGCGTGGCTACCGTGGCTGGACATTTCCCTGGCCTGGGCGGTACGGACCGCCGGCCGGATGAAGAGATTGCGACGATACAGAAGAGCTTACAGGAACTGCAGCGAATCGAACTGCCGCCGTTTGCCGCGGTCACTGAGCGTTCATCTGCGATTCTGAGAGCGGACGGGACGATGGCCGCAACCGAAGCGCTGATGTCCGGACATATTCGTTTCAGCAGTTTCCAGGGCAGTCGCGAGCGCACGCCGCCCATCAGTCTGGCACAAGAGTTGAGCATACTGCTAGACCTGGACGAGTTTGCTCCCTGGCGTGCGGAGGGCGGCATCCTGATGAGCGACGCGCTGGGTGTGATGGCGGTGCGCCGCTACTACGACCCGCAGCTGCAGGATTTCCCGCGGCGGCGCATTGCTCTTGATGCGTTTACTGCCGGCAACGACCTACTCTTTCTGTCAGATTTCTCGTTGACTGACAGTTGGCTGGATGAGAGAGCCAACATTAAAGAGACGATCATTTTTTTCCGCGAGCGATATACAAACGATGCCGAGTTTGCGGCGCGGGTGGATGCCTCGTTACGACGGATTTTGCGCTTGAAAGTACGGCTGTATGCCCCTGATGGTACGGCCGACGCGGCAACGAAGGGTCAGGTTTCCCAGGATGTACCGGTTGAGATCGATCTGGGGGATGTAGTGGTGGGGCCGGCCGACCTGGAGGAGGGGTTCAGCACCGAGAATCAGAGGGAATCGCAGATGCTGTTGGACCAGGTCGCCAGTGAGGCGCTGACGATCTTCTTCCCCGACTCCCCAGGTCTGACCGACCCGCTGCCTGCGCCGCCGGGCGAAGATGAGGATATTCTGATCTTTACAGATAGCCGCATTTTGCATGAATGTGACGGCTGCCTGGCGGATGCCATCGTAGAACCGACCGCATTGGAAGAGATTATGTTACGGCTCTACGGGCCGGAGGCGACCAACCAGTTGCAGAGGGAGCAGATCCGAAGTCGTACTTTTTCTGAATTGAATTCTCTCCTAAACGGCACGGCCAATTCCTCGGTTGCAGCGGCGCTGGAGGAGGAGATTCTGAACGCCGACTGGCTGATCTTTGCGATGCTGGACGTGGATGTGGCAGACCACGACAGCAGCGACGCGGTCAAACGGTTTTTGCGTCAGCGCAGCGACCGGCTGCCAGGGAGCAAGCTGGTGGTGCTGGCGCTCAACGAGCCATACTTCTTCGATTCGACCGAGATTGGGAAGATGACCGCCTTTCTCGGTGTTTACTCCAAGACGCAGCCGTTCCTGGAGGCGGCCGTGCGTGCATTGTTCCGCGCGCAGACGGTCACCGGTGCGCCTCCGGTCAGTGTGCCCGGCACCCGCTTCAGCAACCTGGTCGAGCGGCTGGAGCCGGACCCGAACCAGCGGATTGACCTGACTGTCCTGAACGAGGGCATTGTAATAGAACAGGCGGAGGACGACGAGTTGGTGCTAATTCAGACCGACCTGCAGCTCGGTGACAGCCTGGAACTGCAGGCCGGTCCGATTCTGGATCGCAACGGGAACACGGTCCCTGATGGGACGCCTGTGAACTTCCGCTTGATCTATGAGGGTGAGGAGCTTGCCATCCAGTCAAATCCCGTGCCCACGCGGGGGGGGCTTGCGCGTAAAGCGGTGCTCCTGGAGAGAACCGGGACGCTCCTGATCGCGGTCAACAGCGTAGAGGCAGACTCCAGCAAAGAGTTCCGGGCGCGCATCCCTGATCCGGACGTGGCATCGGACAGAACGCAGATTGAGGTAACGAACCCGGAGCGGGCGGCCACGCCGGTGCCATCTCAGGGGGCGGCAGCGACTGCTGTGCCGACGCCGGAAGCAGTCCCGACACGCATTTCGGTGGTCAGACCGGAGGCGGTTGAGCTGGATGTCTCTTCGTTGACGATTGCAATGGTCACGCAGTTGGTGGTGCTGGCGCTGCTGCTCGTGGTGCTGGTGCAGGTGATGCCGCGCCAGATGCTAGTGCAGCGTTTGTTGTGGGCGATGCTCGTGGGCTGGGGCGCTTACATTCTATACGGCGTAGACGCTATTCCCGGCGGCCTGTGGATTCAGGTCAATCTCGCCCCCTGGGATAGCGTACCAATTGTGGTGATCGGCATGTTGATCCCGTTGGTCTGGCTGCAGTTTCGGTCGGAGTAGGTGATCTGGCCATCAGTCTTTGGCACTTTCCCCGCTTGTTTGGGCCCAAATGACAACTTGAACCAGATAGACGACTCGATTAGGACGCGAGGCGGTTCGGTGGCGTTCCGGCAGTGCGGTGATTGCCGGCACTTGCCATGAACCAGGTGCGGTCGTATTCGTCTGCAATTGGGTCGACGTGGAGCCTCAGGTGGCCGGTCTCGCACGTACACTAACTGGACTGGCAGGCGGACGGCTTCCGTTGGGCTGCACGGGCAGATCTTCCTGGCGGCGGAACTGGTTCATGTAGAGTTCGTAGTAGAAGCCCCGCTGGGCAAGCAGCCCATCGTGTGTGCCCCGTTCGATTATCTCTCCGTCTTGCAGCACCAGTACCTGGTCGGCGCTGCGGATAGTGCTGAGGCGGTGAGCGATCACGAAGCTGGTGCGTCCTTTCAGCAGGTCGTTGAGTGCGGCCTGGATCCTCTGCTCGGTGCGGGTGTCGACGCTGCTGGTGGCCTCGTCAAGGATGAGGATGCGCGGGTCGGCCAGTGCGGCGCGGGCGATGGCGAGGAGCTGACGCTGTCCCTGGCTGAGGCCGGCGCCGCGTTCGCCGAGAACGGTTTCGTAGCCATCGGGCAACCGCTGAATAAAGTCGTGGGCCTGGGCCAGTTTTGCGGCGGCGATCACTTCCTCGTCGGAAGCGTTGGCGCGGCTGAAGCGGATATTGTCCATCACCGAACTGCTGAACAGGTATGTATCCTGGAGGACGATGCCGATCTGCTCGCGCAGGCTGTACAGCTGTACGTCACGCACATCGATACCGTCGATGCGCACTGAACCGCCGGTGACATCCCAGAAGCGTGGGATCAGATTGATAATGGTGGTCTTTCCGGCGCCGGTCGGTCCGACGATTGCCACCGTCTCGCCAGGACTGGCGTTCAGGTTGATTCCCTTGAGGACAGGTTCCCCGGGCACGTATTCGGCTTCCACGTTATGCAGGGAAATGGCGCCCCTAATGGCGGGCATTGGCCGGGCGCCGAACTTCTCCTGCACTTCCGGGACCTCATCCATCAGTTCAAAGATGCGCTCAACGCCGGCGATGGCGCTCTGGATGTTGGTCCACATGACGCTGATCTGGGAGATGGGCATGTTGAAGCGCTGCGCAAAGCCCAAGAAGGTGACGATCAGGCCGAGGGAGATGGCCGAACCTGCCAGTGTCTGGCCGCGCAGAAGGAGTACGCCGCCGACGCCAACGACGATAGCGATGCCGAGGAAGCCGAGCGCTTCGAGCGTGGGCGCCAGGGCAGAGGTGTAGGCAACGGCCTTGACATTGGCGTCGCGGTTGACGGCGTTGCTCTGCCGGAACTGCTCGATGTTGGTCTCCTCGCGGCTGAAGGCCTGGACCTCGCGCACGCCAGAGATGCCTTCTTCCAGTTCTGCGTTGACGTCGCCGATGCTCTGGCGGGTAACGCGAAACGCTTTGCGCGCCTGGTTGCTGAACCACAGCGTCGCCAAGCCCATGACCGGCACAATGCTCAGGCTGATGAGCGCGTAGGCCCAATTCATAACGACCATCTGCCAAACGATCCAGAGGATGAGCAACACGCTGCTCAGCACTTGCACCAGGGCAAAGCTGACGACCTGCTGGATCGTGTCTGAGTCGTTGGTGATGCGGCTCATCAAATCGCCGGTCTCGTTGCGGGTGTAGAAGCCAAGGGAGAGGCGATGGAGGTGGTTGAATAGGCGCACGCGCAGGCGGCGCAAGACGTGATGGCCGGTCCAACTCATGCTGAAGAACATCAAGCCGCCGGTGACGGAGCCGACCAGGTAGTAGCCGGTGATGACCAGGGTTATGTTGAGCAGGCCGCGCAGCAGATCATTGCGGACAGGGCTCCCCGTGGCGACTTCCGGGGCATACCAGCAGTTGGCCTGGCTGTCGGTTTCGGTCTGCAGGTCGGTTTCAGCCGGCAGTTGGATTCCTGCGCCTTCTTCGCCGCCTTCGCCGAAGGCCGCCGGCGCAAGGTAGCAGTCCACCGCCTGGCCGATCAGTACAGGGCCAATCACCTGTGTATAGGCGTTGACTGCCATCAGGACAGCGACGACGGTCAGGCCGAACCAGTAGGGGCGAAAGTATTGACTGAAACGGGCGAGGGTGGCGCCGACGCTTTTGGGCTTAAGCGTCTCCTGCCGTAACATGCGGTCACCGAACATCGGACAGGCTCCTGGGAGAAATAGTGCGTAACATGGGCTGCCGGCGGCGGCGGGCTATACTTCCGCGACCAGGGGCGCTTCCACCTCGACCGCTGCGTCTTCGACCAACTGGCTGTGATAGATGTCGGTGTAGATGGCGCTGGTGCGCATCAACTCTTCATGGTTGCCGCGGTCGACGATGCGGCCCCTATCGAGGACAAGGATCTGATCGGCGTTAACGACGGTGCTGATGCGCTGGGCAATGACAAAGCTGGTGCGTCCGACCATGAGCCGGTCAAGCGCATTCTGGATGAGCACCTCGGTGGCGACATCGACGCTGCTGGTGGAGTCGTCGAGGATGAGGATGCGCGGGTCGGTCAGGAGGGCGCGGGCGATGGCGACGCGCTGCTTTTGGCCGCCGGAAAGGGTTGTGCCGCGTTCTCCAACGGCAGTCTGATAGCCGTCGGGGAAGCTGACGATGAAGTCGTGTGCGGCGGCGGCTGTGGCAGCTGCATGGACTTCGGCGTCGGTGGCGTCGGGGCGGCCAAAGGCGATGTTGTCGCGAATGGTACCGGTAAAGAGATTGGTCTCCTGCAGCACGATGCCGATCTGGCGCCTCATGCTGTCCAGCGTGACATCGCGCACGTCCCAGTCATCGATGAGGACGCGGCCTTCGCTCACGTCGTAGAAACGGGGGATAAGGTTGATAATGGTCGACTTGCCGCTACCGGTTCCCCCCAAGAGGGCGACGGTCTCGCCTGGCTGGGCCTCGAAGGAGACGTTCTGGAGGACAGGTTCGCTGCTATTGAAGTAGCGGAAGGTCACGTCGGTAAAGCTAACGCGGCCGTGCACCTGCGACATAGGCTGTGCGCCAGGTTTGTCTGTGACTTCGTTTTCGGCGTCGAGGATTTCGAATATGCGTTTGGCGCTGGCGCTGGCCTGGCTCATCTGGGCGACGATAAAGCCGAGCTGGCCTACGGGGAAGAAGACATAGATGAGATAGAGAGAGAACTTTTGCCACTCACCCAGCGTGAGGGTATCGAAGAGGATCTGGCGCCCACCCCAGTAGACGACAGCGGCCTGGCCCAGGTTAGAGATCAGAAAGATGAAAGGGAAGAGGAAGCTGAAGATTTTCGAAACGCGAATGTGCTGATCCATGAGCCGCTCGGCCGCGTTGTCGAACCTGTCCTGCTCTTCTCTTTCGCGCACAAAGGCCTTGACGACGCGGATACCGGCCAGGTTTTCCTGTAGGATCTCGTTGAGCGTCGAAAGCCGGCGCTGGATCTCGCCGAACAGTGATTGGGCGACGGAGCCGAAGACCATGAAGAGGATGAGCGCCACGGGCAGAACCGGGAGGATGATCAGGGTCAGCGTCAGGTTAGTGAAGGCCAGCACGGCGAGCGAGCCGATGAGCAGGACGATGGACTGGACGGCGAGCAACATGCCCTGGCCGATAAACATGCGGAGTTTTTCGACATCGTCGGTGGCGCGGATCATCAGCTGGCCGGTACGATTGCGGTCATGGTAGCTGAAAGAGAGGCGCTGAATCTTTTCGAACAACTCGTTGCGGAAATCGAAGGCCAGGTCCTGACTTACCTTTTGGGCCAGGAAGGCCTGTGCGAAGGCGAAGAGTCCACGCGCCAGGGAAAAGACAACGATGAAGACCATTGCCCAGTAGATGGGCCCTTCGGGACTGACGGCACGTTCGGTCAGCTGGTCGACGGAGAGTGGAAGCTGCTCAATCGCGGTGGCGCGTTCCGAATCCGGCAGGGCAAGGATCTGCCGGGCAAACACGCTGTCGGTTACGGCGTCAAGGACGTTTTGCACCAGCTGGGGAACGATAAGCTGGGCCCCGATGCTGATGAACAGGGCGGCATAGGCCAGCGATGTGATGATCTTGTAGCGACCCAGATAGTGCATGGAGCGGCCCAAGTCTTTCATGCTACCGCCGCCCTCGCGCGGTCCTCCCGGACCACCGGGGCCGCCGCCAGGTCTACCGAATGGTCTTCGTTGGTTCACATGCCACTCCTAGGGCAGAGGGTCAAGGTGCAACGGGTCGATGACAGGCGCCCCTTTTGTTGCCGCTTGGTTGGGCGCGATCATTTGCCGGCGATGGGCAAAGGGACGGGCGACGACTACAAGCCGATAGCGTCTTCCCGTTCCCGTTGCAGCGAGTCAACCAGTTTAATCAGTAACCCCTGCAACTTTTCGCACTCTTCGGGCGAGAGTTGCGCGATCAACTCGTTGAGAAATTCGAAATGCTGAGGTGTACGCGTGCGGACCAGGCTCCTGCCGTAAGTCGTCAGACGGATAAGAAAGGCCCGCAGGTCGTTCGGGTCCAACTGGCGTTCGATGAGGCGCGATTTCTCCAAGGCCCGCAGGTGGGCGCTGATCGTATTCTTGCTCAAACGCTGGCTGTGTGCCAAGTCTGTAGGCGTGAGGGCGGCCTGACCATTGCGTTCTGCCAGGTAGAGGCGGATAAGGACACGCCATTGGGGCAGCGAGATTTCTTCATCGCGCATGCGCTCGCCCAGAATACGGTCGTACGCTCCGGCGCACATCTTAATCAGGCGCAAGACTTCCATCCCGTGCACATGATCCAGGCCGGACTCGGCCAGAAGCTCCCGGAAGCCGACCATTTCATCTGGCGTCTGTCGCGAGTCGGCGTCATCGGGCGCGTTGGACAGGCCGTTTGCCGGACTCGAACACTGTGAATTGGGATGGACTGCAGAGCCGACTTTTGTCATAAGCGGAATTGTACGGCATCGAATTAAATATTGCAAGAGTGCGGTACCGTCGGGTGCATCCCAGATTTGGGGTGGGGATAGTCTGGCGGCGAATCCATGGCTGCGGTGGCTGAAATTGACTACCGTCTTTTGGCGAGACGCAGTGCAGGCCCCAGGCCTGGCCTTACGGTGGAATCCGTCAGTTGGGCGTGCGAGGGCAGGCACATGGCCGGCACCTACGGGGTTCTGATGGGACTGGCGGGACGCGGTCCGGCCAGACACCTTCGATTAGGCACCTGTTACGAATATCGACACCAGGTCGGCGAGGCATGTTGCAGGAGGGGGGGCGTTGCGGGGGCGGAGCCCCCGCACAAGGGAGGGCCGAATAGGCCCGACCGCCCAAACTGCAGTGGATAGTGGTCAGTGGTCAGAGGAGGCGCTTAACCTACTTCAGGGTTGAAAGCGGACTGGACATGGCTCCGTTGCTACCCGAGGTACAGGAAAGTTCGCCCCAATATTGGGATGCACCCGTACCGTCGACAGTCGGGAACAGACAGTTCCACACCAGGATCGACCTCCTCTTCATGTAAATGGAAGAAACGCAACGATTGTCTCGTAAATGTGTTATAGTAGAGTATACAGACAGATTCGAATGTATTTTCAGAAGGTGGCCTGACGACGAGAGCGAATGAAGGCTGTTTGCCCAAGCCGGCAGTGCCACATGGAATTGACGCGCATGTACAGTAGCAATGGCCAGCCGCGGCGGGTCGTGATCACCGGCATCGGTGCGGTGACTCCCTTGGGTCTGACGGTTGATGATACGTGGGATGCCCTGCTGGCAGGCCGGTCAGGCATTGATACGGTCACCAAATTCGACACCAGCGAGTTGAACACGCGCTTTGCAGGTGAGCTGAAGGGCTTCGAAGCCAAGAACTATATGGATCGTAAGGAGGCCCGCCGGCTTGATCCGTATATTCAGTATGCTTTGGTGGCAACGGAGCAGGCGTTCAGCGACAGTGGAATCGATCCGAGTAAAGAGACGCCGACCGATATTGGCGTGCTGATCGCAAGCGGGACGGGCGGCCTCACCTCCTTGCTTGACAATTTCAGGCTGACGGAGAAGCGCGGCTTGCGCAAGGTGAGCCCGTTTCTTATTCCAAATATGCTGGTGGACAGTGCGGCCGGGAAGATCGCGATTCTCTATAATCTGCGCGGCCCCAATTTTTCGGTGGTCAACGCCTGCGCCAGCGGCACTGCGGCAACGGGTGAGGCATTTGAGTTGATCCGGCGCGGCGATGCGCAGGTGATGGTCACTGGGGGCTCGGAGGCGGCGCTGCTACCAATCATCATGGCCGGCTTCGACATCATGGGCGCGATGAGCCAGCGCAACGAGGAACCGTCGGCGGCCTGCCGTCCGTTCGACAGTGACCGGGATGGCTTTGTGATGAGCGAGGGGAGCGCGATTCTGATACTGGAGTCGCTCGAACATGCGCTGGCCCGCGATGCCCAGATCTATGCAGAGGTAATCGGCTACGGCAACAGCGCCGACGCGTATCATATGGCCGCGCCTCATTTCGACGGGCAGGGCGCGGAAGATGCGATGAATATGGCGCTGCGCAAAGCGGAAAGCTACGGGGTGAAGCGGTCCGATGTGAATTACGTCAACGCGCATGGTACGAGCACGGAACTCAACGACCCGGGCGAAACGAAAGCGATCAAGCGGGCGTTAGGCGAGCACGCGTACAACGTGAACATCAGCAGCACGAAATCGATGCTTGGGCACCTGTTGGGAGCGGCGGGCGCGATTGAGGCGATTGTCTGCCTCAAGGCGATCGAAGAGGGCGTCATCCCGCCAACCATCAATCTGGACAACCCCGATCCATCTTGTGATCTGAACTACACGCCGTTACGGTCAGTGCAGGCGGACGTTGCAGTGACAATGAGTAATAGTTTCGGTTTCGGCGGCCACAACTCATGTCTGATGCTGCGGCGGTTTGAGGAGAATGGTGTATGACAGCACAAGGGCACGAGGAAAACGGGACCGGGAGCGACTACGCAGCCGCGCATTTGAACGGGCACTTTCCTGTGGCGGAGGCGGAACAGGCGATGCTGGACAAGGTGCAGCCGCCCTGTTATGCCCAAATTATCGGCTGGGGTTATGAGGTTCCCAATCGGGTAGTCACAAACCAGGATCTGGAACAGGTCGTCGATACCCAGGACGAGTGGATTCGGACACGAACGGGCATTCAGGAGCGGCGGGTCGCGGCGTCGCCCCAGGAGACGACTGCCACTCTGGGGACGCAAGCGGCGCGCAAAGCGCTCGAAGTGGCCGACCTCCATCCGGCCAAGGTGGATCTGGTCATCTGTGCGACCAGTTCGCCGGAGCATTTTTTCCCCGCCACGGCGAGTATTATCCAGGATAATTTGGGCCTCATCAATGCCGGCGCATTTGATCTGAGCGCTGCTTGTTCCGGCTTTGTGTATGCTCTGAGCATTGCGCGCGGGCAGATTCTGGCCGGGGACGTCGAGTATGTGTTGGTGGTCGGCTCCGAAACGCTGAGCCGGTGGGTGGATTGGACCGACCGGACGACATGCGTTCTCTTTGGTGACGGTGCGGGCGCGGTGTTGCTGGCCGCCAGCGACGTGCCGGGGGGTGTCACGGCTTCGGTGCTCGGCAGCGACGGGTCGGGCGCGGAGCTGTTGACGATTCCGGCGGGCGGGAGTGCGGCTCCGGCCAGTCTGGAGACGGTGAGCAGCGGCTCGCATTACATTCAGATGGACGGGCGGGCCGTCTTCCGCTTTGCGACCCGGATCATGGCGGACGCTACGCGACGGGTGTTGGACAAGGCCGGTGTTCCGGTCAGCGAAGTCGATCTGGTCGTACCCCACCAAGCGAACAAGCGCATCATCCAGCACAGCGTGCTGCGGCAGTTGAAGATCCCGGAAGACAAGGTTTATGTAAACGTCCACAAGTACGGCAACACGAGCACTGCCAGCATCCCCATAGCGCTATGCGAAGCAATTGAGGAGGGGAAGGTGGCGCCGGGGGATAATCTTGTGTTTGTGGGGTTTGGCGCGGGTCTGACCTGGGGGGCATGCGCCGTCAAGTGGAGCGTGCCGGTGGAAAAGCGGGAGTCGACCTGGTGGACGAATACGCAGCGGCAGGCAACCTATCAGGCGGCGGCGGCGCGCTCGATGTGGAAGCGGGCGATTCGTCGCATCTACAGCCAGGTGGAGCCGCGCGCGATGGCACGGCGTCCGGTACGCAGGCCGGATGAGGAGCAGCCCACGTCGTAGTTTACCCCCACTTCGCCCGCGCTATTTCTGCGCAATCTCAGCGCAATTGTAGAACAACCGCAGATCCGTTCTCCCTGTTCCCGATAGTAACTTGAGCCGACATCCGCAATCGGAAAGTATGGAGGTTCACCCATGCCCATCACCGCAGTCGAAAAGCGGAACCAACTCATGCGCGACGGCTTCTGTGTCTTCGAGAATGTGTTGGAACCGGAGATGGTGGCCAAGCTGAATGCCATGAGTGAATGGACGATCGCGCAGGAGGATGAGGAGCATTTTGAACAACGCCGGTCGCAGGGCTGCATCATACCCTATTGGAAGTTTCCGCACCCGGCCTTTCCGGAGCTTATTGTCCATCCGGGCGCGTTGGGGGCGCTGGCTCAGTTGGGTTTTGACGATCCCAAGGTCTGGAGCGGATTTGTGATCAGCAAGCCGCCGCACAGCCCTCCGCTCTACTGGCATCAGGACGGCGTACTGTGGGAGCATCCGATCAGCTACACCAACCAGCCGCAGCAGTACTTTCTGATGTACTACCTGGTCGACACCAGCCCGCAGAACGGTTGTCTGCGCCTGATTCCAGGCTCCCATCTTAAGCGGCACGCGCTACACGATATGGATCGCCGGGCGCATGACAGCGACGAAGTGGGCCGCGCCAAGGACTTGAACCACCCTGCATTTCAGAAGGCTGAAGGCGAGGTTGATGTCCCTGTGCGCGCGGGGGACGTGGTCGTCGGAGATGCGCGGCTGTTGCATTCGGCACACGCAAACCAGAGCGACCAGTGGCGGACGGTACTCACTATCTGGTACTGGGCCATTTATGCCGAACTGCCCGAGGCCGTCCAGGCAGTTGTCGCCGAGCATGTTACTGAAAACGCTGAGTGGACTGCTTGGGTCGAAGAGGCAAACCGGGAGGTCCAAGCCCTGATACCACGTTATTCGGGTGGCGTTGAGGCAGTTTCCTGGAATAACAGCCCGAAGGAGGGGTTGTTCTGAATCCGGTGCGCCAGATACTGTGCCCTTCGTCCCTCCTCTTCCGTCAGTGCATACTTTCTTCTGACAGGGTCGTGCCAGGCGACGTGTGTGATGGGTGAACGCACGCAATCTGGCCGCCGGACCAACAAGGAGTGTGTCCCGTGATCCAGGCAGCAATCACCGGTGAACGTAAGGTGGCGTTTCACGAAATGCCCGACCCGCAGGCGAAAGCGGATTGGGCTGTCGTTAAAGTCTGTGCCTCGGCGCTGTGCACCGAATACAAGCTATGGATGGCCGGTCAGAGTCAGGAGATAATCGGTCATGAAGGTGTGGGAGAGGTGGTGGAAGTGGCTGAGCGGGGGCCGGTCAGCGTTGGGGACCGGGTGGTTGTACTGCCCCAGTTTTCGTGCGGCCGCTGTCATCTCTGCATGAGCGGCGACTATATCTACTGCGAAGAGAGCCACGATTTCGCTGAAGTGCATGGTTCGATGGCGGGTGCGGGCACATTTGCCCACTACACGCTTAAGCCGGCGTGGCTTCTGCCGAGGGTGCCCGACGACGTGAGCTATGCGCAGGCGACGATGGCGATTGATGGGATCGGCGCCTCCTTTGGCGGGTTCGAGGCGATCGGCGTCAACTCGCAGGACACGGTGCTGGTCACCGGGCTGGGGCCGGTTGGGCTGGGGGCGGTAGTCAACGCACGTTTTCGCAATGCGCGGGTGATCGGCGTCGAACCGGCGCCGTGGCGAGCCAACCGGGCACTGGAGATGGGGGCGGAAGCTGTGCTCGACCCCAACGACCCGGATATTCTGCGGAGAATTCGCGACCTGACAGAGGGCAGAGGTGTGGACTGTGCGGTCGACTGCTCCGGCCGCGTCGCAGCAGAGCGGCTATGCATTGACGCGACCCGCCGGCGGGGCCGCGTGGCTTTTGTCGGCGAATGCCGGGATGAGCTTAACATTACCGTCAGTTTCGACATGATCCGCAAAGGGTTGACCGTCGTCGGATCCTGGCTTTACAATATGGGCGACTACGCCAAAGTGATGAAGGTTATCCGGCAGTCACCCCTCATCGATCTGCTGATCAGCCATCAGTTGCCGATGAGCCAGCTGCAGAAAGGATTCGGACTGCTGGCACAGGGTGAAGCCGCCAAGATCGTGGTCGACCCCTGGGCATAGCGACAGGATGAGCCGTCGACCATTCCACCAAGACTCACACAGTGAATTGGAGCAGAAGAAAGATGGATCTCTCGATTTCGCCCAGTTTTCAAGGCAGTCTACTCGATACGTCACCGGAGGCGTTTGGGGCACTGCGCTCGTCGGACGATGCTCTTTCCGACATGAAGGAGTTGCGCTGGCGGTTTGAGCAGGACGGCTATCTGTACTTGCCCGGCCTGCTGGATCGCAGCCTCGTCCTGGAGGCCCGGCTCGGGATGCTGAGGAAGCTGGAGGCTGCGGGCTGTCTGGACCCGGACTATCCCTTGGAGGAAGGTGTTGCCCACGCCGACTTTGAGAACGCATTCATGGTGGAGTTGACCAAGGACAACGCCCCTCTTCTCGAGTTGCTCTATGACGGGCCGATGATGGCGTTCTACGAACAGTTTCTGGGCGGGGAGGTGCGCCATTTTGACTATACGTGGTGCCGTTCGAAACCGCCGGGCGAGACAACTGCAACGCCGCCCCATTACGACATTGTCTTTATGGGGCGGGGAACACAGCGGCTGTACACGAGTTGGACGCCGCTGGGCGACATGCCCATCGAGATGGGCGGATTGATGATCCTGGAGAACTCCCATCGCTTTGAAGAGATCAAGGCAGACTACGGGACTTTGGACGTAGATGCTTACTGCACCAACTATCCGGATGCCGCTGAGATCGAATCGGGGGAGAAGCTGTGGCAGAATCCCAATGGCGGCGCCTATTCCCTGGATGCTGTCGCCGCGCGAGCCGAATTAAAGAGTCGCTGGCTGACGACCGAATACGCGATGGGTGATCTGCTGGTATTCAGCATGTACACGATGCACGCCAGCATGGACAACCAGACGAACAAGATCCGGCTCTCCACCGACACGCGCTACCAACTGGCCTCGGAACCGGTGGACGAGCGCTGGATTGGGGACAATCCGATTGCCCACGGGCTGGAATCCAAGCGCGGCATGATCTGTTGATCCACCGAAAATAGCTGAACACATTGTCACAATCGGAAAGGCCGCGGGATGGCATCACTGGAGCAGGCGTTTTGGGAGATGGATGTTTACGGCTTCACGCTGTTGGAGGGCGTTCTGAGTGGGGCGGAGGTGGAGGCTCTGCGCGCCTCGCTTGCAGGGTGGGCGGCGAAGCTTGGGGGCGAGCAGCGCTTTCTGGGTCAGGCCGGGCACGTGAGCAACCTACCCGTATTGGAGCGGCTCTACCACCCGTTGATCGACCATCCGCGCACGCTGCCAGTGATCGAGTATGTTCTGGGGCAACAGATAATCCTGGGCAGCCTGAACGCGCGCATTGTCAGGCCAGGGGACCCGGTGCAGGGTCTGCACAGCGATATCCGCGCCGATCTATTGAATATGGGAGCGCCGGTGATGGTCAATACGGTCTGGCTGTTAGATGACTTCACGTCGGAAAACGGCGGCACGCGCATCGTGCCCGGCTCACATCGGAGCGGGATGGCCGGGCCGCCGGAGGGGATGGACGTGAAGCATGTCCACCAACTGGTTGCGCCGGCGGGCAGTGTACTCGTCTTCAACGGCCAGTGCTGGCACGGTGGCGGAGCCAATCGGACGCAGACTGACCGTCATGCGATGTTCGGCCACTACCGCAAGAGCGCGCTGATTTTCCAGGTCGATCCCCACGACGGATTCCAAGAAGGCTGGCTGGACGACCTGACGCCCCGCCAGCGCGAGTTACTGCGCATGGACAACGGTCTGGCCGCGCCGCACGCGGCGGATAGCCATCTGCGCGTCTCGTTTTCGCGCGGAAAGAAGAGGGACTGACGTTTCCGACAGCGAAAATCAAGAGCGGTATGAAAGAGAGGGTGACTAGCCCGCCTTTGCACTATCTCCTGGGCAGGTCACTTTGTATATTTTATTGCGTAGTCAGAGTAGGAATCTCTGTACGCGGACGGGTGTGAAGCGAAGTCCTATTGGCGTTTTCCAAATCTCTTTGATTTCTTCCGTGTAAAGTCTCTTTCTATTGGATGGCTGGCAATTTTACGTCCTGCCAAGCACCCTCCTCTTCCGGCTCGAATCGCTCCAATTCTCCTAATCCAGAGACCAACTGACGGCCCTCGTCGAGGTTCGCGAGCTCGCCGAGGCTGATGAGCTGCACGAGCGCGTTGCCGATTACGGTGGCTTCGCTGGGACCGGCCAGGACGGGGATGCCGGTGGCATCGGCGGTGAGCTGGTTGAGGAGCTGGTTGCGGGAGCCGCCGCCCACCACATGAATGACGTCGAGCGACCGTCCGGTCAGGGACTGCAGCTCGTTGAGGACATCGCGGTAGGCGAGAGCCAGGCTTTCGAAGACACAGCGGGCGACGTCGGCGTCACTCTGCGGGAGGGGCTGGCCGCTCTGCTGGCAGAAGGCCTGGATGTGGGCGGGATGATCGCCGGGGGGCAGAAAGCGGTCGTCGTTGGGGTCGACGAAGTAGCGCAGCGGTTCGGCTGACTCCGCCAGCGAGACCAATTCAGGGTAGGAGTAGGACCGCCCTTGCTGTTCCCAGGTAGACCGGCACTGCTGCAACAGCCATAGGCCCATCACGTTCTTAAGCAGGCGGAATGTGCCGTAGACGCCGCCTTCGTTGGTGGCGTTGACGGCGAGGGCGGCCTCGTTGACGACGGGCTGCGGCGCTTCAAGGCCGACAAGACTCCAGGTACCGCTGCTGATATAGGCGAAGTTTCCGGTCTGAGCAGGGACGCCTGCGACGGCGCTGCCGGTGTCGTGGCAGGCTGGTGCGATAACAGGGATGTCTTCGAAGGTCCCGAGGCGCGTTCCCGGCTGCACGACCTCCGGGAAGAGGTCGAGTGGGATGGCGAGCGCGTCCAGCAGTTCGCCGGCCCAGGAGCGGGTAAAGGGGTTGAGCATCTGGGTGGTAGTGGCGTTGCTGAATTCGCACACCTGGGCGCCGCTCAGCCAGAAGTTGAGCAGATCGGGTACGGTGAGGAAGCGGGCTGCGATCTGCAAGTGGGGCGAACCAGTCTCGACGAGGCTCATCATCTGGTAGAGTGTGTTGATGGCCATGAACTGGATTCCGGTCTGTGCGAAGACTTCTGCTTTGGGGACGCGGGCGAAGACCGCGTCCAGCATCCCTTCGGTGCGACTGTCGCGGTAGCAGACGGGGTTGCCGATGAGATTGTTGTTGCGGTCGAGAAGGCCGAAGTCGACGCCCCAGGTGTCGACGGCGAGGCTGGCGGGGGGTCCGGCTGTGTGGGCCCTGCTGCGGTTAATGCCGGCCTGCAACTCTCGCCAGAGGTGGAGAATGTCCCATTGGAGGACGCCGTTGACGGTCAGCGCGTAGTTGGGAAAGCGATGAATCTCTTCCAGCTGCAGGCCGGAGCCATCGAAGTGCACTGCCATCACCCGGCCGGACTCGGCGCCGATATCGATGGCGAGAATGGTGGTGCGTTGCTCGGTCATTAGTCGTCCAGTTCTGTTTTTTCCTAACTGGGAGGCAGACGGGCATCAGCTGTGATGGAGTGCGTTGTCAATCCCGCAGCGACTGTACATCCTTCTCGTACTGCCTGATTTCCTGCATGAAGGCCATGCCCACGGGCACATCCTGCTGCAGACAGTGGTAGTCCCATACGGCCGCGTGGGGCATGGCCTTCAACTCTTCCATCAGTGCCAGGCGGGTGGTGTAATCGGCATTGCGTTCGATCTCCTGCATCGTCTCCCTCGGTTCCAGCAGGGCCAGCAGGAGGGCTCGGAGCGAATTCCGGGTGCCGATGGCCCAGGCGGCCACGCGGTTGATGCTGGCGTCAAAGAAGTCCAAGCCAATGTGCACGCGGTCGAGATGGTCCCCGCGCACGATCTCCTGCATGATCGCCTGCAGCTCGTCGCTGAAGGTGACGACATGGTCGCTGTCCCAGCGTACGCCGCGGCTCACATGGAGGACCAGTTCCGATACGAAGAGCAGACAGGCCGAGATCTTATCGGAGATGACCTCGGTCGGGTGAAAGTGGCCGGCGTCGAGGCAGAGGGCCTGGCCGTTCTGCGCGGCATAGCCCAGATAGAATTCGTGCGAGCCGACGACATAACTTTCTGAACCGAGACCGAAGAGTTTACATTCGATGGCGTCACGGTTGTGGCTGGGATCGATTTCCTTCTCAAATATCTGGTCCAAGGCGTCTTTCAGGAGCTGGCGGGGCGTTGTGCGGTCGCTGGGCGTGTCCTTGAGGCCGTCAGGGATCCAGATATTGGTCATTGCAGGCGTGCCCAACTCTTTTCCGAAGAAGCTGCCGATCTCGCGGCAGGCGATGCAGTGCTGGATCCAGAACTGGCGGATGTCGTTGTCGTAGGAGGCCAGAGTGAAGCCGTCTTCGGCCAGGGGGTGGGAGAACAGCGTGGGGTTGAAGTCGATGCCGCGGCCGTTTTCTTTGGCCCAGTCTGCCCAGCCCTGAAAGTGGCGCGGCTCGATCTTGTTGCGAGCGGGTTTTTCATCGGTATCGGGGTACATGGCGTGAAGATTGAGGCGGTGATTGCCGGGGATGATGCTGTAAGCGGTGTCCAGATCGCTGCGGAGCTCGTCCACGGTGCGGGCGCGGCCGGGATAGTTGCCGGTCGCCATGAGACCGCCGCCCAAGCCCCGGCCGGGCTCTTCAAAGCCGAGAACGTCGTCGCCCTGCCAGCAGTGGAGGCTGATGGGGACGCCGCGCAGCGTTGCCAGGGCCTGCTCCGTGTCCACGCTGATGGCGGCGTACCGTTCCTGGGCCAGGGTGTATGCGTCTTCGATCTGTTTCGATGTCGTAGCAAAGTTCATCAGGTTACTCCATATTGGCGGGGACGTTTTTGCTGTTGGTTTGGCCCTGCGGCAGTACGACGCCCAGGTGGGACGAGTCTTGTGCGGGGGCGTACTTCGCAGAAATCTCTATACAGTTCGCTATGTTTTCCATGTCGCGATCGTGGGTCAATAGAATGTGCATGGCAACGACAGGCTCGGCTCGTCGCGTATCAACGGGCGCTGCCCAGGGGATGCCGCGCCGGGTAACGGATGATACGAGAGTTTTACCAGGTACGGTTAGCGCAGGAGGACACATTGCGGAGCTATTGGCAGAGGCACTGTCCGGTAAACGGGAGGTCGAGCATATGCGCATATACTCTCGGCCCCCGGCACTCATGACGACAGAGGTCTTGAATCCGTTCAGCAATGCGCTCGCCAGTGGCGAACATTAAGAGAGAAGCCGGTCCAGCCTGTGTTGTGGTGAAACCTCCAAGGTGGAGAGTTCGAAATTCGCCAGTTGGCCGTCCCCCTCAAGGCTGGTCTTCCACCGCCACCTCTACTTTGAAGTGATTGCGCAGGTCTTTGAGAAGGCGGGCGCTGACGTTGCAGTATTCGTTGGGGAAGGTAAGCTGATGACGGGAACCATTTGTCTCCAAGACGACGACGAACTGATCCCGACCCTTTGGATCGCGCACTGCCTCGAAAATCTCCCGCAGCCGGTATTTGTCGCGGTTGAACTGGCCGGAGCGGCTGAAGATAATGCGCAGGAGCTGACGCCCATTCTCGGCATGTGGGGCGGATTTCGCTGCTTCAGAATCTGTCACAAGGGCGGCGCCGGCGGGCCCTCCGTTGGACATTGTAGGCTGCACTTCGGGTGAAGGCTGCTCGGAAACCGAGTCACCCTGAGCGAGATCCTTGCCTGTCTCCGGCTGTGCGGCCGCGGAGTCGGCGGGCTCTTGCCCTGCGTGTGTGTCGACCAAGGGCGAGGCAGCGTCCGACGTTCCGTTCTCCGCCAGTATACCGGGGGCGGGGCCGGATGGCTCAGGATAGCCCTCGGAGCTCGCGGTGGCATTGGTCGCGCTGGCTGCGGCTTCCTCGTCGGTTTCCGGCGCCGGCCGGTCGGAGATTGCGGCGTCAAATGGAGGCGCCGTCATGTCCTTGGGCGGCTCGGCGGGTAATACGTCATCGGGGGACGGCATGTGTTCCAAGTCGCTCCCGTTTGACCAGGCGCCCGGATCAGCGTCCCATCTTCGAGCGACCTCGGCCCGGCTATTGTCGGGCTTTGCCTGCCCGATCTCAATTGAGGTATGCAGCGAATCCACCAGGACGCTTGTGCGCGCGCCGCGGGTCTGGGCCTTTCCCTTGACCTGCACGACCCGCTCCTCTTGCAGATCTTCCTTACACTTTTCGTAGACTTCGGGGAAGAGGACGGCTTCGCACTGGCCTTGCATATCCTCCAGTTGGACAAAGGCCATCTTGTCGCCCTTTTTGGTCACGGTGGTGCGGATCGAGGCCACCATTCCGACCAGCGACACGTTTTTGCCATCGTGTCTCTCATCCAGTTCCGGGCAAGGACAGGTGGTAAATCGACTCAGGTCGAGGTTCAACTGCTGCACGGGGTGGCTGCTGACATAGACCCCGAGGAGATCCTTTTCCCACTCGAACCGTTCCCGGTCACTGGTCTTGGCTCCGGCGGCCGCCTCGTACTCCGGCAGCCGAATCGGAAACTGCTCCGGCTGGGCTTCGCCTTCGGGTCCAGCGAACAGATCGAACATCGACAGCTGGCCGGTCTCCCTGGCGCTGTGGGTGGCGGCAGAACGGGCGATACACTGATCGATTACGTCAAGAAGCTGGTGACGGAGCTGTCCCTTTCCTTGTTCGGATTGCCGGCCGAAGCGGTCGAAAGCGCCGACTTTGATCAGACATTCGAGGGAGCGTTTGTTCACTTGCCGGAGGTCAACGCGGTCGCAAAGGTCCTCGAGGTTTGTGAAGGGGCCGCCTTCGGCGCGGGCATCCAGAATTGCCTGCACCGGGCCGACGCCGACATTCTTCACCGCGGCCATGCCAAAGCGAATGGCAGACCCTGCACTTATGGGAAATTCGTATGCCAAGGTCGGGTCTTTGGGCAACGTGTCCTGCTCGGCGTCTTCGGGCAGATCCTGGATCGCGAAATCCAGGCCGCTGTAGTTCACGTCGGGCGGTAGCACGTGGATGCCCATACGCCGGCATTCCTGGATGAAGTTGATCACTTTTTCGGTTTTGTCGCGCTCGACAAGAAGGAGCGCTGCCATGTACTCGACCGGATAGTTCGCCTTGAGGTAGGCGGTCTGCACAGTGATGACGGCGTAGTCGGCTGCGTGGGCCTTGTTGAAGCCGTAACGGGCGAAGAATTCGATATCTGCGTAGATGGCCTGCGCATCGCTGGCGGAGATGCCGTTCTTGCCGCAGCCGCCGATGAAGAGGGCCTTGTGATACTCGATCTTCGAGGCGTCCTTCTTACTGATGGCTTGCCGCACCAGGTCGGCCTCACCG
This sequence comes from Caldilineaceae bacterium, assembly GCA_011523365.1. Lineage (GTDB taxonomy): Bacteria > Chloroflexota > Anaerolineae > Caldilineales > Caldilineaceae > Bin5. Next base: position 65,033 of record WTGY01000177.1, read on the forward strand.
GGTGTATAGTCGGCCAGCTGGTTCAGAATCTGGATGATCTGTTCCTGGTAGACGATGATCCCGTATGTCTCGGCCAGGATTGGCTCGAGGGCGGGATGTTTTACTTCCATCTCCTCTTTGCCGTGCATCCGCTTGACGTAGTTGGGAATGTACTCCATCGGGCCCGGTCGATAGAGCGAGATTGTGGCGATGATATGTTCGAAGGCGGTGGGCTTCATCTCGGTAAGTACGCGCCTCATCCCCGGGGATTCCACCTGGAAGACGCCGCTCACTTCACCGCTGGACAGGAGGCGGAAGGCAGGCTCGGCTTCCGGGCCTTCGATTGGGATGGAGTCGAGGCCGTATTCGATGCCATGGTTCTCCTTGATGAGTCGACATGCCTCGCGCATGACGGTCAACGTGCTAAGCCCGAGGAAGTCGATTTTCAGAAGGCCCAACGATTCCAGGATAGGGAATTCAAACTGTGTAATTGTCTCGGTAATCGCCCCTTTTGAGCCGCGCATCAGAGGCGTGTAGTTGGTCAGGTCTTTATCGGCGACGATAACTGCGGCGGCGTGGATACCGGCGTGGCGGGCAACCCCCTCAAGTTGCATCGAGGTATCCAAAAGTGAGCGTTCCCAGCCATCTTTACCGTAGAGCTCTTTGAGCTCCGGATCGTAGAATTCATGGCCTTCGGTCAGCACATCCTGAATTGTGGCGGGATTGCCGGGAATCGCCGGGATCATCTTGGCGATACGGTCGACATCATCGAGCGCGATATCCTGGGCGCGCCCGACGTCGCGAATGGCGGCGCGTGCCTTCATGCGGCCAAAGGTGGCGATCTGGGCAACCTGACCGGCGCCGTATTTGTCGACTGTGTAGCGGATCATCTCTTCGCGTTGATCGTCGGGGAAGTCGAGGTCGAAGTCGGGCATAGTCACACGGCCGGGGTTCAGGAAACGCTCAAAGATGAGATTGTTATGAATCGGGTCCAGCCCGGTGATTCCAATACAGTAGGCGACCAATGAACCTGCCCCGGAGCCGCGCAAGGTCCACCAGATGTTGCGGCTGCGGGCAAAATCGCACAGGTCGGCCACAATGAGAAAGTAAACGTCAAATCCCATTTCGTGGATAATGCGCAGCTCCCGTTCTTTGCGCTCCTGTACTTCTTCGTGGCTGGCCCGGTCGCCGTACAGACGCTGCAGGCCCTGGTCGGTCAGATGGCGCAGGTAGGTCTCATAGGTGAAGCCTTCCGGGATTTCCATGTCGGGAAGGTGGTATTCGTCGTCTTCCAGATCGACGTCACACTTTTCGGCGACGAGGAGGGTGTTGTCGAAGGCGGAGGCTGGGAGATCGAGCAGGGGGCGGAAGGTGTCTTCCATTTGCTGACGGCTCTTGAGGAAATAGCTCTGGTCACTGAGCCGCATCCGTTTGTCATCATTCATCTTGGCATTGGTTTGCACACAGAGCAGGACTTCATGGGGGGAGGCATCGTTTTCGCTCACATAGTGAACGTCGTTCGTCACCAGCAGGTCCAGGTCGAACTTACCGGCCCAAGGAATGAGAGTGCGGTTCACCTCCTGCAGCTCGGGGATATTGTGTTCCTGAACTTCAATAAAGAAGTTCTCCTTGCCGAAGACATCCTTATACCACCCCAGGCGCTCGTAAGCCTCTTTCTCTTTGCCCTGGGACAAGAGGGCGGGCACCTCCGCGCCGAGACAGCCGGTCGTGCAAAGAATTCCATCGGCGTGAGCAGCCAGGAAGTCATGGTCGACACGGGGCTTGTAATAGAATCCATCGGTATTGCTGCGGCTAACTATCTTCAGGATATTGCGGTAGCCGGTCATATTTCTGGCGAGGAGCAGCAGATGATAGTTTTCCTTATCGAGCTGTGGATCGCGGCCGCCCATTGGCCGTTGCCAGAGGGTCTGGTAGGCCTCCACGCCGATAATCGGTTTGATCTCAGCGCTTCGGCAGGCGCGGAAGAACTCGATGACGCCGTGCATGGCACCGTGATCGGTCAGGGCAAGCGCTTTATGTCCCAAACGCGCGGCCTCGTTGACGAGATCGTCGATGCGGCCTAGGCCGTCGAGGAGGGAATACTCGGAATGGGTGTGGAGATGGACAAAGTCGTTGGACATAGGAGGGTTGGGAGGTCAGGAAGATGAAGGCCGCGCCCAGCGCGAGGGCGGCATGGATAAGGCTGTTCCAATCTTACATCAAGACCGCTACCGCAGACAACGAGCAGGCATAGCAACGAGACAGTGAATTGGGGGTGTCACTCCGCTTCAAGTTGCTCGGGCGTCAACTGATGCCAGAAGAGTTCACGGGACTCGAAAATGTCCTGGATTCGGTCGTCCCGATAGAGGCCGGAGACGACCGCGAATGCGCGCTTGCCGGTGAACCGGGTCATGAATTCGGCGTTGCGGAGGGCCCTATTGGTGTCCCTGCCATTTGCGGTGTAGGAGATTTCAACGGCGACATAGCAGAGTTCACCGTCCTCTGCCGTCGCTTCCATGATCAGGTCGGCCACGCGGAAACTTCTAAGATCATCAACGGAGATATTAGCTGTGTCGGCTGAATCGATTAGATCCAGGAGTTCGTCTTGCGTGAGGTTCTTCGTCCTCCGCAAATTCAGGTCCCTGGCAATAATGGCGGCGTCGGCAAGCGCGACATTTCTAGCATGGGCACCCTTCAGTTGCCCCAAGTCGTCGGTAATTTTCTTAAACATGACATCGTGCCCATCCGACCGGGCGTCGACCCTGTCAAAACGGGCATCGACCCTATCCAACCGGGCGTCGACCCCGTCGAAACGGGCATCGACCCTATCTAACCGGGCGTCGACCTCATCGAAACGGGCGTCAACCCCATCGAAACGACTATTCGTGGCTGCCACAAACCGGTCCATCTGAGCCTTGAACTCGTTCATCTCCGACTTGAACTCGCGCATCTCCGCTACAAACATGGCAAAGTTGTGAGGAAGATCCAATAGTTCACGAGACAGTAGCCGTGCACGCAGGGCTTCAAGCCACTCAGGGTGCTCGTCAAGAACCTGGATCAGGTCCTCCATCGTGTTTATTGTACTCACATCCGCCTCTCCGAAGTAGAACTATTCTGTCAAAGGGCCGACGATTGCAACTGAATTGGCCAGCTTCGCAGGACGGTCCCTGTCTCTTATCTCGCACACGTGTTCTTTCCCATCATCATACCCCAATCACGCACTGCAGACAAAGCGTTTCCGGCGCCGATAGCGAGGCGGGCCTCTTACTTTTCTTATACGGGGCACTTATGTTCCTCTAACTCTGCGTTGACTTCAATCTAATGTTGGGCGGTTATCTTGATAGATGCATGTGGCGGTTGGGCGGCCACATTGAAATTCACACAAAACGGTCAGTATTGATAGCGCCTTTGAGCAGAAGCGCCGGCGCTAAAAGAAAAGTGCAGGAGGCACACAATGAGTAGAATCGTACGATGGGACCCGTTCCGTGAGATGATATCGGTGCGCAATCAGATGGACCAGTTCGTGGGTGATCTTTTCCGGGAGCCGGCTGGATGGCAAGGCAATGGCGAAGGCGGCCACATGCGCCTGCCGCTGGATGTCAGCGAGGATGACAACAGCTACAGTGTGACGGCGTCACTTCCCGGCATCGACCCGGCCGACCTTGAGATTAGTTTTTCGGAGAATTCGCTTACCATCCAGGGCGAGACCCAGGCGGAAAGCGTTGAGGAAAACGCAAAGTGGCATCTGCGGGAGCGCAGTTTCGGCAGGTTCGTGCGCAGGATCACGTTGCCGGCAGGGGTAAACGCCGACGACATCAGCGCTGACTATGAGGACGGCGTTCTCACTCTGACCTTGCCGAAGGCAGACGAGGTCAAGCCCCGGATCATTGCGGTGCGCGGCTCGGGTGAAGAGGCGGTTGCAGCCTAGACTGACTCTCGTTTACAGGAAAGAAAAACCCCAAGAGGCGCTGGCTGTGAGGCCGGTGCCTCTTCTTGTATTTCGCCTCAGGTCCGAAATGGAGGGGAGGAGCCCCGACAACAACCTCTGTCGGGGCCCCACAAGGAGGAAGGAAGGAGAATGGTCGCGGCGGAAGCTTTTGAGATGCCGACCCCACTCGACACCAGCTTCAACCACTTGAAAAAAACTATACACCAGTTTCAGGCCTCTTTCACTATGCAATTTGCATAATGATTTCTCCGTTTAACTGGATGGTTTGACCGCTCTGGGTGACTTTTCGGCGAGTTTGCCCGCTAGCGACGTGCAATTTGTATAGGCCCGGTAGCGGGCTGGCGTCGTGAGCGGTTCGGCACGGGCCTGTGTTAGAATTGTGCAGCAGGATTGAAACGACTCAGGAGGCAGAGAGATGACAGAGACGACCTTACCGCTTACTGCGCGCGTCGCCTGCGCGGGTTGAGCCTCGAAGCTCCCTCCCGGGGCGTTGTCGCAGGTCGTGCGGCAGATGGCTGCGGTCTTTCCGCAAACTGAATATCCTGATGTTCTCATCGGTTTGGGCAAACCTGACGATGCGGCGGTCTACCGCCTGGATGACGAGCGGGTTCTCATTCAGACGACCGACTTCTTCACGCCAATTGTTGATGATCCCTGGCTGTACGGAGCGATTGCCGCGGCCAACTCGATGAGCGACGTGTACGCGATGGGCGGCGAGGTACGCGTCTGTCTCAATATTGCCGGATTTCCTGAAGATCTGCCTGCCGAGGTGGTAGCCGAGATCCTGGCGGGAGGTGCGGCCAAAGTGCAGGAGGCGGATGCTGCGATCGCCGGAGGACATACGGTGACCAATCCCGAGCCGTTCTATGGCTTGAGCGTCACGGGCGTCGCCGCCCCCGGTTCGCTGTTTCGAAAGGGAAGCGCAGCGGCAGGAGATCATTTGGTCCTGACTAAACCGCTGGGCACCGGCATCATCACCACGGCAGCTAAGCTCACAGGACAAGCAGAGAGCGCAGATTCCCGCAAGGCGCGGCACGCGTTGGGAAAACCAGACATTCAGCCATCCCATCTTGAAGACGCCATCGGTTCGATGACCCGCTTGAACCGCGCGGCTGCTCATGCAGGCTGTGCCGCGGGCGTACGGAGCGGAACGGATATCACCGGTTACGGCCTGTTGGGTCATGCGGTCGAACTGGCGACTGCGTCTGCCGCCGAGTCACTGGTTCAACTCCAGATCGAGGCGGAGAGCGTGCCGGCCCTGCCGGGCGTCTTCGGTTATATCGAGGCCGGTTATCTGACGCGAGGTAGCGCACGTAATCCTGAGCACTTTGGGGAGCATGTGGCTGCCGCCCCCGGCGTGACCGCGGCGCACATAACACTGTTATGGGAGTCTGAAACAAGCGGAGGACTTCTGCTGGCGGTTCCGCCTTCTGGTCTCGGTCAGTTCCGAGACGTGTGTGAGGGGAATGAACAGCCATTCTGGGAAATCGGTACCGTCGAGCCGGCCGGTAGGGATCAGTCGGTCATTACGCTCCTCTAGAAGGTCGCGGCGACGCGGCTGCCTAAGCCGTGAAAGAGCAGACGCAGCAGACACGTCCACGCCAGAGCGTCTCTCCAGCCTTTACCCGATTCGACATCCAAATATGCGGTGACGCAACTGTGTGGTTTTCTACGCGGCACTGGATGAACCAAAGGGCCCATCGTCGTCTTCGGGGCCCTCCTCGCCCTCTCCGTCTCCCTCTTCAGTTGAAGGGGCGATAGCCTGGGGACGAGCCCACTGTTCACTGCTCCAGTCGGTTCGCTCGTCGCCGCTGTTCACATCAGGTTCTTGGCCAGCCTGCGTGGAGAATTCGGCGAAGTCGTAGTATTCGTCTTCGCCCTCCTCTTGCGGGATTGGCAGGGGCCGGCCAGGCGTATCGACCACATAATCGCTGCTGGCCACAGGGGGCGGATCACTTTCTTCGTAAAGCAGTTCGCTCTCCTGGGGAACGCTTTCGGCCAGTTCGGAGACGGGCGGCGGTGCGCCGGCCAGCGGGCTGACCGGTGTAGACACTGCCGACCTCGGCGAACGAGAACGCATTGGCGGGGGCAGAAGAGTTCGGTTCACTTCCCAAGCGCGAAAACGGACGATGGCCATACCCAGCAGAGCGAGACCTAGCAAGGCATAGAGGCCGAGGGCGACGACGAGCACCAGCAGACTAACCAACTCCATGAAGGGAAGACCGACGCCGATATTTTCGATTTGCGCCGCAAGGGGGCCGGTGTCCAAGACCTGGAGACGTAGAAAGAAGCCCAGCGCGACGTATAGCCCCACCGCGATAACGGTCATCACCCAGTTGCTCAAAACGGCGAGGAAGTAGTCCCCCGCCGTCGTTGTGAACTGGACCGGCTGGTCGCTCATCGATACATTGTTCAGAATCTGGCTGCGAATACGGTTGCGCCCCCAGTAGTAGTAGAGCCCCAATGTCAGCGGCGTAAGGAGAACGAGGAGGAACCATTCCCAAAATATATCGATCGTCTTGCCCTCATATTCCAAGCGCAGACCGTTGGGAGTGAGCGTATGCGCATATTGCCAGCGAAGCATCCGGGTGGCAGAGAAACCGAGAATAACGTATAGCCCAAGAGTGATCAGCGTGTAGAATCCGATGACAATGAATTGCACAAACACTTCTGCACCGGAGCCGTCAAACTCCAGCTGCTGGTCCTCAAAATAGGTGTTTTCGGTGACAAGCCGTTGCCAGCGAGCATAACCCCAGGGGACGTAGATGCCCAGAGTAATGCCAGCAAGGATCGCTATCAGAATCAGATTTCCGAATACATTCAGCCAGCGGCCGCGAAACTCGAGGTTGATAGGCATGGCGGAACCCTTCCGAGTAAAAGGAGGTAAGTTGAAAGCCACGGGGGATCGTTCAAAGCTGTCAGACCAGTATAGCCCACGGGCATTTGCTTGACAAAGTAGGTCGGAATAGTCGGGCAGTTGGTCCTGTTCGCGCGCATCAGACTACGCCGTTTTCATGCAACGCCTGAACTTCCGCCTCCGTGAGAGCCAGCTTTTCGCGCAGCAACTCATTGGTGTGCTCGCCCAGTAGCGGTGGCGGCCGGAATATCTGCGCCGGCGTGCGGTCCAGCTTGGGCACGGGCCCAACCAGCCTGATCCTGTCTCCGTGACCGTCGGTTACCGTTTGCACCATCTGCCGGTGCTGGGCCTGGTGGGCCTCCAACGCGGTCGGAATGTCATTGACCGGGCCGCAGGGTACGCCCGCGGCGCGCAGTCTTCGGATCCACTCATCGGTGGCGTGCTGGCGGAAATGGTCGGCTAAGGCGGGAATGAGCTGTTCGCGAAAGCGCACGCGGGCCGGATTTGTGGCAAAGCGTTTGTCGTCTGCCCAGGCGGTCTCACCAACGACCTCTGCAAGTGAAGCGAACTGCCCGTCGTTGCCCACCGCCAGCATGAGATGGCCGTCGGCGGTGGCGAAGGTCTGATAGGGCACGACGGTGCCATGGGCGTTGCCGTAGCGGCGAGGCGGTTCGCCGGAAAGTAGATAGCCGGCGGCGACGTTGGCCAGCCAGCCTAGCTGGGTATCATTGAGCGCGATATCGATTTGCTGGCCTTCGCCTGTCCGATCACGATGCTGCAGGGCAGTGAGAATCGCCACCGCCGCCTGCAGGCCGACGGTGACGTCGACGATCGCTACCCCCACTTTGAAGGGTTCGCCATCGGTACCCTCGCTGGTTGGACCGGTGATGCTCATGATACCGCCCTGGGCCTGGATGACGGCGTCATAGCCGGGAAGCTCCCGGTCGGGGCCTGTCTGGCCATAGCCGGTGATGGCGCAGTAGATCAGGCCGGGATTGTCGTTGCGTAGGCTTTCATAGCTCAGCCCCAGCCGTTCCATTCCGCCGGCCTTGAAGTTCTCGACAACGACATCTGCCTGTGCGGCCAGTTGCCGGAAGATCTTCTGACCGGCGTCGGTCTTCAGATTCAAGGTGAGGCTGCGCTTGTTGCGATTGGCGCAGAGGAAGTATGCACTCTGTCCGCCGTCGGTGAATGGGGGACCCCAGTGGCGGGAGTCGTCCCCCCGGCCGGGCTGCTCGATCTTGATCACATCGGCGCCGAAATCACCCAGCGTCATTGTGGCATATGGCCCGGCGAGGACGCGCGAAAGGTCGAGAACGGTGATATGGGACAGGGCGTGGCGCATTGGAGAGACGCGGGGCGGTTGGCGTGAAGCAGTTAGCCGGAAGGCAAGAGACTAGAAGGCGAAGAGCTCAGAAACGGGAAGGGCGAAACCAGTCAGCGGGCCTGTACCGGCCAGCGTGTCGCCACGGCGCAGAGCGGTGCGCTGCGAAGCGGTACGGTAGACGTAGACGGTCTCCTCATCAGGGTCGACGATCCAGAGTGTATCAACGCCGATCGAGAAGTAGTCATCGATCTTCTGGCGCATCTCAGCCCAGCGGTCGTTGGGGGACAGAATCTCCACAATCAGGTCGGGGGCAACCTCGACAAACCCGGCCGGCGGGCCGTCTGGCAGTTTTGCAAATGACCAGACGGCAAGATCGGCGCCGCGTATTCGATCCGGTTCGTGGCGGATATAGATTCCGATTTCTCCGACCAAGCACCAGCCAACTTTTGTGTCTTCAACAAAGGTACCCAAGCGGCGGTCGAGCCTCGATTCGAGGAAGCCGTGTATTCCACCGGTTGGGCTCATGCTTACGATCACTCCGTCAATGAGTTCACAGGGGCCGATGTCACCCATTGCCAGCAGGTCGGAACCGGTGACAGTTCCAGTCGTTGTTTGCATTGGTTGCGCAGTCATCGATCTGGTCCTTTTTTCCTTCCCGACACGTATATCCTGGCCTGTTCGACACATTTGCCGGAAGAAGAACCGTCTGTCTTCAAGATGCAGTATAGCATACCTGTGATAGATGGAGAGAAGCCTCGGCATACGGCTTGAAGGCCGTTCTTCCCGTCCCTGGTGGCGGGCGAGACGCCGTCGTCCAGACACCCTGTATCAGTAGGGATTCACAATCGTTCAGACCGTGGCGCGGAAGCCGCACAATGTCTCGACAGCGTATGGACCTGCGAGGACGCGCAAGAAATGGTGAACGGTGATTGGGGACAGGGCGTGGCGGGTTTGCGAGGTTCGGGGCGGCTGGTGTGAAGCAGTTGGCAGGCAAGCAAGAGATCAGAGGGCGAAGAGCTCAGAAACGGGAAGGGTGAAACCGGTTAGCGGGCCTGTTCCGGCCAGCGTGTCGCCACTGCGAAGAGCGGTGCGCTGCGAAACGGAATGATAGACGAAGACGGTTTCCTCGACCGGGTCGACGATCCAGAGTCTATCAACGCCTATTGAGAAGTAGTCATCGATCTTCTGGCGCATCTCAGCCCAGCGGTCGTTGGGGGACAGAATCTCCACAATCAGGTCGGGGGCAACCTCGACAAAACCGGCCGGCGGGCCGTCTGGCAGTTTTGCATATGACCAGACGGCAAGATCGGCGCCACGTATCCGATCCGGTTCGTGGCGGATATAGATACCGACCTCTCCGACCATGCAAAATCCGACTTCCCTTTCTTTGATAAACCCGCCAACTAAGAGGGCGAGCGTCAATTCTATGAAACCATGTAATCCACCGGCTGGGCTCATCGTTACTATCACTCCGTCAATGAGTTCACAGGGGCCGATGTCACCCATTGCCAGCAGTTCGGCGCCGGTCACGAGTTTGGTTGCTGTATCAGTAGACTGGACTGTCATCAGGCTGGTCCGTGTTTCCTTTCTGGCGCGAGTGTGGTGTAGCCTGCGCGCCATATCGTCGGGAAATAGAACCGTCTGTCAATGACATGCAGTATAGCACACTTGCTGTGTATGGCGGGAGGCTCCTGGGTACGGCCCGGGCGTCATCTTCACATCTGCGGGTAGCGCGGCCAAGCTCTCTTGACTCCGTGTGCCGGCACGAAAGGGTCGCTGTGCCAAACGCGTCGTTGGCGCCGATTGTGGTTCAGCGAGGAAAGAGCACTATAATGCAGACAGAGTCCGGTTTGCATCCTCCGCGCCACCTCAGTTCAATCAGCTCTGACCTCTCCACAGTGACATTTGCGGGAACTGGGCTGGAAGAGCCATATTACTCCTTCCAACACCGAAAGGAAATGCTTGTGACGCAGTATTCATCTCCCCCGGCGATGCAGATCGATTCGTCGAAGACCTACACGGCCACGATCCAGACCAACCGCGGGGATATCGTCATTGACCTGTACGCCGACAAGGTGCCGAACACGGTTAACAACTTTGTGGCGCTGGCCCGTGACGGCTTTTACGACGGCGTGAGCTTTCATCGCGTAATCGCCGATTTTATGGTCCAGGCCGGCGATCCTACCGGCAGTGGGCGGGGTGGCCCCGGCTACCGGTTCAACGACGAGTTTCATCCGGAATTGGTGCATGACGGCCCCGGCGTGCTCAGCATGGCCAACGCCGGACCCAATACGAACGGCAGCCAGTTCTTTATCACTCATGTAGCCACGAACTGGCTCGACAACAAACATTCCGTCTTCGGCAAGGTGCGCAGCGGCCAGGATGTCGTCGATGCGATTCAGCAAGGAGATGTGATGGAGAAAGTCGAAATCGAGGAAAGTTAGAGGCGGAAGGTGAGGAGTGAGGAACAATCTGGTCCCTCACTCCTGGCAACGGAATCGTCAGTTCAAAGTGTAGTTTTTGGCACGGGGGTCGCTCTCCACCGCCCATTGCATCGTGTACAGCTGGTGGTAGCGGCCCTGTCGCGCCAGCAGCTCTTCGTGGCAGCCTTCTTCCAACACCTGCCCCTGATCCAGCACAACAATCTTGTCTGAATTGACAATTGTATTGAGCCTGTGGGCGATGACAAAGCTGGTACGCCCCTTGAGCAGCTGTTCCAAGCCGGCCTGAATCTGACGCTCGGTCGTCGTGTCAATGGAACTGGTGGCCTCGTCCAGGATCAGGATGCGAGGGTCCGCCAGCAAGGCGCGTGCGAAGGAGACGATCTGGCGCTGTCCGACGCTGAGATTGACACCGTTTTCTCCCACCTGGGTGTCGTAGCCATTGGGCAGCTTGCGGATGAATTCATCGGCGCCAACGGCAACTGTGGCAACTTCCACATCGGCGTCGGTGGCGTCCAACCGGCCATAACGGATGTTCTCGCGGATCGTGCCGTCGAAGAGAAAGCTGTCCTGCAGGACAATGCCCAATTGCGCCCGCAGACTGGCCTGCGTTACATCGCGGACGTCGTGGCCATCGATCAGGACGGCCCCGCCGGTCACATCGAAGAAGCGGGCGATGAGACGGATGACCGTGCTCTTGCCGGCGCCGGTCTCGCCGACCAGGGCTACTCGTTCGCCCGGCTCGGCACTGATGGTTACGCCTTGCAAAACGGGCTCGTCTTCCTTGTAGTTGAAGTGGACGTTGTCCAAGTCCACCCGGCCCGCAATTGGGGGCAGCGAAAAGGCCTGAGGCGCGTCTTTCAGATCCGGCTCAGTGTCGAGAAGGGCAAAAAGGCGCTCGCTCGCAGCCATCGCCGCCTGGAAGGTATAGTAGCGTCGCGACAGTTCACGTATTGGTTCGAAGAAGCGATCCACCCAGATCACGAATGCCGCCAGAACGCCGGCGGTCAGCTGGTCGCCCAGAATCAGCCAGCCGCCGAGACCGACCACTAACGCAGTTGCGAAGGAGCCGATAAAGTCGACCCCAGGGAAGAAGTAGGCCGCCAGTTGGGTGGTGCGTACATTGGCGTCGAAGTAGGAGCGGTTGAGATCTTCGAAGTGACGCGAGTTGGCCTGCTCGCGGGAGAAGCTCTTGGTCACGCGGATGCCGGTGATTGACTCGTTGAGAAAGCCATTGATCAGTGACAGGCGTTGCCGCGCGGCGCGATATGCCTGGCGCACGTAGCGGCGGAAATAGTTGGTCAGCACGATCATCGCCGGCATGACTGCAAAGGTCACCAGCGCCAACTGCCAGTTCAAGAACAACATCGCCAGGATAATCCCAATCAAAATGAATGCCGATCGGGCCAGCCCGGTGATGGACCAGGTGACGAAGTCCTGGAGCACGCTTACATCGCTTATCAGCCGGCTCATCAGGCGGCCAACGCTGTAGTCATTGAAGAAGCCCATCGACAGCGTATGCAGATGTCTGAAGAGCTGACTGCGAATGTCGGTCACGATGCGGGTGCCGGCGTAGGCCATTACTGTGAGGCGGGCGCGGCTTGCAACCCACTCCAGCGCGATCGTTCCCAGGAAAAGAAAGGTCCAGAAACGCAGAGTGCCCACATTGCCGGCGCGGATGCCTTCGTCAATCGCCCGCTGGATGATCCAAGGCGTTCCCACGCTCATGACAGACGTTACGACGATCAGGATGAGTGAGATAACGAACTCCCGCTTGTATACGGCTACATAGACCATCAGCCGCTTAACCAACCGGCTGTCGTAGGTTTTTTCCTGCGCCTCCTCTTCGTCCGGCAGCAGGTCCTGAATCTTGCGCTCCCGGCGCAGCCTTTCCTGTTCAACGGCCGACAGACTGCTGTCCGTTGTGGACCGGATCCCCTCCTCGCGGCCGAATGCATCCCGCTGACGCGGGAATTTCTCAGTTGCCATACCAGTCTCTTTTTGCGGGGAGGAAACCTGTCCGTTCCCGCGGTGTGAGTGAGCAACCCCATGGCTGCCATTCGAATTGCTCATCTCAGTTTCTCCCTTCTTCGACGGCGCCGGCCAATACCAAGGGGCGAACTTGAGACCGGTCCGAGCCTGACTCTTCTGATTCAGCCTGGTCACGCAGCCGCGCTTCCAGCGCTGCGAACTCTTCCTGGTCGCGCAGTTGCAGATCGTAGATGTTGCGGTAAAGTCCACCCGCGGCCAGCAGTTCGTCGTGGCGGCCCCTTTCCACGATGCGGCCGCCGTCCAAAACGAAGATCTGGTCTGCGTTCTTCAGGGTGAGCAGTCTCTGGGCGATGATAAAGGTCGTACGTCCTTCCATCAGGACGTTGAGCGCCTGCTGGATCAGATGCTCGGTCTCGGTGTCGACGCTGCTGGTGGAGTCGTCAAGTATCAGGATACGAGGTTCATAGAGCAACGCACGCGCGATCGCCACCCGTTGCTTTTGTCCGCCGCTCAGGGTCACACCTCGCTCGCCGACCACGGTCTCGTAGCCGGCGGGGAACTCCATGATGAAATCGTGGGCCCGCGCCGCCTTGGCTGCGGCGACAATGGCTTCGGGTGTAGCCTCCGGCACACCATAGGCGATATTCTCTGCGATTGTCACGCCGAACAGGAAAGGGTCCTGAAGGACAGTTCCGATATGCTGGCGCAGACTGTCCAATGTCAGGCTGCGCACGTCATGTCCGTCGATGCGGATGACGCCGCTGGCCGGGTCATAGAAGCGGGGGATGAGATTGGTGATCGTGGATTTGCCGCTGCCGGTCGGCCCGATCAGAGCGACAGTCTGCCCCGCCTCCACCTCGAAGTCTATGCTATCGAGCGCCCGCGGTCCGCCCTCGTAGCCAAAGCTGACGCTCTCAAAGCTCACGGCGCCGAGCACGTCTTGCAGCACAGTGGGGTTCTCTTGTTCCTCCACTTCAGCGGGCGTGTCGATAATCTCAAACACACGTGTCGCGCTGGCCCCGGATGTGGCGGCCATATTTACCAGAAAGCCGAGCCGTTGCACGGGGCCGTTGAGCATCATGACATAGGCCAGCATCGCGAAGAGGGAACCGATCGTGATAGTGCCTTCGATGGCCTGGGGCCCTCCGACCAGAAGAAGCAGGAAGTTACTGCTCAGCAGGATGAAGGTGAACGTAGGCCAGTTATTGGCCCAGATCTTGATGATGCCAAAACGCTTGGCGAACCAGTCTTCGTTAGCAGCGTTGAACTTTCGCAGTTCGTCGGTTTCGCGGGCAAATGCTTTCACTACCTGAATACCGGTCATGCTCTCCTGCATCGTGGAGGAGAGCTGGCCCATCTGCTCCTGGACGCGCTTGAAGCGGGGCCGGATGACCATACCGAAGCGGAGGGTCAGCACCAGTAACAGGGAAAGTGGAATCAGCGCGAACAGAGCGAGGCTGAAACTTTCCAGCACCATGGCGACGATGACGCCGCCAAGCAGAAGGAGTGACGCCGTCAGGTCCATCAGTCCCTGGCCGGCAAAGCGCTCCGTCTCGGTGATATCGCTGGTTGCCCGGCTCATCAGATCGCCGGTTTGCGAGCGGTCGTGGAAGGCAAAGGGGAGCCGCTGCGCCGCGTTGTAGAAAAGATTGCGCAGATCATAGGCCACGCGATGAGTGAGCCATTCACCGTAATAGCGCTGACCGTAGGCAGCGACGCCGCGCACGACCGCGATGCCGAGGATCCATCCGGCCGCGGTGAAGAGGGCACCGGCGCGCTGGCCCTCGACGCCCTGGTCAATGGCGTCCTTCAGGATCTGGGGAATGTACAGATTGAGCAGCGAAGCAAAGAGTACCGAGGAGTATGCAAAGGCTGCCTGCTTCCAGTAGGGTCGCAGAAAGCCGATGAGCCGCCGGTAGACGTCTGCGCGGGCCTTGGGTTGTTGGGGAGATTCCATCTTCATTTCTCTGTTTTACCAGCCCTTTCAGGACAGACAATATCTAAACCGCTACAATTAACCAATAGTATATCTTATCAGATAACGGCGTGGTTGTAAACCCATTTGGGTCCTGTTTCCAGTACAGAAAACCTGATTCGTTCTTTAAGCGTATGGGCTGCGTATGGTATTCGCACGGTGGGCGGGTCAGAACTGAATTGTGCCGTCTGCCAGAAGTCAGGACGAGGGATGCTGAGACGGCATGAATGTGGGGTATACTATGGAGTGTACTTAGGGAGTATAAGACAGTTTGTTCATTATATTTTTTTTCGGAACTGTGTTTTCTTTGATATAGAGATTGCCTTGAATGGCACGTGGCCTGACGGAAGCATGCGGATGCTGGTCGACCAACTAATCAATTTGGTGGTCACGAACGAAAGTCACCCCTTTTCCTCTTTGATGGAGGTAATTTGCGTGCGTATCGGGAGACAAGAAGAGGGATTCGATTCCGAACGGACGGAGTTCGAAAATGTTCACTGGCAGGGATTTCAAGCCGCATCAAACATTTATTGTTGACAGAGTCAAGCGAAGAAACCAATTGGTTCGAAACATAATTGACACATGTAAGAGGAGGACAGTGATGCTCGCGACCAGACCGAAATATTTCTTCAACGAGAAAAGACGAAAACCAGCCCCTATTCTAACAGCGGAAGACTACCGTCCTCTGTTGCAACGACTGCAGGATTTACGCCAAGACTTAGAAGACGCTTTAGAACTGGAGCAAGCGGTTGAGACAGCGACAAACTTTCGGGAGTATGCTGAAATAAGGACAGAACTACAAAATGAAGGAAAACTCTGAAGGGCGCGATGGTCTACACCATCCACCTAGAACGTCGTGCTGAACGAGACTTGCGACAGTTGCCTCAGGACATTATAAGGCGGATAGACGTGGTGCTCCGGCAACTGGCAAGTAATCCACGCCCAGCAGGTGCCGTCAAACTTTCGGGGCGAACGGAATCCGGTTGGCGGGTACGCGTCGGGGACTACCGCATCCTCTATCGAATTGAGGAAAGCCGCGTTGAAGTTTATCGCATAAAACACCGTCGAGACGCCTATCGCCACTAAAGGGGTGACAGTTTACGACGATATACCGTGTAGATGGAACTGCAAGAGAGGTCATATTCAGATGTCAAAGACTGCAATTACGAATAACATTTACCGCACACAGCGTGAGATTTCAGATGTTACCAAGAAGCTATCCCAAGTATCAAAGAAAGAATCTGATTGTGGAAAAAGAATTTCTCAGTTACTAAATTCTATTACAAAGAACACCAGTCCAAACCAGTTAAGGAGCAAGTTAACTGAAATAAATAGAAAGCAAAACGAAATCTCCAGAATACAGAAAAGTAAGGCAGGTCTTCAAAAAAAGGAAGCAGAATTAACGGCAAAACTCAATAGATACAAGACTTCTCTAGAAAAGGAGGAGGAAAGGGAACAGAAAAAGTTGGTAGATGCAGAAAGAAAACGTGAGAGGGAACAGCTTAGTTTTCAACGCACCATAAGGCGCGAACTCGAAACTCAGCGTCACTTAACTAGACAGATCCAGTCTGCCCCTCAATCTCTCATGTCGAGAGACGTGGAGTACGATTTGTTCATTTCACACGCCTCCGAAGACAAGGACGACTTCGTCAGACCGTTGGCTAATTCACTGATATCACTTGGGGTAAAAGTATGGTATGACGAATTCACACTGAGAATTGGAGATAGCTTGAGAAGAAGCATTGATAGGGGTTTGGCAAACGCAAGATATGGAACGGTGGTGTTGTCATATTCTTTCTTTTCAAAGAATTGGCCTCAGTATGAGTTCGATGGGATGGTCGCAAGAGAGACGAGCGGGCATAAGATGATCCTTCCAATATGGCACAAAGTCACGAAAGATGAGGTCTTACACTTTAGCCCGACATTGGCTGACAAAGTAGCTCTCAATTCATCCACGAACAGTATTGATGAAATCGCAGCTCAATTGGCCGAAGTAGTCTTGGAATGAAAGCAATCCTGTCGAGGCTGTACCGTGATCTTCTCTTCCAATCTCGAAAGATAGGAAAACATGCCGCTTGTTCTGCGAGGAGTTCACTAGGCCCAGATTCTTTCGCGACAATCTGACCAACTTGCTCAATATCGAAGCCCGCTTCGATGACGACTTCGGGAACTGGTCACTGCCGCGGCGATTGAATGCACCTTGCAGAGCGACGACACGCTAGTAAGGCTGCTGCTAGCTGATAACAGCCCTCAAACAAAAATGCTCGAACCAGAAGTATACATTTGAGCCTGCGCCTTGTAGCCTACGACCTAGCTTCATCCCTTTTCGGCGAATGGCACAGTCAACAACTCTCTCGGAGGAACCATGACTTACAGAGTTGCCATCATCGGACATACCGGTCGCGGGAATTATGGCCACTATGTGGACGAGGCCTTTGTCGGCGTAGAGGGCGCCGATATTGTAGCGCTCGCTGACCCAGACGATGCTGGCCGTCAGCAGGCGCTCGAACGTACGGGTGCGGCCAGGGGGTACGCCGATTACCGGCAGATGCTGGCCGAAGAGCGCCCTGACATCACCGTGATTGCCACGCGCGAGATCGGCGACCACTATGAACTGGCAATGGCGGCCACGGACGCCGATACGCACATCTACATCGAGAAACCGATTGCAGCTTCGCCGGCCCAGGTCGATGAGATGGTGACGGCATGCGAGAATAACGGCAAACTCCTCATTGTCGCCTGCCCGTGGCGCGGCCATCCACCCATCCAGCATGTGGCCATTCCCCTGATTAAGGGAGGCAAGATTGGTGAACCCCGCCTCGCCCGCATTCACGGCATGAACGGCCATGAAGGGGGCAACCAGCTGTTCCTCGACCTGTACCCCCACTTCTTTGATTTTCTGTGGCAGGTCTGGGGGCAGCCGATCTGGTGTCACGCCCACATCACGCAGGACGGCCGCGACGCTACGCCGGAGGATCTCATGCAGGGCGCGGAAGGGATGGGCCTTGTCGCCGGCAACGGCATTCGCGCTTATTACGTATTCAACGACGGCTTCGCCGCCGACTTTGAGTCTTACGAAGGAGACCATAAGGAGCGCCCCTACCGCATCGACATTCACGGCACGACCGGCACGCTCTCATTGCCCGGTCCGATGAGCAACCAGCCCGACATTTATTACCACCCGCTGGTGAGCCCGGGACTTTTCAATGACGACCGCTGGGAGGTGATCCCGTCTGAACCGCCGCCGGATGACTACAAATGGGTCAAGGCACACCACCGCATGGCGCGCTCGATGCTTGACATGCTGGATGGCCGTGAGCCGGAGTTTCCATTGCTGGACGGGCGAACCGCCCGCCGTCATCTTGGATGGGCGATGGCCGCGCACGCTTCGCATATCGCCGGCGCACGCGTGGCCCTGCCGTTGACCGATCCGCACAACCCGTTTGATTCCTGGCGCTGACGCGGGAGGTAGGCTGCCCGGGGAGGAAAGTTTAGTTCAATGCGCCCACTTGGAAGCGGGTACCACAGGAGAGAATCCAATGCAGCCTTTTCTTGATTCAACTGATTTTCTGCAGGATGGCGCCGAACTGCGCAGGCGGATGGACCGGGACGGCTATTTGTTCATCCGCGGTTTGCTCCCTGCTGCAGTCGTCGAGGAGTTGCGCATGCAGATCCTTGAGATCGCGCGCGCTGCCGGTTGGGTACAGCCCGACACGCCTCTGGCAGATGCGGTCGCTGATCTGAACGGGTTCTGTGTCGAACCGGAGCCGGAGTACATGCAGAAGTACCATGCAATGTACAAGCTGCCAGAGTTTCACGCCATCCAGCATCACCCCGATTTAACGGGTCTGTTCGAGCGCATGTTCGAGGAGCCGGTGTTTCCGCACCCCCGCATCATCGGACGTACGATATTCCCCCAGCGCGAAGCATTCACCACGCCGCCGCACCAGGACTTCATCCCGATCCAGGGTACTGCCGACACCTATACGGCTTGGATCCCGCTGGGCGATCTACCGACCGCGCTGGGGGGACTGCAGGTGGCGGCCGGATCGCATCGACGCGGCGTCTACGACTTCCAGCCGGCGATGGGGGCTGGAGGGTTGGAGGTAATCGACCCGCTCGACGGCACTTGGGCTTACAGCCCGTTCCAGCTAGGGGATGTGCTCATTTTCCATAGCATGACGGTCCACAAGGGGCTGCCGAACAGTTCTGACCGGTTGCGCATGTCGATGGACGCCCGCTACCAGAAGGCCAGCGAACCGATCGCGCCCGGCAGTCTGCAACCGCACAGCCAGCCCAGTACCTGGGAGGAGGTCTACGCGGACTGGCCCGATATGGACCTGAAGTACTACTGGAAAAAGTGGGACCTTGAAGTTCGGGAATACGACAACAGCTATCACGACAGGCGCGACGAGATGGCGATCAAGATGGCCAAAGAGGGGGATACGCGGGCCATCTCGACGCTCCAGCGTATCATCGCTCGCAATGAGGACCCGGACAAGCGGCGGGAAGCCGAGGAGTTGCTGGCTGCGCTGCAGGCGCCTGCGGACGCGTAGGGCTGCGGAGATTTTGGGGACAGGGAGAGGCGTCCCGTAAATCGCCGAACTGCAGTGGTCAGTGAATGCAGCGATTAATAGGTGATAGGTTTGAAAAGGAGTAAGGAGAGAGAACTTCGCCCGCCTCGTTCATCTTTGCGCACTGACTATGGATTGGTAGTTGCGAATTCGGAGTCAATCGACACTAGCAGAGGAAGTGGCCGGTGAATCTGGTCTGATTTGGGTGGTGGATGGGCGGGGTACGGGAGTGGATGCCACCCCGTCCAACTGCGGACAGACCAATTTGCCCTTTAATTTCAACTTGCGTTATACTTTTGCACACTTTCGGGGAGTAGCGCAGCTCGGTAGCGCGCTTCGTTCGGGACGAAGAGGTCGGAGGTTCAAATCCTCTCTCCCCGACTCGTTTGCAGCATGGTCGAGCCGTCACATTACTGTCCGACCCCGGTGGTCCGACTACTCTGCCAATTTACGTACGTCTTGGAACTTGCCGTCGGGAACAGGTTTATTCTACGACGGCAATTTCTTATCCCGCAGTGATTTTTTGAGGACGAAAGCGGCAGAGAAGCCGTTTTGAAGGGCACAGAGAAGCCCACAAACAGAGATGGATAGCCGGGTCAACTCTTGTTCCTCATTGACCGAGCGCGATATCGCGTTGCTCTATCGGATCGAAGCCGGTCTGGCCATCACGGCCGACGTCAGCCGTTCTGACGTAATGCTTTGCTGTTTGATGGATCCCCAGGAAGAATCCCCCTCACAGATTGAGTTCATCGACTCACCAGCGATGCAACGCGTCCCAGTTGGTCAGATCCTGGTTGGCCAGCATGTTGCGCCCCATTCGCTTTCTTCCATTTACCAGGATGACATGACCGGGCGCACGTACACATTTACTGCCCAGCCAACGGTTCATCGGGCTCTGATGGAAGACCGCCGAGACAGGATGGCGGAGAGCAAGATTCCCCCCGAGCGCACCAGCAGCGGCGCTCCTGTCATCCAGCAGGTGTACACTGTTCACAACGCTGTCAATCAGGCGATTGCGGCTCTGCTCATCGAGACAAATCTGATTGAGTATGAGCGGCACCGGCGCCGCGAGCGTCCATTCCGCAATGCCGTACGCTGGCTGCAAAGGATGGCAGTGCAGGGTGAGATAGAGACGGCGGAAATCTCAGGCGGGTTCGGGAGCCTGGACGGAATCTACCTGGTAGATGAGCATTTCTGCATCAACTACATGAGCGGCATCGCCATGAACCTGTTTCGCTCAATCGGTCTTGTGGCGGACATGCGGCGTGCACCGGTTTCTGATTTGGAGTATGCGGACGAAGAGATAGTAAGCCAGGCGATGCAGGCCAACTGTTGTGTGCAGACTCGCCATGAGAGCGAAGACGGGCGCGTTTGGGTACGTACCGCGATTCCGCTGCGTGCGCCGCGCGGCGCTCTGTACCTGATGCAACGACGAGTGCGCCGGCAACTGCCCTGGACGAAACCGATGCCGACAGAGGAGGCGCCACAGGTCGATGGTGTGTTGGTGCTGGTGCATAACGCGACGGAGACGGTGCAGCGCGAGCGCGAACTCAAGGTCAAATCGGCGATGATTCAGGAAGTGCATCACCGGGTAAAGAACAATTTACAGACTATTGCCGCCATCCTGCGCATTCAGAGCCGGCGATTCCAGGGCGGAGAGGGCCAACAACAGTTGACCGACGCGGTGAACCGCATTCTGAGCATGTCGGTGATTCACGAATACCTGAGCCAGGACGAACACCGCCCGATCAACATCCGCGACGTATGCCAGCGCATTCTGGGGCAGGCCCAACAGGTTTCGATCAACCCTGGACAACAGGTGGAGATTGCAGTGGAGGGTCCGAATATCCGCCTGCCGGCCAGCCAGGCTACGGCCTCTGCGCTCGTTGTCAACGAACTGCTGATGAACTCGATGGAACATGGTCTGCGAGACCGACAGAACGGGGAAATACGCATTGCGCTCGAAGACCTGGGGAACGAGGTACGTATTACGCTGCTGGACAACGGGTTGGGGCTGCCATCCGACTTCGATCCGGATGAGAGCCGCAGTTTAGGGTTGCAAATTGTCTATACGCTTGTCACTGATGATTTGAAGGGCAACCTGCAGTTTGAACAGGTGACCGGTGACGATAATGGCGCCGAGGAAGGCAAGCACAGCGGCACGCGTGCGATAGTTACTTTTCCAAAACGTTCGATCAACATAGAATCTATCGTAGCATAGAGGATGCGGCCGGTGGTCCTAGACAAGGCAGCATCAACAACCATCGAGCAGGATCTGCCAGCCGCCAGCATTTTCGCCAGCCGCCGACTCCGAGTCCTTGGTACTTGGCGACCGGGAAAGGGATAGACTGTGGAGCGTACGCGCATAATTATCGCCGATGATGAATCCCTCATTCGGATGGATCTGCGGGAGATGCTCACCAACTTGGGATACCTGGTCGTCGGCGAGGCAGGTGACGGCCAAAGCGCTGTCAACCTCAGTTGGGAACTTCGCCCGGACATCGTGATCATGGACATTAAGATGCCGGACATGGATGGCATTGAGGCAGCGCGCGTTCTGACGGAGGAGCGCCTGGCCCCGGTGCTGCTTTTGAGTGCATACAGCCAGCAGGAATTGGTGCAACGCGCCAAGGAGGCCGGTGTTGTCAGCTATCTAGTCAAACCGTTCCGCGAAAGCGATCTGACTCCTGCAATCGAGGTGGCTCTGGCGCGTTTCGGCGAGTTTCGAACATTGGAGAATGAGATCGATGACCTGAAGGAAACGCTCGAAACGCGCAAAGCGGTTGAGCGGGCGAAGGGCATACTGATGCAACTACAGAATATGAATGAGGCCGAAGCTTTTCGGCGTATTCAGAAGATGAGTATGAACAACCGCAAGCCGATGAAGGCAGTGGCCGAGGCGATCATTCTCGCTCATCAGGCCGGTGAATAGCCAGACTACCGTGGCCTGGTCAGAGCACTGGTGTGATAGGTCACGAACGACTGCTGTGTTATGAAATCTTCAGTTGGTGCCCCGCCTGCGACACGCCTGTCGATCATCATGCCGGTCTACAATGAAATCGGCACGCTGGAGGAAATAATCCGCCGGGTGCGTGCGGTCTCGTTGGCGGTCAATGCAGATGGCGCGACGGATCTGAACGGCAGCGCCATCCAACTGGAAAAGGAGATCATCATTGTTGATGACGGCTCTACCGACGGAACGCGGGACATTCTAGCCCGTTTACAGGCGGAAGAGCCGAGAGATTTGCGCATCATCTATCATGAACGCAACGGGGGCAAGGGCGCGGCCTTGCGCACGGGTTTTGAGGCGGCGACTGGTGCAATCTTCGTCGTGCAAGACGCCGATCTTGAATACAATCCCGGGGACTATGTCAAGCTTCTCGCCCCTATATTGGAGGGGCGCACCGACGTCGTTTATGGCAGCCGTTTTCTCGGCGGCCCGCGTGCGGCCATGAGCCTTACACACATGATCGGAAATAAAGGGGTCACCTGGTTTACCAATCTGCTATACGGTACGGTTTTGACCGACATGGAGACCTGCTATAAGTGCTTCCGGCGGAGTGTAATCGAAGGGATGACCCTCCACAGCCAGAGGTTCGAGATCGAAGCCGAACTGACGGCCAAGATCCTCAAACGCAACTACCCGATTTTTGAAACGCCAATCAGCTATAACGGGCGCCAGTTCCACGAAGGCAAGAAACTTACCTGGCGGGACGGGTTTACGGCCATCGCTACGCTGATCAGGTACCGTTTCAGGGACTAAGCCTGGTGGACCTTTGTTTGCGGTGTTTCTGAACAGTAGCCGCCGCAGTTGGATACGCCGCCTTTTACCCCTCCTTTCAGCCGCTTCGATCCTGGCTTTTTTCGTCCTGCTTCTCTTCTACCGACTCCTGTTTACGGACCGAGTACTGGCCAGCGGCGACATCCTCCATTACTTCTATCCCTACCGCGACTATGCAGCCGCCTCGCTGCGCGCGGGCCGAATTCCTTTCTGGAACCCGTACATCTTTATGGGTGCGCCCTTCCTTGCCAATCCGCAGGCGGCGGCGCTCTATCCTTTGCACTGGCCGCTGAGTTGGCTGCCGGTGACGCGGCAGCTTTACTGGAGTGGGGCCATCCATGCCTGGATCCTAGCCTTGGGCGGTTTCGCGTTGATGCGGCGCTGGGGGATGGGGTGGCTGGCCGCGGTCGGCACGGGACTGGTTCTGGCGGGGAGTGGATTCTACGGGGGACTGCTGGGACATATCAATCAGATGAATGGGGCAGCCTGGCTACCCTGGCTGCTGTGGGCGTTGGAAGGGAGGTGGGCGCCGGAGGAAAGAGCGAAGAGACGTAAGGAGAGCGAGGGGGTTACCGACTCATCGCGTCTTGCTTCCCATGCCTGGCGTTACGCGGCTTTGCTCCTGCCTTTCGCCATGTTTGTGGCGCTCACTCTGCTGGCCGGCCACACGCAGACGACGTATATCAACCTTTTCGGTGTGGGTGCATGGCTGCTGGCGACGAGCCTGCGTTCGTATGCGCGCGGACTTCGTCACCTTGCCGCCTCCTTCTTCATTTATGTGCTGGGGGTCCTTCTGGGTGTCCTGCTCGCCGCCGCGCAGCTGTTGCCTACGCTGGAACTGAGCCAGTTGGGGTTGCGGAGCAGCGGGCTCAGCTACGTGGATGTGACCAGCTTCAGTTTGCGGCCGCTGCTGCTCCATTGGACGCTGCTGCCCTCTTACGGACTGCGCGACTTGAGCGTTGTTTTTGCTACGCTCGGGTACACGGAGTTTGTCGCCTATGTGGGTGCGGTGGGACTGCTGCTGGCCCTGGTCGCGGTGGTGAGTCGTCTTCAGCCGGCGGCCGGGAGGCGGCCATGGACATTGGGTCACTGGCCACTGGTTGCACTGTGCGGGTTCTTTTTTGCCTTGCTGGGCCTGTTCCTGGCGTTAGGACGATGGAACCCATTTTCGTTTCTCCTTTATCATGTGATTCCCGGCTATGATCTTTTCCGCACGCCTGCCCGCTGGATGATGCTCTATACGCTGGGGATGGCTTTGCTGGCCGGCTTTGGGGTGGAGTGGCTTTGGCACAGGTTGAGGGATGCTGGCGGCAGTAAGGCGGTCTCGCTGCGCCTGTCTGACGCCGGCGGCGCGGCACTGCTTGCGGTCCTGGCGCTCGATCTGCTGCTGGCGGCGCGTGCGCTGCCGCATACAGAGCCGACCGCGCCCCAGGCCGTCTACGACGTGCGGACCGCGTCTGCCCACCTGCTGACGGAGCCGCGGCGAGGGCTTCACCCTGCAGCCGCGGGGCGGATGCTTAGCATCAGCGATATCACGTTCGACCCGGGAGACATGCCCGACTGGCGGCGCATCCTGCGCGGCGGCGCGCGTCCGCAACTGAGCGAGGCCGCGTTCACGGAGTTCATCATCGCGCTCAAGTCGCAGGAGATCCTGGCGCCGAACTTGTCATTGCTGTGGCGCATCCCCACTGTGGACGGCTTCGACGGCGGCGTGCTTCCTCTGCAGCGCTACAATGCCTTTCTGTCGCTGCTAATTCCGCCGGATGAGCTGGTGCCTGACGGCCGCGTACGTGAACAGTTGCAGACTGTTCCACACGGCGACATACTTGACCTGATGGACGTCGGCTTTGTCGTTACCGACAAGGTACGTGATTTGTGGTTCGACGGTGTGTATTACGACCGCCTGATCGGCGCGACTCTGGAAGCTGATGGCGCGAGTGGCCCGGCCGATGAAGGGTCTGGAGACGGGACTCGATTGACGGTTGACGTGCCGCACAGTTTCGAGGCGACCGCGGTGGATGTCGTCGGCTTTGTAACCTCAGACTCCGACGCAACTCAAGCTGGCGCCGCAAATCAGCCCATAGCGGAAGTAACTGCGCTGGTAGGTGGTGAGCGTCTCGCAATTGGCAGGTTGCTCACAGGCAGCGGGGGTGGCGCCTTTAAAGCGACGGAACCCCAGTCAATGTTTGCCAGCGGTGGCGACGCCCACGTCGTTTTCCAAAGTGGGGAGACGGGGCAGCGGGAGTACCTGGCTCGTTTTGCGCTACCGGAGTCCGCCCGTCCGGTACAGCTGGAGATCGCACTGGCAGAAGACGCTGGCTCTACCGGGCTGGTGGTGCGGGCAGTTACGCTCATTGACGAGCGCACCAATACGTTCATGCCGCTGCTCCCCAGTGACCGCGGCAGCTTTCAGCGCGTACACAGCGGCGACGTCAAGATCTACGAGCGGCTCGGAGGCAGCGGGCGGGCACAACTGTTCGAGACGGTGCGGCAAGTGTCATCACCGGACGACGCTGTAACCGTGCTGCGCGACCTGGCAACGGTTAGCGACTCGCAGGCGGCGGTCGTCGAGGCAAGCGCTGAGGCGGTGGCGGCCTGGGGGCTCGCGGACGAGGCCGGCGCACCGGCAACGAGAGGGGAGGTCTCGATCATCTCGTATGCGCCCGAGCGGATCGTCATCGGCGTGCGCTCCGGACGGCCGGGTGTTCTCGTATTGAAGGATGCCTATTATCCCGGCTGGCGTGCGGCGGTCAACGGGGAGGCGGTGGACGTTGTTCCGGCTAACCTTCTCTTTCGCGGCGTACCGGTGCCGGCCGGTGAGAGTGAGGTCATTTTCTCGTACATGCCGACCACCTGGCGGGCCGGTCTGCGGCTCAGTCTGGCGGGCGGGCTTTTCTGGTTGGTGCTGGCCTCGCTGACTTACGGTCGCGCGTGGTGGTGGAGACGCTAAATCCCTTGCTTCGCGGCGTATAACGCTGTAATGTATAATCGAAGGATGGAGTTTCTTTTGCAGCGTTTAAGGTCGACGAAGAGTTTCCGGTAGTCCGTCCTCTTTCGCCCGACGAATGGACAACCGGAAACCAGTGCATGCATTTCGGGCTCTAAACCGGACGTGATCAACGCATTCAATCGATTCGTCGTCGTTGTGCTTTGGCTGGGGCTGCTGGCGGGCACTGTTTATACGGCGGTATTTCCAGACAGTACCTTTGGTGCGCTCGTGGGCAGTCTGTCGGTGGCCCAGGAGTTTCTGCGCGCGCAACATCAGGCGAACAGCATGAATTACCTGATCGGCCAGGTGGCCGTGGGCTCCGTCGCGGTGCTCATTTTCGGCAGCCTGCTGTGGCTGGAGCTGTGGCCCCATCGGCAGCGCGGGGTGCGCATGAAGACGGTGAAGGGCAGCTCGGTGGAGTTGGACACAGAGAGTATCGCACGTCGCCTGACCTGGCACCTGGACCAGCTTGCCGATGTAATCACGGTATTTCCGGACGTAAAGTCCCGCGGCAATGCGGTTGACATTCAGTTGGAGGTCGAGACCGCACCTGATATTGACGTGCCGATGAAGACGGACGAGGTGGTGGAATCGACGCGGGATATCATTGAAGAGGATATGGGTTTGCGGCTCGGCAAGTTGGACGTGCGTATGCGCCATCTGCCTTTTGAGGATGAGTGGGAAGCGTGAAGTTGTGCGCCATTCTGGAGAGCCTGCTGTTCGTGGCGGGGGATCCGGTTACGCCAGCGCAGCTTGCCCACGCGACAGGTTGCCCCGAAGTGGAGGTGACCAAAGCACTGGCCGCCTTGCAGCAGGAGTATGAGGAGGAGAATCGGGGGCTGCGCCTGCAGCGCCGCGACGGTCGCGTTCTGCTTGTGACGAACCCTTCCGCTTCCCAGGTTGTGGAGGATTTCCTCAATCTGGACTTGAGGGTGCAGTTCAGTGCGCCGGCCCTTGAGACGCTGGCTATCATTGCATATCTGCATCCGGTGACGCGGGCACAGGTGGAGGCGGTACGAGGTGTCGACTGTTCCGGCGTGCTGCGTAATCTGCTGCAGCAGGGGCTGGTGGAGGAGTTCGACCGATTGGAAGGGCCCGGCCGACCAATCCGTTACGCGATAACCGACCAGTTCATGCAGCATTTTGGGCTGACCAGTCTTGAGGAGCTGCCGCCCCTGGAGACCGATGGAGAGGCGATTTCTGCGGAGTTTGCGCAGGGGTCGAGACGTTGCCTACCTCGGCAGTAGACGTAACCCCTACCGGTCTGCACGGGCTGTTGCAGAAGTGTCAGTCTTTGTCCCCGCTGGTTTCAACACCCACGTTTCCCGTTAATCGTTGCGCAATCCAGTGCGGCAGGCGCGTCATGCGGCCATCGCCGTCGACGCAGGTGTGGCGCGTGTGGCCGTCGGCGTAGACGGCGCAGGTGTGCGGGTTGCGGATTTCGTAAACGAATTCGACCTGACGGCTGCGCAGCGACCCCAAGTGCGTGATGACCTGGACGGCGTCGCCGAAGCGGATGGCTTCGCGGTAGCGGCATTGCAGGTCGGTAACGGCGAGGTTGTAACCGGCGCCGGCGATCTCGGTATAGGGCATTCCGGCCGCCGCCATCCAGGCGACGCGCCCGGCCTCGAACCAGACGACGTACGCGCTGTGGTGGACGACGCCCATCTGATCGGTTTCAGCGAAACGGACGGTGATGTCGAGGGGAACGGCGGCGTACTCAGTCTTGTCCATCGGCATCGGTCAGGGGATTATCGATCCTGTGTGGGTTGTCCCGAATCCAACGTTGAAAGGCCGAGCGTATAGACGTCAAATCTCCCAAATCTTCGACACAGACCCGGAATAGTTCTGCCGAGCTGACCTCGTGGTAAACATAGACCATCCGGTTTCGGTAACCGGCCATCTGCGCAAATAGCTTTTCTTCGCCTCTGTCAAGGACTTCCTTTTCCGCGAGTAGCGTTGCTATATCTCTGTAGGATCCTGCAGGAACGCCATACCCTTTGCCCAAAATGTGACGCCCGATATCAGATAGCGCTTCCAGGGCACGCCGCAGGCATGACTCGGCTGAATGGACGTTGCGGCTATCGGCAAAGAAGGCGTCCTTGTCGTGCAGGGGCAACCGCTCGATCTCTCCGATCAGATGATTCAGCAGGGATAGGCGCTCTACAACGACGCGTCGGGAGATAAAGGTCGGAGTCACCTGGAAGTACCGAGAAGCAAGCGGGCGCGCCCTTCCTTGAGAAAAGCGAGATCGCCCTCTTGCCGCAGGATGTAAAGGTCGTAGTTGTCGGCCGCGTATTCGTTCTCGGCGTAGAGTCGTTCGCCGTGAACGGCTTCGGCTGCCAGAAAGGGATTGGCGCTATCGAGGCTTACAATATCGACGCGGTCCACTCCGAGCATATCCTCCAGAGCATGCCCCAGCGCAACCTCTGCCTTCCAGTTGAAGTCGGCGGCCGGGAGCGGTTTCACGCCCAGGTCGACATCGGAGGGGCCGGGGGCGAGGACAGAATCCGGCTCGTCCAGCCATGCCAGCGTCTCCCTGGCGCGGCTGCCGAAGCTGTAGAGGATAACAACGCCGTGCTGCTGGCAGATTGCCTCAAGTGCGGAGCGTTTGTGGTTCGCGGTGGGCCCAACTGGCCGGCGCTGTTCGGGTTCGGTGGGCATGGGTCTCTACATATGTATTGCCTGGCCCTCAACGCCGTGCGCCGCTTCCATTACGACTTCGGCCAGAGTCGGGTGGGCGTGCACGTTGTGTGCGATCTCGGCGGGTGTGAGCTCCATCATCTGCGCCAGAGACAGCTCGGGCAGAAGTTCGGTTGCATTGGGGCCGACGATGTGGGCGCCGAGGATTTCGCCGTATCTCTGGTCGGCGACAATCTTGACGAAGCCGCTGCGCACGCCCTGGGCCTGGGCGGCGCCGTTGGGCATGAAAGGGAATTTGCCCACGTTGATGGGATAGCCGGCCTCCTGCGCCTCGGTTTCGGTCATGCCGAGACTGGCGACCTGGGGTACGCAGAACGTGCAGCGGGGCATAAAGATGTAGCGCTCTGCCGGAATCGGCGTGGTGGCATGGCCGGCGGCGCTTTCGGCGGCGACGATTGCCTGGGCGCTGGCCACATGCGCCAGCGGCATCTTTCCGGTGCAGTCGCCGATCGCGTAGATGTTTTGGCGGCTGGTGCGCATATACTCGTCGATTTCGATGAAGCCGTCCTGGTCGAGGGCTACACCGGCGGCGTCAAGACCGACGTCCTCAGTATTGGGTGAGATTCCTATCGCCACCAGCACTTTCTCAACTTCCAGTGACTCGGCGCTCCCGTCGTTCACGTCCTTTATCGTAACGGTGACCGACCCTTCACCCAATTCAAAGTCTTCGGTGCGGCTCGAGGTCAGCACTTTGATACCCCGTTTCTGGAAGGCGCGCACGACCTCCTGCGCGACATCGGCGTCCTCCAGCGGCAGGGCCTGGTCCAACATTTCGACGATCGTCACCTGTGCGCCGTAGGTGGCGTAGATGTGGCTCAACTCCATGCCGATCGGCCCTGCGCCCACGACCAGCATTGATGCGGGGATCTCGTTGAGACGAATGGCGTGTCGATACTGCAGGACGCGTTCGCCGTCGGCTTCGACGCCGGGCAGGTCGCGAGCGCGAGCGCCGGTGGCGACCACGAAACTGGCAGCGGTCACGGTGCGCGGCTCGCCATCCGGGTTGAGAGGCCCGGCGCTGACCTGCAGGGTGTGGGCATCGGTGAAGAGGCCATGTCCTTCGATGACGTCGATCTTGTTCTTCCGCATCAGGAAGCCAACGCCCTTGGTCTGGCGGTCAATGATCTGCAACGAACGATTGACGGCTGCGCCGTAGTCAACCTGCAAGTTGTCAAAGGTGAGGCCGAACTCCTGCGCGTGCTGAAGCGTATCCAGAACTTCGGCGCTCTTGATGAGCGCCTTCTTGGGGATGCAACCCCAGTTCAGGCAGACGCCGCCAAGGTGTTCGCGTTCGATGATGGCAGTTTTGAGATTCAGCTGTGCGGCGCGAATCGCGGCCACATATCCGCCCGGGCCTGAGCCGATGACGATCAGGTCATAGTCGTAGTTGCTTGCCACAGATTCCTCCGCTAGCTCCAGTGGCCGGCGATCACCGGTCTCTGGAATGTACTCAATCGTGATCCACGGTTGTCACGCGCCCCAGTTTTCCAGTCGTTGCACCACATCTGCCAGGAAGCTGTCTGCCCCGAAGCCATCGAGGATGCGATGATCAAAGGCAAGGCTCAGGTAGCACATGGGACGGATAGAGATTGTATCGTCGGCGCTGGGCAGAAGGGGATCGACGGGGGCACCGGACATGCTGCCGGCACTGTTCACGACCGCGCGTTTGCTGATCCTGCCGACTCCCAGAATGGCGGCCTGGGGCTGATTGATGATGGGCGTGCCAAGAAGGCTGCCGCTCGTGCCGTGGTTGGTCACGGTGAAGGTGCCGCCGCGCACATCGTCGGGCGACAGTTCGCCGCGGCGGGCCCTGTCTGCCAGATCGTTGACCGTACGCGCAAGGCCCTGCAGATTCAATTCATCTGCGTCCCGGACCACGGGCACAATGAGTCCGCCGGCCACAGCTGCGGCGATGCCCACGTGGATGCGCTGGTTCAGTGCCAGACCGGCGTCGGTCCAGCGGCTGTTCACGGTAGGATGTTCGCGCAGCGCGGCCGCGACGGCAGCTACAAAGTAGGGGGTGAAGGTCAGATTGACGCCCTTGCGCGCTAACGCCTCTTTTTGGGCCGCCCTGTGGCGCACAACGGCCGTCATATCAGCCTCAAAGATCGTTACGACATGGGGGCTGGTACGCACGCTGCGGCTCATGTGTTCGGCAATCGCCCGCCGCAAGTTGGAAAGGGGCTGGAGAAGTTCGTCTTCGCCGGGCGCGGCGCCGGAAGCGGGCTGCGCTGCCGGAGGCTGTTGTTTGCGCGCTTCGATGTAGGCCAGCAGGTCCTTCCTGGTGACGCGCCCCTGGCGCCCGCTGCCCGGAACTTCGTCCAGGTCGATGTTGTGTTCGGCGCTGATGCGGGCGACGACAGGGCTGACGAAGGCGCGGCCTTGGGGCTTCGCATCAGAAACGGCGCCCCGCGTGCGCCGGGATGGGGAGGGAGAGGGGGCTGTTCGGTCGGCTTCTTTGCGCGAAGCTACCGACTTCCCCGGGCCTTCTGCGCCCTCTGTTATCTCTTCTGCTTCGTCGCCGATGTAGGCGATGACAGAGCCAACCTGAACCGTTGTCCCCTCGGCGGCCAGGATCTTGAGCAGGAAACCGGCGGCGGGCGCGGGCACTTCAGTGTCGATCTTGTCGGTGGTAATGTCGAGCAGGGGTTCCTGCCGCTGCACTGGATCCCCAGGCTGTTTGAGCCAGCGGGCGACGGTCCCTTCGAACACGGTTTCGCCCAGTTGGGGCATTTTCACTGGAGTCGGCATGGTTGGCGCTCCGACGGCAATTGCCAGTGACCGGCGGGTCGCGGCCGGTCACTGATCACGATTCGCTGCTTAAACCATAGGTTTCTTGCGCTGGACAAGTTGCACGGTCACCTGCCAGGGATCGCGCAGAAAGCAGAGCTTGTCTCCTGAGGGGGTGTTGTTGATCTCGCCGTCGGGCGTAGCGCCGGCCTGAATCAGACGTTCGCGTTCGCTTTCCATGTCGTCTACGCTGAAGGCAAAGTGCAGGTTGAAGGGATTGATCTGGGCAAAGTCCAGGTGCTGCATTTCTTCATTGCTGTACAACTCTACCATGCTGCCGTTGTTGTCGTAGACAAAGTTCATGTAAGGGGGAACATCGCCGGCGGAGACGATTTGCAGGCCCAGATGCTCCTTCCACCACTGTGCCTGTTCGCGGACGTTAGGTACGTTGATTGCGACGTGTTCAAGGTTCATTGTTGTGCTCCGTAAATGGATGTTTGATGGGAGTGAAATTGATTGATCTGAGTTGTCGATGCCTGGTATTTGGTAGCGGCCCGAGTCACAAAGGGCCGGCAGGCAGTGAGAGCTTCCGGTCCAGACGCGCCACGCAAGGCGCAGTGCCACTTCGTCTTCTGAACCCAGTTGCAAACTGAATTCCGTTTCGCAATTGCGTGAGATGATCGTGGTGTCGAACGGGATTCAGATTCAGTTGTAGTTTACCACAGCCGACGCTTTCAGCAGCCAGTTCTGCGTTGCCGGTGAACAGTCGATTCGCCGCCTTAAAGGGAAACCGCTGCGGGTCGCGTTGGTTGGAGGGCCTTGCAGGGAGATGCCCCGTACAAGGGAGGGCACTGCATTCATGCGCCGGCGATACGTTCGAATCGGGTCGGTTCCCGCTCCATTTCGGCCTGGACGAAGCGCTGCAGCAGGTTTGTCTTGACTTCAACGAAGGTGGGATCATCCCAGCGGTTGCGGCGCTCCTCCGGATCTTCATGGAGATCGAACAGTTCGCCGTATTCGTGGCCCCGGTAGACGGTGAGCTTATAGCGCTGGTCCACGAGCGTGCGCAGGTGCAGCGCGGTGGGCTGGTGACGGTTTTCGACGAGCACGTGGTCGCGTGCCTCGGCGGCCGCGCCGGTCCAGACGTCCAACTGGTCGGCGCCCTGCATCTGGCCCGGGGTGTCGATTCTGGCCGCGTGCAGGAATGTGGGCGCCAGATCGACCAGCGATTGGAGTGAACTGCTCACGGCGCCGGCGGGGACGCGGCCGGGCCAACGCACCAGAAAGGGCAGACGGATCAGATCTTCGTAATGGAAGGCGCCCTTGGCGATCAGCCCGTGCTGGCCGAGAAAGTGGCCGTGGTCGGTGCTGAAAACGACGAGTGTATTGTCGGCAATGCCCAGATGATCCAATGTGTCCAGAATACGCCCAATCTCGCGGTCCATGAGGCTGACCATGCCATAGTAGACGGCCATGTTTTTGCGCAGGGC
Organism: Caldilineaceae bacterium; assembly: GCA_011523365.1. GTDB lineage: Bacteria > Chloroflexota > Anaerolineae > Caldilineales > Caldilineaceae > Bin5. Next base: position 97,820 of record WTGY01000177.1, read on the forward strand.
GTCGGGTTCATGCAGATGGCTGTTGAAGCCGTGATTGCCGAAGGGCGTCTCCTGCCAGGCGGAGAAGTCCGGTTGACGCTCCTGCGTTTTGGCGAAGTGTGGCGGCATTGCGTCCAATTCGCCGGGTTCGAGGCTGCCCGGCTGCATGTTATCGGGGTCGTACATCGATGCCCACGGCTCGGATACGAGGTAGGGCGGATGGGGATCGTGGAAGCTGCTCCAGAGGAAGAAGGGATTGCCGCCGGCGGCGCTGCGCTCAATGGCGGCGATCGTGCGTTCGGCGGTCCAGACGGAGTAGTGGTACTCCTCCGGCAGGTCCCAGGCGTGTTCCCGGTTGGCCGCATTGGGGTCGGGCGGCCAGGGCTGGAAGAAATCCTGCCAGTTGGGGAGGCCGTTTTCCTCCATCCAGATGCCGTAATGCTGGCCGGCGTGGGCTTCGTCGGCGTGGTTGCGCGCCACTTCGACATGTTGAAAGCCGTACCAGGGACCGTGGAACTCACGCCAGAAGTCGAGATCGCGCAGGGTGGGTTGACACTCGAGAGAGATCTGTTCCGGGCGCGAGGCCAGCGGCTGAAAATGGGCTTTACCGATAAGGGTGGTGTCGTAGCCGTGCTGGTGCAGCAGGTCGCCGACGGTAGGCACATCTTCGCCCAGTTTTACGCCGATAGTCCAGCAGCCGTGCCAAGCCGGGTACTGGCCGGTAATGATCGATGAGCGGGAGGGGGAGCAGACGGGATTGTTGCAGTAGGCGCGATCGAAGCGAGCGCCTTCGCGGGCGAGCCGGTCCAAGGCGGGCGTCCGGATGCGCGGATTGGTCACGCCGAGGGTTGAGAAGTGTTGCTGGTCGCTCGTGATCAGGAGGATATTCGGAAATGCTTCTTCTTCGCTATTGGAACTCGATTGGAGTGGAGTAGACATGTGCAACCACCTCGGAATTGACCTTCGTATTATGCTGGGAATCCTATCACAGGCAGCATGTGCGCGCTAGTTAATGTGTGCGTACGGATGTCCTGAATTGGGGAATGAGTTCTGTTGATTTTCGGTGGGCGGTGGCGGCGTGAACAGTTCTGGAAGTCGCAGCGCTCAGGTCGTGTGCATCCCAGATTTGGGGTGGGAACAGTCTGGCGGGGAATCAGTGCCAGCGGTGGCTGGAGTTGTTTACCGTCTTTGGGGGAGACGCAGTGCAGGCGCCAGACCCGGCCGTACGGTGGAGTCCGTCAGTTGGGGAGGGTGCGAGGGCAGGCACAAGGCCGGCACCTGCGGGGATCTGATGGGACTGGCGGGACGTGGTCTGGCTGGACACCTTCGAATAGGCACCTGTTACGAATATCGACACCCGGTCGGGTAGGCATTAGGGGGGGCGTTGCGGGGGCGGAGCCCCCGCACAAGGGAGGGCCGAATAGGCCCGACCGCCCAGAACTGCAGTAGTTAGTAGCCAGCAGTTAGTAGTCAGTGGCGGGGCTTATTCTGGTGGAAACTGGAAAGGGAACTGGCCGTGGCTTGGTTGCCTCCAGAGGTATGCGACTGTTCACCCCCATTTTGGGATGCACGCCTCCGGTCCGCAAAACAGTTCCGGGGCGTACCACCGTGTTATACTGGTACCGGTAGACCCCGGTGGCCGGCGGCTACGAGACCTTGAGCACCGTTTGTGCCGGTCTGCCAAATTTCCTTTGACAACTGACAGAAGCGCATAGGAAGAGGAGAAGATGACTCAGAGTATTTTGGAGAGTGTGCAGATCCACTGGCAGGACCTGCGCGGACGCACTTATGACCTGATGGATGTTCTGGCCGATGCCGATCTGAAAGCCCGGCTGCCCTTTCCCGAATCCCAGAACATCCTCTACCAGTTCTACTGTATGTTGGGCACACAGGAGAGCTGGCCGCCCGTATTGCTGGAAGGGGGGATGGAGGGCTGGGATTGCAGTCTGCAGCCGGCGCCTGCCGGCGAAGTGCTTCCGGTTGAACGGGTGCGCCAGGGAATGGAGGCGGCAGACGCGGCCTTGATGGCGACTTTCGAGAAGGTGGACTGGCTGCAGGCATTTGAGAATGGCTCGACGCCGCTGGCGGGTTACTACCGTTTGGTTGAGCATGAGGCCCATCATCACGGCCAGTTGATCAATCTTATCTACGCCAACAATCTCCCCATCCCCGAAAGTTGGGCGGATTCGTGGGCGCTTACGCGCGACGAATAGCGTATCTCGGAGTGGCGGGGCTGTCTGTGTTGCGGGGGCTTCCTTTTGACGCTGGCAGGCCGGTCAGGCGGAGGAAGTGTACGGAAACAGGAGCGGCAGTCTCACGTGAGATCTGCCGCTCCTGTATTGTTTGAGACCTGTCTGAAGGTGTGCCGGTATGCTCTTGGCTGCAGCGGGCAATACGGATCCGCTACTGAAAGAGCAGGAACGAAACTGAGGCCCAGGTGGCGCCCTCTACCCCTGTTCCGACCAGCAGCGCCCACTGGCCATCCTCGCTATAGCCAAGCGTATCGTAGGTTTCATTGTCGGGAACGTAGCCGACGATCGGCGCCTCCAAAGAGGGCCCTCCGCGCAAACGCAAGCGGCCGCCCTGGCCGGTTTCGATGGTAGCACGGCCCATCTGCACTCTTAGTTCTATGTCCCGCAACTCCACCAGCGAGGCTGCAATCCAGACCGGGTCCTCGATACCGGGGAAGAAGATCGCGACCCAGTGGTCATCGGAGCTGAACCCGGCCACAGGATAGGCTTCACCGACGGCGACGCCTGCCAAGACTTCGGCGATGGTTTCCGGTTTGCTGCGCACGCGCAGGGCACGGGTCGTGACGATTGCAAGGTGTCGGGTTACATCGCCGACCTTCAGAAGAGGCTCGTCGGTCGGCGTGGTTACGGGCACGTCCTCCTCGGCGGCCGCCTGTTCGTCGGAGATGGACATTTCGGAGATCGTTACCGTAAAGGCCGGGCTGATCGGCACGCCGTTTTTCAGCACCGGCATATCGGTGCCGGGAAACTCGAAGACGTCGAAGACGCCGCCATCTGTATGGAGCATGGCATAGAGAGTCTCGGTGGCGGCATCGACATCTATGTCTACGGCCAAGTCGGTCGTGACCCCGGGCTCCAGGTGCGCCTGGCCGATTATCGGGCCGAAAGAGCCGGCATCGTCGGCGTGAATGACGACCCAGCCTTCCACTGGGACGACGGCTTCGGCAACCATGACCTGACCTTTGATCACTTCCTGAGCGTGGACTGTGACGCTCGGTTCCAGGTCTGCGGCCGCCATTGCTTCATCGTCGGTCTTCTCCTCGTCGGCGGCCATTTCGGCGTCGCTGGCTTGCTCTTCGGCCACTGCATCTTCCACCGCATCTTCCGGTTCGGCGGCCATCTGCCCGTCTTCAGGAACTGACAGTGCGGCGGCGTCTCCGTCCAAGGATACATCTTCGGCCCAGATCCAGCCGATTGTGCCGACGTCGGGCACCTCCACTTTCAGCCAGCTACTGTCTTCGGTCCGCCCGATCACGGTGATGACGTCATCCTTGAGCAGGCCGGCGATAATTGGCGTCTCTGCACTGGCAGCCTGGCGCACGCGCAGCGCGTTGACATGCACAGATGCCGTCAAGGTTACCGGTTCCGGCTCGGCCGGCTCTGTGGCTTCTGCTACAGGAAGGGGCGCGGCAGGTGTCAGGATCTGCGTGATGTCTCTTTGGAAGGGATAGCAGCTGCTAACCAAGAGGGGCAGAATGGCCAATGCCCAGAACGACAGGACGCGAAAGCGAATCGGCATGGTTCCTCCCAAGCTGGCGATTACCCGCCGCCCGCAGCAGTGGGCGGGGACTCGGGGGCGGAGTTGGGAACAGGCACAAAGCCTATGGTAGAGGCGTTGCGCGAGCGTAAAGAACTTGAACCGCGCCCTTCGAGGCGACGGCGGATTCAATAATTATGGCACGGCGAAATTATGGCTGTCAAATGATTTCGGGCCGCTCCGGGCCGTCTCCTTATCCGAAAGCATACCTAAATAGGGGTGAATGCGCGGCGCGATTGCTACGCAGGTGGCCTTCCCTCCGGGTGGCGCCCCAAGGATTGCGTTGGTGAAACGCTGGCCGATGCCTTCGGAAGAATGCACTGACCGTTCTAATACAAAAGGGGGAATCGTAACTTCTGAGCAGTATTTGGAACGAGTCAATCTCGACTGAAACATGATAGCAATAAAATATTGTTTGACAGACACAATCCAGGTCACTATACTGACCATATCCGCATCAGTGAACACAATTGCAACATTGAGGCTACAGAGATCTGTTAAGAAAAGTAACTGGCGCCCTCTGCCAGTTCACTTTCAGACATTTGTTTTCCGGGAGGCAGATTCCGACGCCAAGCCAGAAAGAGCTACTCCAGATCAAGAACGACAGCCAGTTCGGGAGAAAAGGCAACACCCATTTTGCATTACAACGACTGAGCGCCGGTACACGGTGTAAGCCGGGAAACGCCATTCGTACATTTTCTACCGGTCTGAGAAAGGAGGAGCAATAAGGCGGGTAGTGGTCCATGCACAGACCGTGGGCCGGTCAACCGCTTTGACCGCCGAATATGCAGGATTGAGCTCACATGAAGGTGTAGAAAGAACGGTTGCATGATCTGTTGAAGTCGGACCCGGCGCGCCGGAGCGGGGTTGAGAGTTTAGTTCAGCGGTGTCCATTTGAAAAGGAGAGGAGCCATGATGTTGGTGAAGCGATTTCGGGTCTTTGGCATTTTGCTGGCGCTTGCGCTCTTGGCGTCGGCATGCGTCGCCGCTCCGGCCGCAGAAACAGGCCAGGACATGGCGGCTGACGAAGCGATGGATAGCGGTGATTCGGGGGCCCTGACAGGCAAGCTCACGTTGAACCCTGGATCCTATTACCCTTCAGAAAGTATGGAGTGGAGTGAAACCAACCCCAATCCGCACAATATGATACTTACCTTGATAGACGAATATCAGGCGTTGCATCCAGGTGTGGAGATCGAATTGGTTCAGCCCCCTCCCGGCGATGTCAGCAGTCGGGAGTATATTGTCACAAACATGACTGCCGGCACGATCCCCCACGTAGTCTACACGCTGACCCGGGACCAGGTAGAGGAGATCGGGAAGAACTGGTGGGTCAACTTAGATTCCTATCTGGAGCAGCCGAACCATTATGTTGAAGCGGGCGAGCCTGGCAGCGAGAGGTGGTTGGATCTCTTCTACGAGGTGCCTTTCCAGGCGAACCGCATTTTGGGTTCACATTACACGCTCAACTACTCGATTGTGACTTCGATGATGTTCTACAACAAGGACATTTTTGAGGAAGTCGGGATCGAGGTTCCGACGACGTTAGCGGAGTTGCTCGATGTCTTTCAGGCGTTGCAGGATGCCGGCTACACTCCCTATGGAGGCATCGGTTCCTGGTTTATGTATGAGACGCTTGGGCAGTTGGGGGGCAGCATCATGGCGGAGTTGACCCCTCAGGTAAATCCTGACGGTGGTCCGGCCAACTTTGAGGAGGTAGCCTGCGCTATCGACAGAGGCGTATTTCGAGCCGAAACCCCTGAGTACCGGGAATGGATGCGCCTGATGAAGGAGGTCGCCAAATACCGTACGCAGGATTGGACCGATAAGAACGCCAATGCCATCACCAAATGGTTGCAGGGCGACATCGTGGTGGTGGAGGATGGGAGCTGGCGTGTAAAGCAGAACAAACTGAACCCAAACATCGAATTTGAGTGGGGGATGTTTTATGCGCCTAAGTGTACGCAGGAGAGTTCGCCGGTTTGCACTGGGACGCCTGCGCCTCCTATTGGTGGTGCGCCAGGCGGTTTTGCAATCACCAAGAGCGCCATTGAGGATGGGCTTGTCGATCTTGCGGCTGATTTTCTGATGTACCTGAGCGCTCCACAGAACGCGGAGCGACTGATCAACGATCTGGGCAACGTACTGCCATTGCAGAAAGGCGCGACGCCCGCGGATCCGGACCTGATTTCGATTCTGGAAAATCTCCAGGACCATGAAGGCGAAGCAGCGATGTGGACCTATTACGACAAGACCAACCTGGAGTCGCGTTTGGAGATTTGGGATCTCAAGAACGCGTATATTCTTGACCAGTTGACACTTGACGACGCAGTCGCACAGATTGATGAGATCAAGACGTTGTACGCGTCCGATTTTATCAGCGACAACGAAGTGGATTGCTCCGCGCTTGGTTTTGAGTAGATAGTCGTCAAACCGTATGGGTCTATTGAAATCCTGGCTTGTTGGCCGGTTCGGAGGCGTCGCCGCCGGTCAACAAGCAGGTCAGATCGGAGAGCGACCGTCCGCGGCAGGGCAACCTCAAGCAGGAGTTCTGGCCGGTCAGGAGAGCGCTAGGGCGAGGCACGGCCTGAGAAGGCGTGTTCGTCACGCTTTGCCCTACTACGCTGTCTTGCTGCCCACGCTTCTCGGCCTCCTTGTCTTTGACTACTACCCCGCGTTTTTGGCCGTCTATCACTCCTTCTTCGAATGGGACATCGGGCTACCTGCTACATGGGTTGGGATAGACAACTTTGTGCGCATGTTTACGCAAGACAGGACGTTTCTGCGATCGCTCAGAAACGTGGGCATCATCACGGTCTGGATCATGTTTCAGGCCACGGTGATCCCGCTAGTCGTGGCGGAACTGATATTCGCCGTCAAAAGCATGCGCTGGAAGTACTGGTTTCGCATCGGTATGATTTTGCCGGCCATTATTCCGGGCATCGTTGTCTTTCTGCTCTGGCGCTTCATCTATGATGGCTCTGTTGGGCTGCTCAATGCGTTTCTTACTGCCATCGGGCTAGAGAGTTGGACGCGCGTCTGGCTGGGCGACCCGAGGATCGCGATTTGGGCGCTCACTTTTTCCGGGTTCCCGTGGGTGAACGGTGTGAACACTTTGATCACCCTGGCCGGGTTGCAGAATATAAACGGGGAGATACTGGAATCGTCGGAGTTGGACGGCGCCAGCAGGCTGCAAAGAATCTGGCGACTGGACATTCCACTGGTATTTGGCCAGATTAAGCTCAATCTCGTGCGGGCGATCATCGCCAGCATCCAAATATTCGAGGTAGTCTTCGTGATGACAGAAGGTGGGCCGATAAAGTCGACGATGGTGCCTGGGCTTTGGTTATACTACAACGCCTTCAACTATCATCGCATGGGTTATGCATCTGCGATCGGTGTATTCATCTTTGTCACGATATTGCTTCTGACTCTAGCCAGTATGCGGATCTTCCGGGAGGAACGCGCCTGAACAACCTCCGGGACTGACTACTCGTGATTTGATCCGCTAAATCACGGGCGAGGTCTCCATAGTAAACGCCGTGATATCTGCAACTGGGAGGAACTTTCGTGAGTTCGGTTCAAGCAGCCGGATCAGCAGTCGTTGAAGGAAGAAGATGGCCCCGTATTGTGAGATACTGGGTGCGTCACTGGCCGATCCCGGTCATTATAGTGCTGATCGTGTTGATGATGGTGCCGATGCTTCTTGCGCTTTTCATCGCGGCCAAGTCGCGGGCGCAGTTTGACTTCAACCCGTGGGGACTCACTTTTCCCTTATATTATCACCAGACCTTTCCTGCGGCTTGGCGCGTCGTTTCGCAGTCAATCCTAAACAGTGTGATCGTAAGCACGGTTTCCTGTATTGGTGTGCTCTTTTTCGGCTCCCTGTCGGCATATGTATTTGCGCGCTTTGACTTTCTGGGCAAGGACACGGTGTTCGTCATTATCCTGTCCCTGCTGATGATTCCGGCGATTCTGACATTGGTGCCGCGCTTTGTCGTGGTCCATAAGCTGGGTCTATTTCAGACAATGTGGGCGCTTCTGTTGCCCTACATCGCTGCAGGCCAGGTGATGGCCGTTTTCCTGATGCGCACGTTTTTCGTCTCGATACCATCAGAGTATTTCGAGTCGGCTCGAATCGACGGGGCCAGTGAATTCAGATGTTTCTGGAATATCGCGCTTCCTCTTTCCAAACACATTGCGGGTGTTGTCGCGATTCTGCAGGTGCTGGGCACGTGGAACGACATCTTCTGGCCATATCTGACCATCGGGACGAAAAAGGAGTTGTATACGATTCCAGTGGCGCTGCTAATCTTCAATGACCAGCTTGGTCAGCAGATTGGGACACAGATGGCGGGCTACATAATTGCGTCGTTACCGCTGGTGCTTCTATTCGCATTTACCAGCCGCCTTTTCGTCGAAGGTCTGACCGCAGGCGGGCTCAAACTTTAGCGTTGCGCTCAACCTCACTACCAAGGACGATATCATGGAAACAGTACGCGATCGGATGTGGCTTTGGGCCCATGAGGCAGGCAGCCATGACACAGAGTGGGCTATCGGACGTACATCGCGCATAACTCCGGTGGAGGCCGCATACTATATGGACGTGCCCAATATGATCATGGTGCGCTACCACGACAAGCCGGAGATGCCCTTCGACCAGTACGCAATCCCTTTTCGGAGGTTGCAGCAGGTGTTCTGGTCGTTTGTGGGCGGCGCGGGGCGTTCTTCGGATGCGGAGCGCAGGCATGTGCTGGAGTTGGCGGCGCGAAATCCGAACTTTATTGGCTTTTTCATGGACGACTTCTTCAGGCGGCCGCAGGACGGGGGCGACATGGGGGTGCTTTCGGTCGAGGAACTGCAGTCGTTGCGCAGTCAGTTTGAGGTGGGCGGGCGCAAACTTGGGTTGGGGGTCACTCTCTATACGTACCAACTCGACATGCCTTTGGAACGCCATCTTGCACTTTGTGACTGGGTCTCCCTTTGGACCTGGATTGAGCCTGACCTGAAGGACCTGGAAGAGAACATGACCCGGTGTGAGAAGATTGCGCCTGATAGCCGCAAACTGCTGGGCTTGTACATGTACGACTATGGACAGCGCCTGCCGATGCCGGTGGAGTCGATGCAGATACAGTGCGAGACGGCCTTGCGCTGGCTGCACGAAGGGCGCATCGAGGGTATGATTTTCCTGGCAACCTGTATCTGCGACCTGGAGCTGGAGACGGTAGAATGGACGCGGGAGTGGATTGCAAAGGTGGGTGATGAGATGTTGGGATGAAAGCAGGCAGTGGCTGGTGTTCAACTGAACTTGCTGAGACGGCCTGGGAACGGGCATTCTTGCCGCCGTTTCCAGGTCTTTGTCATTCTGGGAGGTGTGAATCCCCTCAACTCTACACGGGCGTGATATAGTTACCTGGTTTGAAAAGGACAGGATTCGATTCTCTTACGGGATGAAGCCCCGGGGAACTGCGTCATGCCCAGAATGACAACCAGCGTCTTTTGCGCTACCGCTTCGCCATTTGAGCTCGGTTCAGGACGGGGCGATTTCCAAGGAGGCAGACGATGACCATAGCGGCTGAATTACAGAACCACAATGCACTGCTTGACGATCCACAGGCGATGCGCCGGCAGATGGCGGACGACGGCTTTCTGTTCTTTCGCGGGTTGTTGCCCGCGGATGAGATCGTCGCGCTGCGCCGGCAGATCTTACAGGTCTGCGACAGTTACGGCTGGATAGCGCCGGGCACAGAGCTGATGGACGGCATCGCCGACCCTTCGGCCGACGGGATGGAGCCATTCTGCGGCGTTGGCGTACCGCCGGAGGCTTATGGCGACGTACAGTGCCTGGAATCTTTCCATCGCCTCGCCCACAACCCGGCAGTGGTCAATATGCTGGGGAAACTTTTCGATGAGACGGTGCTGGTGCACGCCCTTAAGATCGCGCGCCTGATGATCCCGGCGAAGGGCAACGCGCCGACGCCGGCACACCAGGACCACATCTTCATCCAGGGTTCAAAGACGGTCTATACCTGCTGGATTCCTCTGGGGGACTGCCCGCGGGAGCTGGGCGGGTTGAGCGTGCTGCGGGGATCGCACAAGCTGGGCGTCTTGCCTGTGCGGGCGGCAGAAGGTGCGGGCGGCCGCCATGTCATTTTTGATGACGACACGCCACAGGAGTGGTTCGAGACCGACTTCCAGATCGGCGATGTGCTCGTCTTTCACAGCCTGACCGTTCACAAGTCTATCCCGAATCGGACAGAGAACCAGATCCGACTGTCGACAGATTTCCGCTATCAGCCGCCCTCTTTGCCGATTGAAAAAAAATCAATCACGCCACACTGCAATGTGCTTCCCTGGGAAGAGATCTACGCTGGCTGGGAGTCAAAGGATCTGCAGTATTACTGGGAGCAATATGACCTCGACTTCCAGGAGCATGACGACTCGCTGGTGGCGGTCCAGGAGGGGTGAAGCGCGGATGGCGGGAAGTGAAGAACGGGAGGTAGAGCATGTCGACACCTATCGAGATACATCCTGAGAATCCCCGTTACTTTCTATACAGGGAAAGGCCGCTTGTTTTGATCACGGCGACCGAGCATTACGGCGCGGTGATCAACCGCAACTTCGACTATGTCGCTTACCTGGACGATGCTGCCGAGAAGCGGCAGACGCTGAGCCGCTGTTTTCTGCTCTTCCGCGAGTTGCAGGTGTTTGATCCGGCTATGCAGGTGAAGCCGATCAATCCGCATTCGCCGTGCAAGCCGTTGCCGGGCGAATATGTAAGTCCGTGGCTGCGCCGCGGGCCGGGCTTTGCCACGGACGGTTATCCCAAGTTTGATCTGGACCAGTGGAACCAGGAGTATTTTGAGCGGTTGCACGGTTTTCTGGCGGCAGCGCAGGAGAGAGGTGTAATCATCGAGTTGACGCTTTTCAGCAGCACGTACAGCGACGCGGTGTGGGGGCTGAATCCGCTTAACATCCAGAATAACATCAACGGGGTGGGCGACATTCCGTGGCAGGACTACATTTCGGGTCGGGACAGGGCGCTGACGGAGAGGCAGATGGCGTACGTCAGCAAGGTTGTGGAGGAGGTGAACGGTTACGACTGCTTCTACTTTGAGGTCTGCAACGAGCCGTTCACGACCAGGGCGGGGCTGCTTCCTGAGACGGAGTTTGCAACGCAGGGGGAGGTAGACGGCTGGCAGGAGGCGGTGCGGGACCAGATCCGGGCGGCGGAGGCGGGTATGCCCAAGAAGCATCTGATCTTCCAGGTGCCGGTGGAAAACTGGCGTACGGATACGGCGCTGGAGCAGATCCTGGGGGAGGCGTCGGTTGACGCGATTAATCTGCATGACTACCAGCAGCTGACCTATAGGGGTTTGATCCTGGCGCCGCTGTCGCGGTTTATGCAGCGCGACCTGAGGCTGGCGCGTATCCAGCAGGTGTGGACGACGGTGCACGAGACGGGTAAACCGTTTGTTTTCGATGAGGACAACGCGGCGACGAGCTCGCTGGACGAGGAGTCGTGGATTGTGCATCGCAAACGGGCGTGGGCGACAGTCTGCAGCGGCGGCCACTACAACATGATCGATTTTTCGGTCCAGGCAGGGGGACAGGAGGCGGGCACGCCGGCCTCGCAGGCGATGATCCGCAGCTGGATGAAGAATCTGTCGGTGTTCATTCACGGGGTCGATTTTGTGCAGATGGCGCCACAGCCGCGGTTTGCCAGGGAGACGCCGGCCGACACGATCGCGATCGCGCTGGCGCGGCCGGGGCGGGCCTACGTCGTCTACGTGGCCGATCAGCGCGAGGTGGATGACCCCTCACTGGGGCAACCCTGTCAGGGCCGCCTGGCGTTCGCGCTGCCGGCGGGCAGTTACTCGGCGCGATTCTATTCTCCGGAGGAGGGAAGGTACACGGGAGAGGCGCAGGACCTTGCCGGCGGTGAAACGGGAATCGATCTGGGGCCGTTCTGCCACGATATCGTCGTTCACATTGAGGCCGAAAGCTAATTGTCGGGGTTCGGCGCCGTATCTTCCAACAGAAGAAGGAGTTGCGAAATGGAACTTAAACTTTCGTGCCCGGATTTCACCTTCCCGCTGCTGCCGCATGACGACGTGCTGACGCTGATCGCGATGATGGGGTTTCAGGGGGTGGATATTGGACTGTTCGAGGACCGTTCTCACATTTATCCCAGCCACGTTGTGGGCAATCTGGCGGCGTCGGCGCGGGACCTGTCGAGCCGGGTCCAAGACAAGGGATTGGAGATCGCGGATGTCTATTTTCAGGCTTCCGGGCCGGGGTTGCCGGCGCTGGCGATCAACCATCCCGACGCGGAGGAGCGCAGGCAGGCGCGCGACCTGTTCCCGCGCGTCGTCGAGTTCACGCTGCGTTGCAACGCCTCCCATATCACGATTGAGCCGGGGTTGCCGTGGGAGGACGAATCGTACGAGACTGCGTTGAAGCGGGCGTGCGAGGAGCTGGCCTGGCGGGTGGAGCTGGCGGAGGCGGCAGGATGTGTGTGCGCGGTGGAGCCCAACGTTGAGTCTTTGACGCGCACGCCGGAACAGACGCATCGTATGCTGGAGATGACGCCCGGGTTGACGCTGACGCTGGATTATTCGCATTTCGCTTACCGGGAGATCAGCGATGACGAGAGTGAGACGCTGATCCCGTACACGTCCCATTTTCATGCGCGCGGGGGACATAAGAACCGCCTGCAGTCGCTGATACAGCACAATGTGATCGACTACCCGCGGGTGGTACGCGCGTTGCGAGACGCGGACTATGAAGGTTATGTCTGCGTCGAGTATGTGTGGGTCGACTGGGAGGGCTGCAACGAGGTCGACACGCTGTCGGAGACGATCCAGATGCGAGACCTGCTGCTGTCGGTGGACCTGGGCGAGTAGTCAGGTTCGAAGACAACGGTGACGACGCTCTGGTTGTCCTGTGAGCACACCGGACCTGCACCTTCACACTCTGTTTCTGTTGGATAGCGCCGGCCGGGTCCTGGGGACGCGGGAGCCGGAACCGGAACCAGGGCCGCGTTTTGCGCTGATTCGAGGCAGGACAAGCTGCGCCTGGGCGGTGCGGGCTGACGTGCCGCAGGGGATCGCGGAGGAGCTTGACGGTCTGGCAGGCGCGGAGCCGCCGGTGACGGATTTCCGCGACGCTCCCGTGCATGCGGAGCGGTACAGGACGCTGGTGGGCGGTGAAGTATACACGGGGCCGGCGTTCCATTTTCCCAAGACAGTCGAACAGCCTGATGCCACGGTGCACGTAAATACGTTGCCGCTTCTTGCGCGTCATTTTTCGGGGTGGACGGCTGCGGAGATACCGGGGAGATCGCCGATAGTGGCGGTGACGGAGGGCGGCCATGTTGTGAGCGTCTGCTTCTGTGCGCGGCGTTCGGAGAAGGCGGCAGAGGCAGGGCTGGAGACGGCGGAGGCGTACCGGGGGCGGGGGTTCGGCCCGCAGGTGACGGCGGCGTGGGCGCTATCGGTGCAGGCGTCGGGGCGCGTGCCGCTTTACAGTACTTCATGGGAGAACGGGGCTTCGCTGGCGGTGGCGCGCAAGTTGGGGCTTGTGGCGTATGCGTGTGGGTGGAGTTTGGGGTGAGGGGTGGTTGGGAACTTGCATTGGTGTTCAGAGTTGGGCCAAGAGTTGAGGCGATATCGGAATGCGGTCCTGCACATCCCTGAATTGCAAGAGCGCCGTTCAGACAGTCCCGCGCATTGATTGCCGTCATCTGATGGTCCTTTCTGAACGCCACACTCTAGACAGCATATCCCATTGTCAGATGCCGTCACGGAAGGCATAATATGTACGGTCGAGGCGGGAGTCTGTCGATGCCTTCAGCCCCAAACCTACACATACGGACTACGGGGCGGGATACCCATGTCTGAACCGATTCTTCGCACACTGAAATTGAAACGTTTCCGTAGCCTGCCTGCAGAGGTAGTGGAGTTCGACAACCCCACATTTCTCGTTGGGCAGAACGGTTCCGGCAAGAGTAACTTTGCTGATGCATTTGCGTTTCTGGCCGAAGCGATGGCCTCCCCCCTGCAAGCGGTTCTTGCTCGTCGCGGGGGTTTTCGCTCGGTCGGAAACCGCAGGTCGGTCTACGGGCAACCGTCAGATTTAGGTCTGGCTGTCGTGTTGCTACGTCCAGATGAGCAGACGGTAGAAGCAAGATATGGATTCGAATTAAGACCTTTAGGAGAATACGGCTTCGAGGTTTTGCGGGAGCAGTGTATCGTGCGTCGAACCGACCGAACGCGCAGTTGGTTCGACCGCACTGGTCAGGACTCTGAATGGCATAGCAATGTAGATTCCCTGGACCCTGTCTTGGAGTCGAACGCCCTGGCTCTTCCGCTGGTAGGAGGCGATACCCGCTTTCAATCCGTATTGCGCTTTCTCTCCCGAATGCAGGCCTGCCGCATCGAACCAGCGGCTTTGCGAGAGATGCAGGACCCAGACGAGGGTGTCCGGCTGCAACCGGACGGCAAAAACGCAGCCAGTGTCCTACGGGAGATCAAGAGCGGCGCTCCAGATGACTGGCGGACAATCCTCGAACTTCTCGAAAGCATCGTGCCCCGGACCGTCGACGTTCAGCCCAAGAGACACGGCAGCAAGCTGACATTGGAATTTGCGCAGGACTGGGCCCAGACGGGGCACATGAGTTTTGAAGCCTTCAATATGTCCGACGGCACGTTGCGCGTGTTGGGCTTGCTCGCCGCGGTTTTTCAGCGTCCTCCGCCCTCTCTCCTCGTTATCGAAGAGCCGGAAGCCACTATTCACGCAGGCGCTTTGGGACCAGTTTTGGATGTATTGCGCCATGCCGGACGCTCCATGCAGGTTGTCGTGACCACGCACAGTCCAGACATTCTAGACGCCGATTGGATCGAAGATCGGCACCTCCGTATCGCTCAATGGGAGGCGGGCAGGACGGGTATTCGTTCCGTGTCGCCTATGGTACGGCAGGCATTGAATAAGCACCTGATGGGGGCCGGTGAGCTGCTGCGCGCCAACGCCTTGACCGCGGCTGAACTCTCCGTCAGCGATCCTCGCCAGATCGAACTCTTCCCCGAAGGCGAGTTGTCTTGAGAATACAACCGATAGTCGAATGATACGGCGAAGTGAAGGCCTTGCCGATCTTGTTACGTCGCTTGGTCGAGGAAGCAGAAGTCTGGATGGTGGGTATCGGTCGGCCGATCCGAAAACGACGCAACCAGTTAGTACGTGAGACCGAACTGAGAAAAGCTGTGAGGTTGGCACTCCTCCAACCGGAGTGCAGCGCTGTTCTAATCCTGTTCGACGGAGATTCGGACTGTTCCGCCGAGATGGGCCCGGCCGTCCAGGAGTGGGCTGTTGCTGAGGCTGGAGACGTGCCCTGTGAAGTCGTCATCGCCCACCGGGAGTATGAAGCCTGGTTTCTGGCCTCCATCGAATCGATTCGAGGCCATCGACGTATTCGGGCTGACGCACAGTCCCATCCGGTGCCAGAACAGCCTCGCGGCGCCAAAGGGCCGTTGGAAGCGCGGATGGAAGCCGGCGCAACCTATCTCGAAACAACAGATCAGCCGGCATTGAGCGCATCGTTCTCGTTGATGACCGCGCACAGGCGATCCCGGTCTTTCCGCAAGCTTGCTGGCGCATTCGGTCGGCTGGTGAGTTCGATGGGGCAAGAGATTGAAGAATGGCCTCCTGCTCGCTGGGCTGAAGAGGGTTAACCCCCTATTTGTCCAACGCTGGCTGGAAGGAAAAGGAATGGTTCGCAATTGCCTTAAGTTGGGCCCGCGCACATTACAAGACAAGGAGGATTCCTTCTTCTGAATGCAGGAGAAATCATATGCTTCTAGACGAGTTAATCGCCCTTATTGGGACCCTGAGAAAGCGAATCGCCGACCATGGCCCTACACTGAGCGTTAGCGAGACGCGCACGCGCGTGGCGTTGATCGACCCGCTCTTGCAAGTTCTTGGGTGGGATACAACAGATCCTTCAGCGGTAATACCGGAATATGATGTCAGCGGACGCAAGATTGACTATGCATTGCTGGGGCAGAACAGCCTTCCAGTCGCTATCGTTGAGGCCAAGAGACTTGGCGGCCCACTGCAACCGTTTTTGGAACAGATGACAAATAACGCCAATATACCTGGTGTCGAGTTCGCCGGGATTACAGACGGCAACCAGTGGGAACTGTACGAGGTACTCAAGAGTGACACGTCAGACGTAAGACAGTTGTTGAACCTAAAGATTTCATCGTCATCATCTCATCTTAGCGCTCTCAAATTCTTGCTCCTCAGGCGACCCAACTTGGTTTCGGGCCTAGTTGAACCAGCAAGAGTGCCAGTAGCCGCTCCCCCTTCAATCGATGACCCGGTACCACCCGTTTCTGATTCGATTGACTGGGTGCCACTGTCGAGGTTCGTTGCGCTCAAAAAATTTGGTCGTCCAGAGTTCATTCGATTTCCTGATGGCAGTGAACTTCAGCTGCTGTCCTGGTATGGCTTGGTTCAGCAGACGATTGGGTGGTTATGGTCCAAAGGGGTCTTAACGTTGGATAATGTCTCCGACTTTTCGACCAAAGACAGTTATTGGTTCCATACCGAAGCGATCCACCCATCTGGAAAGCCATTTTTTAGCCCTAAACCAGTCGTGGGAACGCCTCTGATCTTTGAAGCCAATTTAAGCAGGTTTGAATCCACAAGGAGAGCGAAGATTCTGATGAGCCGTTGTCGTCAGGATCTGTCTCGTGTTCATTGTGGGGTCATGCGCAAGTGACTCCTTTCTGCTCCGCTCGTTGTCACCGCATCCAAAATCTCTAGAGCGACGAAATCTTCCCCGCATTTGCCCCAGATCCGGGAACACTTTCCTCCACTCCGCTCTTGAGCAGCGCGCGCGGCTCCGCTATAATCGGTGGGGGTGTGCTTGGGGAAATCATTAGCCGTCAGCCGGAGGGGGAACCTGTTGCGCGTTGTGCTCGTTAGCAAGGCGCTCGTTGTGGGCGCGTATCAGAGGAAGGCGGAGGAGATTGCGCGCCTGGGGGTGGAGCTGACGGTGCTGACGCCGCCGAGCTGGCGGGACCGGCGCGGGTTACAAGAGGCGGAGCGGCTGCACACGGTCGGCTACGAACTGCGTACGATTCCTATCCTATTCAACGGCGCTTATCATATGCACTTTTATCCTACTCTGGTAAAGGCGCTGCGGGAGCTGAAACCGGAGGTTGTGCATGTGGATGAGGAGCCATACAATTTGGCTACGTTTCTCGGTGTGAGGGCGGCGCGGGCGGTGGGCGCGAAGCCTCTTTTCTTTACTTGGCAGAACCTGCTCCGGCGCTATCCGCCGCCGTTCACCTGGTTCGAGCGCCATGTATACCGCGGCTGTGCAGTTGCGATCGCGGGGAATGCCGAGGCCCGAGAGGTTCTCGTGCGCAAGGGTTACGAGGGCGAGGTCGTGGTGCTGCCGCAGTTCGGCGTCGATCCTGCGATCTTCCGGCCGCAGGCGGAACTGGATGGGGTAGAGAGCGCGAAGCAGGACAAGGCATTTCACATTGGCTACGCCGGGGGTCTGTTGCCTGAGAAGGGGCTGGACCTGCTGCTGCGGGCTTGTGCCGATCTCGAGGGCAGCTGGCGGTTAACGCTGGTGGGCAGCGGGGAAGAGATCGAGGCGCTGCGGAAACTGGCTTCCGAGAGCGGCATCGCAGACCGGGTGACGTTGGGCGTCAGACTGCCCAGCGGGGAGATGCCGGGCTTCTATCGCTCGCTGGACGTGCTGGTGCTGCCCAGCCGGACGCGGCCCAACTGGAAGGAACAGTTTGGGCGGGTCCTAATCGAGGCGATGGCTTGCGGGGTGCCGGTGATTGGCAGCAGTAGCGGAGAGATCCCCAATGTCATTGGAGATGCCGGCGTGGTCTTTCCGGAAGGGGATGTGGAGGCGCTGCGGTCGCAATTGCAGCGGTTGATGCAGGATGGGGCGACTCGCAGCCATTTTGCCTCTGCTGGGAGGCAGCGGGTGCTAGCCCGTTACACGATGGAAGAGATCGCGCGCCGGACGGTCTTGGCTTACAGGGCGGTGGCCCATGGCCACTAGCAGTTCATTGAAAGTTTCTGACTATGAGAGTCGTCGTCAATGCCCAGCTACTTCATACAAGAGGGGGTTACCGGGGGGCCGGGGTCAGCAATTACTGCCGCAACCTGCTGACAGCGCTTGCGGACAAGACCGACGGAACCAAGGTGACGGCCTTTGTCAATGATCGCGATTTTCGCTTCGCGCAGAGGCGCCCGGGGATGGAGTTGCGCTATACGCGCTGGCCGGCGGGCGATCCGGTGCCGCGCATCATCTGGGAGCAGACGGCGCTGCCGCTGGCTGCGATGACGGCGCAGGGGAACCTAGTGCACGGCCTGGTGAATACATTGCCGCTGGCGACGAGGGTGCCAGGCGTGGTGACGGTCCATGATCTCAGTTTTGTACGGATGCCGGAGCGTTTCCCCCGCCTCAAGCGGTTCTACCTTGGGCAGTTGTGCCGTGCCAGCGCCCGACGGGCGCGGCGGGTCATTGCAGTCAGCAAGCAGACGGCGGCGGACGTGCGGGCGGAATTCGGGGTCGACAGCCGCCGCGTGGAGGTGGTATATAATGGGGTCGGCGAGCAGTTCCGGCCTCTACCGGCTGCCGAGGTCTCCGATTTTCGCGATCTCATGGGGTTACCGGAGAGATTCCTACTCTATGTTGGCACGTTGGAGCCGCGCAAGAACCTACCCCATCTGCTGCGGACATTTGCGAAGTGGCGGGAGGAGAGTGCAATCGGTCGAGACGTGGGGTTGGTAGTGGCGGGCGGAAAAGGCTGGCACTACCAGGAAATTTTCGGCCTGGCGGACGAGTTAGGCTTGACGAGTGGACAGCCGGAGGAAGGGCCGGTTGTGCAGTTCCCCGGTTTCCTGCCGGAGCGGGACCTGTGCTTGTGGTACAACGCGGCCAGCGGATTCGTTTACCCCAGTCTGTTCGAGGGATTCGGTCTGCCGGTGTTGGAGGCTATGGCATCGGGAACACCGGTCATCTGCAGCAACACGCCGAGCCTGAAGGAGGTGGCCGGCGACGCGGCGCTGATCGTACCGGCACGTGATCAGAACGCTCTCCAAAACGCGTTCGAGAGCCTGTTCAAAGAGCAGCAAACCGCCACTGCGTTGCGAAAGCTAGGACTTCGGCAGGCGAGGAATTTCTCATGGGAACGGACCGCGAAAGAGACGATGGATGTATATGAAAGTGTAGTCAATGGAGGGTAGAGGACAGTACATAGCAGGAGCAGCATTTCGCACACCGCAGGCCACTGGCCACTGAATGGATGCCGATGACAACCGTACAGATGAAACAACGCCAAGGCCGCCAGACATCCCAACAAACCCTCAACGGCCGGCGGACAAGCGGGGAGGCAACAGGTTCACCTAATAGGAGCTGGTTGATTGCCCTGCTCATTCGGGTTCCGTCGCGGTGGTGGCCGGCGCTATTGCGCATCAGCGATCTGATTCTGATCGTTGCCGCGTTTGTGATGGCCTACTGGGTGCGCTACCGGCTGCAATGGTTCCTCACCGTCGATCCGGCAAACCAGGCTGAGCTGGTCACCTATCTGCCGTTCGGACTGGCGCTGGTTTTTCTCCTCTTCTGTTCGTTTCAGTTCTCCAAGGTCTACGTTTACCGACGAGACCGCCTCTGGATTGAGGAGGTCTACGCCATCGCGAGCGCGACCACGATCGGTGTTGTCGTCCTGATCATTCTGAATCTGGCCTTCGGGCAGCTGTCTTTCAGCCGTCTGATCTTTCTGTACACGGCGGTGCTGGTCACGCTGTTGCTGGGAATCAGCCGGGCGGTGATCTACACGGTACGGGGTTATCTGCGCAACCAGGGGATCGGCTTGGAGCGTGTGGTGTTGGTGGGCGCCGGCGACGTTGGGCTGATGGTGATGCGCACGATAGCGGCGCGCCCGAGCCTCGGATACGAATTGGTCGGCTTTCTGGACGACGATCCGGACATCAATCAGACGGACATCGGCCGCTTTCAGGCGCTGGGCCCGCTGACCAACTTTTACGACATCCTGCAAAACAGTGATATCGACACGGCCATCATCTGCCTGCCCTGGCGGAGCCACCGCATCGTGGCGCGGTTGCTTCATCTGTGTGAGCAGCACGGGGTCACAGCACAGATTGTGCCTGACTTTTTCCAGTTGACGAAGAACCAGATGCAGGTGGAGCGGCTAGACGGGATTCCGCTGATCACGACGCGGGCGGTATCGATTGCGGGCTGGAATCTGTTCGTGAAGCGGGCGCTGGATGTGGCGCTGGCAACTGTGATGTTAGTTCTGGGGTTGCCGCTGGCGGCGCTGATCGCGCTGGCTGTCCGCTTCAGTTCGCCGGGGGCGGTAATTTACTCCCAGACGCGCGTCGGTCGTAACGGACGGCAGTTCAAGATCTACAAGTTTCGCTCGATGATCGCGGATGCCGATGCGCAGTTGGACGAGATGGCCGATCTCAATGAGGCGTCCGGGCCGCTTTTCAAGATGCGCGACGACCCGCGCCGCACCTCTGTTGGGCGGATACTGCGCCGCTTGAGCCTGGACGAGCTGCCGAATCTGATCAATGTGCTACGGGGCGAGATGAGCCTTGTGGGGCCCCGTCCCAATGTGCCGGAGGAGGTGGCGCAGTACAAGGACTGGCACAGTAAGCGGCTGTCGGTCAGCCCGGGGATGACGGGTCTATGGCAGGTCAGCGGCCGCAGCGATCTGACTTTCGATGAGATGGTCCTGCTCGACATTTACTACGCCGAAAACTGGAGCGTGACACTGGATCTGAGCATTCTGCTGCGCACGATCCCGAAGGTGTTGGGCGGGGAGGGAGCTTATTAGGAGTTTTCAGTTTCTAGTTTCTAGTTGTTAGTTATCCCGCTCATAGGCGATCGTTTCCTCGAGTTGCGCTCTGAGTTTCTTGGTTCTCAGAGACCCCACTAACTGAAGGTAGTTCAATCACTCCCTTGTAATTGAAGACTCATGCGCTCCGGCTGGAAGAGTCGGGGCTCCATTTCGCGCAGGTCGGGCGCGACGGCGAGGGGGAACTCGCACTGGGCGAGGACATCTTGCTCGAGGTTGGCGCCGGGCGCGATTTCGATGACGGTCCAGCCGTCGGCGTCGAGGCGGAACACGCAGCGTTCGGTGATAACGAGCACGTTTTGGCCGGTCTGGCGGGCGCGGCGGCCGCTGAAGGTGACGTGCTCGACCTCGTTGACGAACTTGCGTACTCTGCCCTCGCGCTCGATGCGAAGTTGCCCATCCGCGACGTCGAGGCGGGCGCCGGCGGTGTATGTGCCGCTGATGACGATGTTGCGGGCGCTGGCGGTGATGTCGACGAAGCCGCCGACACCGGCGGTCACATGGGGACGGGCGGCAAGCCTGGAGACGTTGATGTTGCCCTCGCGGTCGATCTGCATGAAGGAGAGGAAGCAGCGGTCGAAGCCGCCGCCCTGGAAGTAGCTGAACTGGTCCGGTGAGGGGATGATGGCCTGGGTGTTGGCAGCGCATCCGAACTGGAAGCCCCCCAGCGGCATGCCGCCAACGGCGCCCTGCTCGATCACCCAGGTTACGGCGCCATCCAGACCCTCTTCGAGAAGAACGCGGGGCACGAGCGCGGAGATGCCGAAGCCGAGATTGACGGCTTCGCCGTCGCGGAGCTCGAGCGCGGCGCGACGGGCGATCACCTTTTGCAGGCCCCACTCGGCCAGCTCGAATGTTTCGGAGGGGACGCGCACCTCGCCGCTGATGGCGGGGTCGTAGTCGGTCTGGGTGGTCTGCATGGCGTCGGGGACGACCACGACGGCGTCGACGAGAACGCTGGGCACGCGCACGTTCTGGGCGAGGAGGGTGCCGGCGGCGACGCGACGCTCGACCTGAGCGATGACGACGCCGCCGTTGTTGTGGGCGGCCAGGGCGACATCGTAGGCCCCGAGAAAGGCGCCTTCGCGCTCGAAGGTGAGATTGCCCAACTCGTCGGCTGTGGTCGCCCTAATCAGAGCTACGTCCGGGTGCAGGGCGCGCAGATAGAGCCACTCCTGACCGTCAAACTCCACCAGTTGCACGATATCTTCGCGGGTGCGCTCGTTCATACGGCCGCCCTGGCGCCGTGGATCGAGGTAGGTGTCCATGCCCAGTTGGGTGAGGACGCCGGGGCGTTTGGCCGCGGCCTCGCGCAGCTGGTGGAAGATGAGACCGCTGGGAATATTGTAGGCTTCGACTTCGTCTTCGTAGATCATGCGCCAGATGGCGGGCGATTCCATGGAGGACGGGCCTGAGGGGAGTGACCCAGCGATCACGCGCGCCAGCAGGCCGGGGCGGGCGATATGGTCGATGCCGTCGATGCCATACATGTCGCCGGCGGCGATTGGGTGGATGGTGGTCAGGTTCTGCGGATGGCCGTGCTGGTCAAAGCGCTCGCCCAGGGCCTGCAGCAGCGCGTCGGGGCAGAGCAGTCCGCTGGAGGAGTTTACAGCGACTGTGGCGCCGTCGGGGATGAGAGATGCGGCTTGGGAGAGGGTGACAAAACGGGTACGCGGCATTGGTCGAATTCACCTTTTGCGGGCGAGGCGGACACGTGCATACGAGCGGAAGGGATGCGCGCGCCAGCGGAGTAGGGATTGATCCATTATAGCGGGACGGACGTTTGGCGCAAGGATTGGCGCTTATGGCCTTGCCCGAAGGAGGCGCGATGTTGGAACAGGGTGTGGGGGAGAAGAGGCGGGTTATGCGCGCAGGCGGCGGTAGGCGTGGTCGCCGATGGCGGCGGTGGCGGCGCGACCGATTTCGTCGGCCTGTAGAAGCGCGGCCCAGGTGTTTTCGGGGTTGACGTCGAAGGGTTCGTTGTCCATGAGCGGGGTGGCGGCACTGTGGGCCATGGCTTCTTGCAGTGCGGGGCCGTCGGCTGCGGCGTCGATGGCGAGCTGGGCCAGGTGGGTGGGCAGGCCGATTTCGGCGCAGAAGCGGGCGACCTGCTCACATTCGTCCAAGGACTGCTCCAGAGTCAGTTGGGTGAGCAGTCCCATGGCAACCATCTCACCGTGCAGGTAGCTTTCGCGTGCGACGTGAAGGCGGGTGAAGCCCATGGCAACGGCGTGGGCGGCGGTGACACCGCCGCTTTCGAAGCCGATGCCGCTCAGTAGCGTATTGGCTTCGATCACGCGCTCCAGGGCGGGGTTGGTCTCGGCGCGGTAGTTGGCCTCGGCGGCGGTCACGCCATCGTCGAAGACGGTCTGGGCGCAGAGTTCGGCGATGGCCTGGGCAGCGATTGTGGGGCGGCCGCCGATTACGGCGCGGCCGGCCGGGTTGCGGTAGCAGGTGCGGGCTTCGTAGCGGGTGGCGAGTGCATCGCCCATGCCGGCCACCAGGTAGCGCACGGGCGCGGCCGCGATCAGCTGGGAATCGACCACTACAAATGCGGGGCTGTCGGGGAAGGACTCGCCGCCGTGGGCGATGCCCTCGTCGGTGTAGATGACGGACAGGGCGGAGCAGGGCGCGTCGGTAGAGGCGATGGTGGGGACGATGACGACGGGGATATCGAGCCGGGCGGCAACGCATTTGCCGGCGTCGAGACATTTGCCGCCACCGACTGCGATCAGACTGTCGAAGGGTGTGTCCTTCGCTCGCAGGCTGGCGGCGGCGCGCTCGATCTCGGTGTAGGAGCACTCGCCCTCGAAGATTTCGACCGTCGCCTCGATGTGCATGGCGCGCAGGCCGCTGAGCAGCTGCTCGCCATGGCGGCGCATTCCACCGGGGCTGATGTAGACAGCGGGTCGTGTGCTGGGGACCAACTCCAGGAAAACGCCGAGTTGGTCGAGCAGACCGGGCCCTTGCACGTAGCGTGCCGGCGCGATCAGCCCGGTGGGCGGGGTGTCCCGGTCAGTGCCTTCGAGCGAGAATATGGGCTTGGGGGAGAATTCGATTTGGGTAGTCATGGTGTAGGTCAGTGGTTAGTGGGCGCAGGCCGTGGTCGTGTATGCAGCATTGTCGTCGGATTCGCTGGTAAGCGCAAGGGGGAAAGGCTGCTGTCAGAGGGTCAACTCGGTGATGCGGTCGGTGATGACGTCGACGAGGCGCAGGTCGTAGTCGAGGTGTGGCGCTTCGAGAAGGGTGAGGTTGGGGTGGCGGCGGCGGGCGTCGGCGAGGAGATGCGGGAGGTCCTGGCGGAGATGGCGGCCGCGGTGGAGGAAGTAGGGCAGGGCGACGATTTTGCGGGCGCCCTGTGCCGCCAGATCGTCGATGGCGTCGGCGATGCGGGGCGTGTTGCAGTCGAGATAGGCGGTTGCGGCGAGGGGGTAGCCGGTCTTTGCGTGCAGCCAGGCGGTCATCTGTCTGACGGGTTGGTTGGCGTACTCCAGGGGGGTGCCGTGGGCCATAACCAGGAGAGCGGGCTGCGTCCCGTTGGCCGCGCCGGGCGCCGGGTCGACGGTCAGGACGCGCTCGAGGGCGATGGCGGCCAGCTTTTCATGGAAGCCGAAACAGGGCGCGACGCGGATGGTCAGTTCTGGGAACTGTGCGGCGACCTTGGCGACGTCGGTGGGTAGATCCTCCTGGACATAGACTCCGTCGATGAGGAAGTAGGGTTGAATGATGACGGAGGTTGCGCCGGCGCCGACGCATTTGGCGACGGCTTCGGCGATGGTGGGGCGGCTGAAGTTGAGAAAGCCGGCCTCGGCGATTGGCGCTGCATTACGTTCACGCAGGCGTGCGGCGAGCCGGATCATGGAGGCACCGCTGTCGCTGTGAATGCTGCCGTGGCCAATGAGGACGATACTGTTCATTAGTTCGCGGCCGGCCGGCGTTGGCCTCCGGAACCGGACCAACGGGAGCTAACCCTAAGTAAGATGTAGGCCGCACTCGAGCTTGTTGAGCCCGACCCAGCGGCCGGCGCGCAGGTCGCCGCCGGGTTGGACGGCCTGGGTGCAAGGCCAGCAGCCGATGCTGGGGTAGTTCTGCTCGTGCAGCTCGTTGTAGGGGACGTCGTGGGTATGGATGTAGGCCCAGACGTCGGCTTCGGTCCATTTTACCAGAGGAGAGATCTTTACGACACCGTACTTGTCATTCCAGCGCAGGACGGGCGTGCCGGCGCGGGTGGGCGACTGGTCGCGGCGCAGAGCCGAAACCCAGGCGGTGCTGCCCAGCAGGGCCTTTCCCATGGGCACGACTTTGCGGATGCTGCAGCACCGGTCCGGGTTGCTGCGGTAGAGGTCTGGGCCGTGGGTGCGCTCCTGCTCGGAGATGGTCAAGTCGGGCGAAACGCGGCGGAAGGGGCGGTTGTAGTGGCGCTGGGCGCGGTCGATCAGGGCGAGAGTTTCGGGGAAGAAGTAGTCGGTGTCGATGTAGAAGATGTCTACATCGGGGTTGATGCGCATGGCCATGTCGATCAGCGCCATGCCGCTGGCGCCGAAGGCTGAGCCGATAGTAAAGCCCTCACCGAACTGTCCTATCGCCCACGCCAGGATTTCTTCTGCGGAATAATCTTCCAGGCGGCGGTTGAAGTGGCTGATAGCGTCCGGCTGCCAAGTATCAAACGAGAGTGTTTCCTGCACGAAAGCAATCACAGCTTGTTCCTCTATATTTCATCCTATCCACAGCCACAATTACGGTCTGTTTGCGGTGCCTGCGCAACGGTAAATGGTTCGCGCATAGAGTCGGCACGCCACGGCAATGGGGCTACGGATATGGGATTGATTCAGTTGTAAAGAAAAGTTAGCGGGCGCTCATCGCGGTGAGGTGCGTCTAGAGTTTGGTAGCCCTGTCCACGCAGGGTTGACGCACGTTTCTGTTGGATGAGCCTGTCAGGGAATTAACAACAACAACAGGAGCAACAACAGGAGGAGGTGGTACACAAGCAGCTGGAGGAGGAGGAGATGACAATCTTGTCGGAGTGGGACAGATGGGATTGTCTGCCGGGCGAGGCCGCCCGACTCGGTTGGTCATACGTTTGGATACGCATTTCCTTGTGCTCCTTCTCGGCCTGACATGACGGTGCATGGGTCAGGCCCTGGCAACTACTTGCAATGGATGAAACGCCGGTGAGGCATTTGGGTGTCCTTTACCGGGCCGCATCCCCTCACTTTTGTGAGGTTGGGACAGAGTATACACAGGGTTGGTTGATGTGTCAAACTCGAAATAAGTTGGATCCGGGCCGGGGCTGTCTGGATCAGGAATTGCGGGATTGGGGTGGATTTTCGGGATGGAAGGGTGTCGGGTACTGGGTGGGGCCGTATGGGCGTGATATAGGAGATTACAAGCGTTGACGAGAGGTTTCGTGTGTTGGGGGCTGTCTGAAGAGGAGTTCGCCCGATGCTGAATCTCCGAAAAGTTGGGGCCAGCACCGGGCGAATCGGGGGATTGTGGATGAAGGCGATTGCGATCTGTTTGTGAACCGACTGTCAGTGTCGATGTGGCGGCTGGTTTCGAAGCCGATTGGTTATGGAGCTTGCCGACTGTTCAGACGCTGGGCTCAGTCCGAAAGAGGTCATTGGCAGGCCGACCGCAAGACCCTTAAGGCGGGTAGCCATCATGACTTTGGACGTAATTCACCCCCCATCTGGTGCGGGGACGGGTCGGCGTCGGGTTCCGACCGTTGCCCCCGCACAAGACGAGTTCGGTCACAGCTTACGTCACGGGATTCGCCAGGTCCCGGGTGGGTCTGCTCAACTCACCCGAATCCGGCAATGCCATAGTTGGATGGAACTTGGATTCCGGTCATCCCATGCGTGCTGCGGACAAGCATAAAGCTTAGCAGATTTGCGCGGCGGTTTCTCGCCAAAAGGGGACCAGTTTAGGGAACTTTCGTTGCCGGAATCGGGAGATTGGATGTGGTGGGGAGGGTGATTGGGTTGCGAATTGGAGGATATTGGGGAGGTTTGCTGGTCAGGAGATGAAGAGTTTCAGGGTATTGAGGTCAAGGTTGGGGGAACGTTTGGACAGATGGAGCATTTCGACGCCGGCGATCTGGTTGGCTTCGTTGTAGTCGAGGACGATGGTGGGCGCGACCTCTTCGGATTCGACGATGGGGGAGTCGTCGAGACGGAGGTAGAGGGCGTCGGCTTCTTGGTTGATGTGGAGTTTCACAGGTTTGGGGGATTGCTCCGCAGCCACGAGTTATACTCCCTACCCTGCTGCGACCTGGTCTTCTATCTCGCGGGCGGGCGCTTTTTCGAAGACAACCTGCTTGAGAGTTTCCGGGTTGTGCACGCGCCGGGCGGCGTCGAGGATTTCGATACCGGCGAGGTGGTTGGCGGCGTCGTAGTCAAGGGCGATGCCGTCTTCGAGGTGTTTCGTAGTTACGGTGGTGTCTGTGAAGCGGATGTATAGGGCATCTACTTCGCGATCGTAGGTTATTTTCATTGTAGTTCTCTTAGAAGAAATAGATGTAGACGGTTACGACCACGATTTCATCCTGTTCGTCTACGAAAATCGGCCGAACCTGCTTCGTTGCGTACATCTTGCCATTCCACTCGCCATCATATGGGAAGTTTCTGCTGCAGGCAAGTCTTCCTCGTTCGGCCTGTTCCCAAGGGGATGATCGAATCGCCTCGACTACCTCGTCCTCGATTCCACCTCGACGGCTGACCTGTTCCAGAGCGTGCAGGGAAAACCGGATTGATTTCAACTGGGATATCCTGAACGTTTAGCTTGTCAGGTGACGGTTAGGCTGCCCCCCACTGTAGACGGCCTCCGCCTTCCACAGAGTACTCAGACATCATAGATGATGCATTCAAAGGGCAGAAACGCAAGTGGTCAGGCAGTGCGGGCGCGTTTATCGAAAGGCCAAGCGGGAAATGAAGGTCTGGACGGCGGGAAGAATGCTGTTCCCGGGTAGAATCCCGCTGGTTCGTAGTCGTTCTTTGCCCTGCCCGGCTGGCCCTGAGGTTGCGGCGAAGCGGACAAGCCCGGTGGGTAGAAACTTCATGGCGAGGATGCCGTCGCCGCGGCCCCAGTAGCTCTCTTCTGAAGCGGCTTTCCTTCCCCCGCTGGAGGGAATGCGCCACTCTGCTTCCACGTACCCTTCTGGACCGGCGCCGATCTCCGGGACTGGGAGGTGGGTCTCCTGCATGATGAAGTCGGCGAATGATCTCAGTGACTCAATCACCAGGTCCGTTTCATCCGGATCTTCGGCGATCATTTCTCTCAATTGGACAAGCCGGGAGGCCACTTCATTAAGACCGTGCGATTTTAGCGTGTTGACGATCTCTTTTTCTTCCGTAACTTCCATGATTGGAGTTCGGGTCAAGTCGGGGGACATTGTTAATTCTCACGAAAGGTCCGTTGGAGCGTGTCTAGCGGGATGGACCACTTGACGCTACCGGACAGGCACGATGACGAGAACAACTAATGCGAAACTCTGTTCTGGTCTTCAGGTCATTGTCTCATAATCGAATACTTTTGTGAACTTTACCGATTGGAAGGAGTTACGGCCAAGGTTTCGGGTCATACATTCTCTGAGCCTGGCCCAAAGAGTATCTCCACGAGCAGAAGTGATTTGTGGAGAGAAACACCAACGGTGTAGAGCTATTGAACCCTGGTCCAGAAGCGGTGGGAACTGCACTAAACTTCCAGCTATACACCTCCGGTCTCTGCCTCCCGCCATGCATCGACGGCTGGGCGCACTACTTGGGATCTGGGTGGCCGAAAGGTAAGAGGATCGACTCGCACAAACCAAGAAGAGTGCAGAGCACGCGTCGGACTTCAGTGTCTGAAACTGGGGTCACTTTGCTTGTGTTTGGACGGTGTGCTATCGTTCGCTGCACTATTCACCCATAGAAAGGAAGCCATAATGACCACCCTTTTTGGACGCGAGTACAGTCGGCGGGAGCTGTTGGATTTGGTTGGGGATATGTCGCAGTTGGCGGGGGCGCGGAAGGCTGAGCTGGTGGAGGGGATTGAGCGGGGGTCGGATCTGATTGAGGTGTTTAATGCTTCGGGGCTGTGCTTTTCGGTGTTGCCGGGGCGGTCGCTGGACATTGCTTCGGCGCATTATAAGGGGATGTCGCTGTGTTTTCGGAGCAGTACGGGCGACGTGGGGCCGGCGTTCTATGAGCCGGAGGGCAATGGCTGGCTGCGGGGGTTTTTTGGCGGGCTCACGGTGAGCTGCGGAATGACGTTTACGGGGCACCCGGAGGTGGACCCGGAGGAGGAGAACGAGGAACTGGGACTGCACGGGCGGCTGGCGTTTTTGCCGGCGAAGAATGTGGTGGCGAATGCGGGCTGGGAGGGCGAGCAGTATGTGGTGCGCGTGCATGGGAAGATGCGGGAGGCGGTGTTTTTCGGGACGAACCTGGAGCTGACGCGGGAGATCTCGACAGTGCTGGGGGAGAAGTCGATTCGCATTTACGACCGCATCGAGAATCTGAGCGTGGACCCGTCGCCGCTGATGTTTGTGTACCATTGCAATCCCGGATTTCCGGTGCTGGATAGCGGGACGCGGTTGCTGATCAATAGCGAGAAGACGACGGAGTGGCTGGAGGACAAGGAGGTCGGGCCGGAGGTGTACCAGGTGGCGAAGCCGCCGCAGGAGGAGGCCCATGATGATGTGTTCGTGCACAGGCCGGTGGCGGATGCGGACGGGAATGTGCATGTGGGGCTGGTCAATGATGGGTTGGGGCTGGGGCTGTACTGGAAGTTCCCGATTGCGGAGATCCCGCTGGTGAACCAGTGGCAGCATTTTCATCGCGGGACGTATGTGACGGGTGTGGAGCCGGGGAATGTGAGTATGCTGGGGCGGGCCTGGAATCGCCGGGAGGGGTATCTCACGCATATTCAGCCGGGCGAGGTGCGGGAGTTTCATTTGGAGATCGGGGTGTTGGACGGGGCGGAGGAGATTGGGGCATTTGAAGGGCAGTTTTGAGTAGTCGGTTTTTGGTTTTTAGTGGGCTACTTGGCCATGTTCTGTGTTGGTGCTGTTTGCGGTCTGCCTGGGTCCGGAGTGACGGAACGCGCCGTCGGGGTTTCTATGGCGGGCACTTGATGGTCATAGCAGTGTACGTTTAGCCAGAGTGGGCACTGCCACACTCGCCTTGCCTGCACTGGATCATGCTCGAAACCTGGTACGATGCGGGATGGGGGAAGCACCGGTCGCCGCGGGACGCCAAGGTCGAATTGCCTCACACTGGCTGCGGCGCGAGGTTTAGGGGGGGCGTTGCGGGGGCGGAGCCCCCGCACAAGGGAGGCCGCTTGCGGCCGACCGCCCAAAAGACGAGGAGAGAGAGCTTGTCCTGGCTGCGCGGGAGGCGGCTGGGGCAGGGGCGACAGCGGGGGCACACACAAGGGGCGCCCCTACGATTTGGTTCGGGGTTCGAGGCGGGTGAGGTAGAGGCAGACGGCGAGGAGGATGAGGGCCATTGTGTAGTTGATGCCGAGGGCGGTCTGGAAGCTCCAGAGGTCGGAGAAGATGGCGGTCCAGAGGGGCGGGAGCATGGTGCCGATGGTCATGGCGACGTTGAGGACGCCGGTGACGGCGCCGCTGTGTTGGGGGTAGAGGCGGGTGCCGTAGGCGAGGGCGGTGGGGAAGAGGCCGGATAGGGTGAGGCCGGTGAGGAAGATGCCGATGACGAGGGGTGCGGCGGAAGTGCTGAAGATGACGAGCGGGTAGGTGAGGGCGAGGCCGGCGGCGAGGATGAGGAGGGTGGCGGCGTAGCCGAGGCGTTCGGCGTAGGCGGCACAGAGGAAGCGGCCGGCGGTGAGGGCGACGTAGAAGACGGAGATCATAGAGATCGAGTAGAAGGTGGAGAGGCCGGCGGACTCCTGCATGAAGAGGGCGACCCAGCCGAGCAGGCTGAAGGCAACGCCGTTGTAGATAAAGGAAATGAGGAAGAGGGAGAGGAAACCGGCGTTGCGCAGCATGCCCAGATTTGAGGAGAGGACGTCCTGAAGCTCGGCCCAAACTGAAGAGAGAAATGAGGTCCTGGCCCCGCTGTGCGGGGTCTTTTTATGTTGGGGATCCGGTGCCCGTTCCGGTCCATCATGTGCGGGTGGGGTTCCTGGCTCAGAGGGTGAGTCAGGCGACAGTGAGATGCGGCGAACCAGCAGGCGCGCGCCGGCGCCGTAGATGAGCCAGATGAGACCGGTGGCGGCCATGGTCCAGCGCCAGGGGACGCCCTGCTGGAGGACGACGCCGAAGACGAGGGGGGAGATGGTTGCGCCGACGGCGTAGACGCCGTGCAGGACGTTGAGGGCGCGGGCGCGGCTGTCGCGGTTGGCGTCGGCGACCATGGCGTTGATGCCGGTGGTGAGGGAGGACTGGACGATGCTGATGAGGGCGAAGGCGGCGAGGAAGAGGAACCAGATGCGGGCGGAGCCGGCCAGGGCCATGGAGGCTGCCAGAGCGAGGGCTGCGATCCAGACCAGCTTGCTATAACCGAGACGGTCAGAGGCGACGCCGGCGAGGAGGTTGCCGAGGATGCCGCCGACGGCGCGGGCGGGGAAGATGAGGCCGATGGCGGTCAAGGTCAGGCCGGTGGCCAAATACTCGTCGGTGATAAAGGGCATCACGGACGGGATGAGGACACCGGCGGTACCGATGAAGAGATAGCCGGTCAGGCCGAGCGCGGTGACGGGCAAGGCCGGAGAGACGGCGTCGGGCGGGGGGGCCGCGCGGTTTAGTTTTGCCATATGGATTACTCTCCAACGCTTTCGTTGGTCAGTTGCGTTTGTCGAAACTGATGGGCGCGGGTCTCGCCGCGTTCGGTGAGTGTGACGAGACCGGCATCGATCTGTACGAGATTGCCTGCACGCAGCTGACGCAGTGTACGCTGCATTTTGGCCGGTGTCCAGCGGAAGTGGCGGTAGAGTGTGGAGACGGCCAGTTCTTCGCCGGCGGCGGGGCTGTCCTGGTGGTGGTGAATGTGGCCGAGGACGACCTGGTGGTCGAAGCTGCGGCGCTGGTTGCGGCGGCGGAGCATGGTGGAGACGAGGCCGTACTTGGGCGAGAAGGTCCAGGCGACCAGGAAGAAGAGGAAGGTCATGAGCACCATCGAGGCGGAGATGGATGAGTCCCAACGTTCGCTGAGGCCGAGGCCGAAGAGGTTGTTGAGTGCGGCGAGGATGTCGCTGAGGTCGGCGATGCCGAGGAGGTTGCCGCGGGCGAGATCGTAGCCGGTGTAGGCGCCGGCCGCGCCGATGAGCGAGCTGTAGAGGAGCATGCGGGGCAGGCGGTCGGTGAGCAGGTAGGCGGCGGCGGGCGGGATGATGAAGAAGGCGACGACGAGGATGGAGCCGACGGCGTCGAAGGCGCCGACGGCGACGAGGCTGACGAGGACCATGAGGCCGTAGTGGAGGAGGGTGGGGCGGAAGCCGAGGGCGGCGGCCAGGGTTGGGTCGAAGGTGGAGAGTTTGAGCTCTTTGTAGAAGAGGACGATGGCGAGAAGGGTGAGCAGCGTGAGTACCGCCATGACGGTGATCGATTTGGGCCAGAAGACGAGGACCGGTTCCTGGCCTGTGAAGCCGGCCTGCCAGGCTTGGGCAGGGCTGTAGTGGCCGCAGTTGGTGCAGATCTGGGTGAACTCAGCCTTGTCGTCGCGGGGGCTGATGCCCAGGTCGCGACAGTTGGTGCACTGGCGCGTTGTTTCGGCGCGGGGGTCTTCGGGAGTGATGGTGACGGACTCGCAGCCGTCGAGGCAGTGGCTGTTGGTGTTGGCCCAGGCGACGCCGATTTCGCCGACCATGACGGCGTCTTCGTCGAGATGGACGTCACTGACGACGCGGGAGACGAGGATGACGGCGATGGCGAAGAGGAGGGGGAAGGCGAGGCCGAGGGCGGCATCCTGTTTGACGAGGCCGGAGCGGTAGATGAGTTCGGTGAGGAGGACTGTGGCGACGCCGGCGGCGGCGGCGCCGACGATGAGCCAGCCGGATGAGAGATCGGGGTGCCGGCCGAAGACGGAGCCCATGAGGATGAAGGCCACGACGATGCCGAGGAGGACGGTGTGGCTGATGGCGTCGCTGGTGAGGGACATGCCGCGCAGGAGCAGGAATGTGCCGAGCAGGGCGCCGGACACGGCGATGAGGCTGCCGACGATTGTGGCGGTGTGCTGGGGGTTGCGCAGGAAGGCGTTGAGGTCTTCGCGGGCGATGAAGTTGAGGAGTAGGTGGATGATGAGTTCTTCGAGTTGAACCATGGAAGGGCAGTTTCTAGTTTTTAGTAGTTAGTTTTTAGTGGCTTCATTGGGTGGCGGCGTTGCGGATGGTGTCGAGTTTGTATTCGAGTTTGGCGACGGCGGCGGGGGGGAGGGCGTCGGCGATGTCCTGCTGGCGGTCTTCGGCGATTATGGGCAGGTCGAGGTCGTCGGCGTACTGGCGGTAGAGGGCCCAGAGCTGGTGGTTGCGGTCGTCGCGGGCGGCGGCTTCGATGCCGGCGGGGGTGAGCATCCAGGCGCCGTTGCTGCGTTGGGCGTGGCCGCGGGCGTGGAGCTGGCGCAGGCCCTCGCGGGCGGTTGCGCCGCGGACGCCGAGCAGGAAGGGTTCGGGCGCGGGCAGGTCGGCGCGGCCGTGATCGAGGGCGTAGTGGTAGAGGTCCTGGAGGATCGTCTGGGCGGCGAAGCGGCGGCGGTCGCTGCGCTGGCGGAGGAGGGTCCAGACGAGGCCGCGTCCGGGGGCGAAGCCGAGGGAGAGGGCCACGAGGAGGAAGGCGACGACGACGATGAGGGGGCCGGTGGGGATGTCTGCGTCGACGGCGCTGACGATGGCGCCGGCGCCGCCGGCGAATGCGCCGAATACGGCGGAGAGGATGACCATCTGGCCGAGCTGGTTGGTCCACTGGCGGGCGGCGATGCCGGAGGCGATGAGCATGCCGACCATGAGGATGACGCCGGCGAGCTGGAGGCCGAGCACGATGGCGACGACGATGAGGGTGGAGAGGGTCATGCTGAGGAGGTTGACGCGGAAGCCGTTGGCGCCGGCGAATTCGGGATCGAAGGTGATAAGTTTGAACTCTTTCCAGAAGAGGGCGAGGACGATGAATGATACGGCGCCGACGGCGGCGATGAGGCGGACGTCGCGCTCGATGATGGCGGCGGCCTGGCCGAAGATGAAGGTGTCGAGGCCGGCCTGGCTGGCGTCGGGGCGGGCCTGGATGTAGACGAGGAGGGCGATGCCGGCGGCGAACCAGGCGGCGAGGACGATGCCCATGGCGGCGTCCTGTTTGATGCGGGTGGTGCCGGTGACGAGGCGGATGAACCAGACGCCGAGCCAGCTGGTTACGCCGGCGCCGATGAGGAGGAGGCCGAGGTCGCGGCCGGCGAGGAGGAAGGCGATGGCGACGCCGGGCAGGGCGGCGTGGGAGAGGGCGTCGCCGAGGAGACTCTGGCGGCGGAGGACGGCGAAGCAGCCGAGCACGCCGCTGACGA
The DNA here is from genome assembly GCA_011523365.1 of Caldilineaceae bacterium. Lineage (GTDB taxonomy): Bacteria > Chloroflexota > Anaerolineae > Caldilineales > Caldilineaceae > Bin5. The sequence continues at coordinate 131,988 of WTGY01000177.1, forward strand.
TGCCGAGGAGGGCGCCGCCGAGGGCGACTGTGCGCAGGGTGTAGTCGTATTCGACGTGAAGGACAAACTGGCTGAAGGGTATGAAGAGGGCGGCGATTATGGCTGTGGCGGTGATGAGGAGCCAGATACGGCGGTCGGAGGTGTTGTTGGTCATGGTGGTTGTGAACGTCTTTATCCGCGAAGGGACGCGAAGGGGCGCGAAGAACACCTTTGTCCACGAAGGGCCACGAAGGACCACGAAGAACACCTCTCTTTATCCGCGAAGTGACGCGAAGGGGCGCGAAGAACACCTTTTTGTCCGCGAAGGGCCACTGAGGGCCACGAAGGAAGGTTGTTGGGGTTGGGGAAACTCCGGGACTGAGGGCAGTGCATTTATTCTTCTTCGAGGCCGGCTATGCGCTGGCCTTCGTGGAGGTAGGCGACGCGGCCGCCGTAGGTTTGGCGGAGGTTGTCGGGGGTGAAGGTGGTGGCGATGGGGCCGGTGGCGACGATTTCGACGTTGAGGAGGGTTACCCAGTCGAAGTATTCGGGGGCGGTCTGGAGGTCGTGGTGGACGACGACGACGGTTTTGCCGCGGGCGCGGAGTTCGCGGAGGATGGTGATGATGGCGCGTTCGGTGACGGCGTCGACGGCGGCGAAGGGTTCGTCCATGAGGTAGATGCGGGCGTCCTGGACGAGGGCGCGGGCGAGGAAGGTGCGCTGCTGCTGGCCGCCGGAGAGCTGGCTGATCTGGCGGTCGGCGAAGTCCTGCATGCCGACCTGTTCGAGGGCGTGCATGGCGGACTCGCGTTCGCTTTGTCCGGGGCGGCGGATCCAGCCGAGGCGGCCGTAGAGGCCCATGGAGACGACGTCGAGCACGGTGGTGGGGAAGTCCCAGTCGACGCTGCCGCGCTGGGGGACGTAGCCGACGAGGCCGCGGACGTGTTCGTAGGGCTGGCCGTAGAACCGGACTGTGCCGGCGGCGCGGGGGATGAGCTTGAGGGCGGCCTTGATCAGGGTGCTTTTGCCGGCGCCGTTGGGGCCGATGACGGCCATGAGGACGCCTTCGGGCACGCGCAGGTCGATGTCCCAGATGGCGGGTTTGCTGTTGTAGGCCACGGTCAGATCGTCGATCTCGAGGGCCGTAGCCGAGTCGTTTTGCGGGTCACGTCCGCTGTGGACGCTCACGTCGGTGCCCTCCTTGCGGGCGCAGGCGGACCGGTTGCGCGGGCTGTTGCCGGTCTTTCCATTTGGTAGATTCAGGTCACGCGGCGGGTAGGGCGCCGGGCAGATTTCTTGGTTCTGCCGGCGGTAGCTGTCCGGCCGCGCTCTCGGGGGAGGGAGCGCGGCCCTGATGAACGATGGGCGTGACCAGCGCACTGCGGTTACGGTTCTTCAGTTTCACAGTTTGCAGCAAGCAACTCCTCTGGTGGTCGCAGGTCTATGCTGTCCGGCCAGTCGGGGATGGCGGCGGGGGCACCGGCGCAGCGGTAGGACTGCAGGATGGTGTAGACGTTTTCGGCGATCATGCCGATGTAGGCGCCGGCGAAGGTGCCGGGCATGCCCATAGCGTCGGAGTAGAGCTCGCGCACGCCGACGCGGACGCTGCCGCCTGCGGCTTCGATGGCGGCCTGGACGGCCTCGATGGTGTCGGGCGAGATGCTGCTCTCGACGAAGAGGACGGGGATGTTCTGTTCGACGACGAACTGGGCGGTGCGCTGGATGTCACCGACGCCGGTCTCGTCCTCGGTGCTGATGCCCTGGATGCCGGCCATGCGCCAGCCGAAGGCGGCGCCGAAGTATTGGAAGGCGTCGTGGGAGGTGACGAGGTAGCGCTGGCCTTCGGGCACGGAGCGCATGCCTTCGTCAGCCCAGGTGAAGAGTGTGCGGAGCTGGGCGTTGTAGGCCTCGGCGTGGGCGGTGTAGGCGGCTGCGTTGTCGGGATCGAGCTCGGCCAGGGTCTGGGCGAGGTCGGCGACGGTGAGCTCCCAGTTGCGGGGGTCGAACCAGAAGTGGGGGTCGTCGGTGCCGGACTGGGTCTCGTCGGCGCCGAAGCCGCCGATGACGAAGCCGGCGTCCTTGACGGGTTTGGAAAGGCTGTAGACCATGGTGCCCTGTTCGCGCAGGGCTGCGAAGACGGCGTCGAACTGGCCTTCGAGATGGAGGCCGCTGTAGACGACCATATCGGCGGCATTCATGGCGCGGATGTCGGACTCGGTGGGCTGGTAGAGGTGGGGGTCGACGCCGGCGCCCATGAGCGGTGTGATTTCGATGTCGGGGACGCCGTCGGCGAGGATTCGGGAAAGGTCGCCGGCCTGGGTGGTGGTGGCGACGATGCGGAATGTGCCGTCGGCGCGGACGCCTGCGGAGGCGGGGGCGTCCGGTTGGGACTGCTGTTCGGCGGCTGCCGGTTCTTCGGCGGCCTCGGCGACGGCGGGTTCGCGGTCACGGCCGCAGGCTGTGGCGAGGAGGGCGGCGATGAGGAGCAGGAGGACAGTGGGTGTCAGTCTTGCGTGTGAACTGGGTGGCAGTAAGGTTTGCCATAGGGTTTGTGTGTTCAGCATGCTTCGGCCTCAGACGGGGGTAAATTCATACGCCCATAAATATATTTTTATCTATGACTAAATCTTTTATAAGGATAGCCTAATCTTGGAACTCTGTCAAGGGGGTAAGGCAGTTTTTTTAGTTTTCAGTTCTGAGTTTTTAGTTTTTAGTGGGGATTAACTTGCGAGGGTTCATTGGGGTCCGTGAGCGTTTGCGAGCGTTGTACGAGAGATCGTGAGAGTTCACGAGCGTTTACGAGTGTCTTACGAGAGGCCATGGGCATTGACGGGTTTGGGCGGGTTATGTCGGCAAATGTCGCGCCTTTTTGGGGTTTTTCGCGGCTGTTGTCGGTATTTTCTTGCATTTGTTTGGCCCGTTTTGGGGTTCAGTCTTGGGTTTTTGGCAGATTCTCTGGGAATTTTTCAGGTGAAGTATAGCTTGCTCATTCTCAGACGTGCTGGGCTTGGGCGCGTTCTTGAGGGGGTTATTATAGCACGGATTGGGGTCGGATTTTGGACGAATTTGGGGAGTTTTGTGGCTGTCGCTTAGGGCGATTCCACGAAGGGCCAGGAAGAACACCTTTTATCCGCGAAGGGACGCGAAGGGGCGCGAAGAACACCTTTCTTCGTCCACAGAGGGCTCTGAAGGGTGCGGACCGAATTGGGCGTCTGTATGAGGGCACCCACAAGGGGTGCCCCTACAGGGGG